>JANNKF010000055.1:0-22439 GCA_031396165.1 Bacteroidales bacterium | reverse complement strand
GGTAGTTCATCGAGACCGGATCTCCGAAGGAATTTTCCAAGCTTCGTTAGGCGGGGATCATCTTTGATCTTGAATACAGGTCCGTCAGCTTCATTTATTGACTCGAGCCCTCTTTGCAGTTGTTCTGCATTTATAACCATTGTCCTGAATTTAAATAGGTTGAAGCGTCTTCCTCTAAGGCCCACCCTTTCCTGTTTGTAGAGCACCGGTCCCTTTGATGTAGTCTTTATCAGGAAAGTAAACATCAGTAAGACAGGCGATAAATTTATTATCATGATCAGGGATACTATAATATCCATAAATCTTTTGATTGCAATGGAGTAAGAATTGGAAGGTACATTGATGAAGTTGAGAAACTTTTGATTTCCGATGCTTGTTTCTATTGCATTTGTCAGATGAGCTTTACTGCTCTCGTATTTTAACCTGAACACAACTCCCAGCTCCTCACACGACCGGATAACTTTCCTTACTTCTGCCGCAATCACACTTGTTTTAAAGTAGAGTACTTCATCAATTATTTCTACTTCCATCAATGCACTTATTGTTGCAAGATTTTCTTCCGAAACAATAATTATCCTGTTAGCGAATTTTGCTTTTATCCTTGACGATCTGGTAAATATGGCAACAATCCTGTAGCCCCATTCCCTATTATGTATTAATGAATCAATAAAAGTTGACGATGAATCGTCAACAATCAATACCACATTAATGTAATTAAATCCACTTGCCCTGAAGTTTTTGAATGCTTTGTACTCAAATAATCGTATCAGGTACAAAAAAATGAGTCCGAAAAAAGCGAATTCAATAAGGAACAGACGAGAGATCCACATCATTTTGAAGACAAAATAAATGACAAGAAGTACCACGGCTATTCCGAGCGCTGACTGGAAATATTCAAATAGAAGAACAGTATAGGATTTTGTCCGCGGAATTTCAGTTATCTGAATCAGGTAAAGAATCAGCAACCAGAATGGTAACACTCCGAGATAAAGGAATAGGAAACTTGGTTCTGAGGCGAATATTCCACCGGTCTTGGAATAGTTTATTGAGTAGGAAAGCTGGAAAGCCAGAGTGATGCCAAGGATATCCAGTATTCCGAGAAAAATGTTCAATAACCGCCATTTTATTAAAAATGGCAGAACCCGTGACCAAAAAGAGGTATTGAGACTACTCATTTTTATCAGAAGTAAAAATTGTCTTTTCAGAATTGGGAATTGTCAATGATTAATAAGATTCTTAATACCGGTATATTCCCTTGCCTTTTGGGAATGGAAGTATGTAAGCCCGTTGAGTTCGGTCATATCCAGAATTTTAAAACCAAGTTCATCAAGTAGAAATGAGACACTTACCTCAGAAAGGTTTTTGTTGGTTCTGGAATCCATAAAGCTATAAATCATATTTACAAAAGGGACATCCGAAACAATCCCGTTTTCAATCGCATTAATACTCTTCTTTTTATGAATTGAAGCAGAATCGAGTTTTATTGAATATGTATTTATTCTGTTGTTATCCACAAAACAACCGATAAAATTGCTTCTGTACGGGAGATGATTGAACACAGTCTGAAGAAAACTCCTGATCTCTTTTATTTTATTGAGTTTCTTTAAATTGATTACTGTTTTAACACTCTTCATCTCCTCCGCATCGTAATAGTAGTTGCTATGTGATGGGAGAACTACAATGTTTGGATCGTCAGCAAGACCTAACCATTCAATATACTTTACAAAATTCTCACGACCTTCGGCAAGTAGGACTTCAAATACAGGATTTTCTCTGGTTGCCTGGGTTGGAGGATTTTTAAGACTGTAAAATATATTTACCTGTGGCTTCTTTTCATTCGGCTCTACAACTTTGCCATTATCTTCAAAATTCAGAACTGTATCCATGTTATGAAATTAATTTAGTTCAAAAGATATTATAACAGATTATCATCTTATCTAAATAGATGCAGTTGTGGTTTTCCAACTTATTTATTTGTTATTTCTTATATAAGTAACAATTATTAGTTGAAAAATGTTTTGGATTTTTGAAAATTATATTAGATACTGAATGATAAAAATGGAACAACCAATAAATTATTTAATAAAGTTTTTTTTTCGTAAAATCGGATCAGACATTGTATATTCACTTGGTAAAATGCTTCAGATATGAAAAAACTTTGGTTAACCATTTTAATAGCAATTATTCCGGTAATAGCATTGCAATCACAATCACGTTGGACGATCGAGCCCGATGGAAGCATTTCATGGATTGTTAAAAAAGGAGAAGCCCATAGCGATAATATTGAGATGAGCGGTAAGTTTATTTCTGTAATAACTACATATGGTGTGGATGATAAAGGAAAACTTTCAGGAACCAGGCAACTGGTATTTCCTATGCTCCGGACCATACCAAATGATACTCATGCGAGTCTTAGCTACACTTTCGGTCAGGAAGCTGAGCCGATAATTAAAATCAACAACCGGCCTGCAAATGAAATGATTATCGGTTTCAGTATACGCGGAATCCTGACATCCAGGGGTATAATCAATAGTAATATTGACATCATGCGTGAATTCTTTCCTTCGGTTGATAAACCTCTTGCGATTGAGAAAGTTACTCTCGAAAACAACTCACCAAAGGACATAATTGTTGAAATTGAGGATTTTGAAAAAATCAGTCGTACCCAAAAAGAAAAAAGTGTCTACGGGGTTTACGAAATATCTGCAAAGACTTTAGGTTCTGGGATATATGTAATTAAACCAAAGGAGAAATTTACATTTGCAGTACTCTTTTCCGGACGCAGGGTGACCGAAAATCCAATTATCCCCGATATTGAAAAAGAACTTTCGCAGAGAGTCCTGTTTGTAGATCAGATGTTTGGTAATCTGTCGTTCAAATCGCCCGATCCTGTACTCGACCGGATGTTTGACTTTGCCAAGATCCGTGCCATGGAAAGTATATACCAAACGAAAGGTGGATTGGTTCATGGTCCGGGTGGAGGAGCATATTATGCTGCTATATGGGCAAACGACCAGGCTGAATATGCAAATCCTTTCTTTGCATATACAGGTTACCATACTGCTATTGAGGCAGGTATGGTTTCGTGGAGCTGGTTTGCAAAATATATGAATGATGAATACAAACCAATACCGAGTTCAATAATAGCAGAAGGAACAGATTTCTGGAACGGAGCAGGTGACAGAGGCGATCAGGCAATGATTGCTTACGGGGCATCGAGGTTTGCTCTGGCCCTTGGAGATAAAAAAGCAGCTGAAGAGCTTTGGCCCTTAATTGAATGGTGCATTGAATACAGCAAACGAAAGATTAATCAGAATGGGGTGGTATCCTCCGACAGCGATGAACTTGAAGGCAGGTTCCCGGCCGGAAAGGCAAATCTTTGCACATCATCCTTACTTTACGACGCCCTGATATCGGCCTCATTTCTTGGAAGGGACCTCGGTAAATCACCAAAGCTGATAGCAGAGTATAAAACAATGGCTAAGGATCTGAAAACCAATATTGAAAAGTATTTCGGGGCCAATGTGGATGGGTTCAATACTTACAGATATTATGACGGAAATGATGTCCTTCGTTCGTGGATCTGCATCCCTCTTACAGTAGGTATATTTGACAGGGCCCAGGGTACAATGGATGCATTGTTTTCACCAAGACTCTGGACAGACCAGGGCTTACTTACACAGGCAGGTTCATCAACATTCTGGGACCGCTCAACTCTCTATGGATTAAGGGGTGTATTCGCTGCAGGAGCCACCGAAAAGGGTCTGAAGTATCTAACTGATTATTCAAACCGCAGGTTACTGGGCGAACATGTGCCCTATGCTGTTGAAGCCTGGCCAGAAGGAAATCAACGTCATCTTTCTGCCGAGAGTGCATTGTACTGCAGAGTTATAACAGAAGGAATGTTCGGATTCAGACCTACAGGACTAAACTCATTTTCTGTTACACCTCAGCTCCCTTCATCATGGAACGAAATGTCTTTGAATAACATTATTGCTTTTGGAGCTAAGAATATCAGTGTCACTGTCAATCGATCTGGAAGTAAGCTGAATTTAAACCTGACAGTTGATGGCAAACAATTAAAAACTATAGTAACTGAAAATGGTAAAAAAGTTGAAATAAAGTTGAAATAAAGTTGAAATAAGGTTGTGCCAATAGAACTATTTCTATTTGTTTCTTTCTATTTCCGATAATATGGATTTTCACTTCAAATGACTGTTACATATTCAATCGGAATTGCAGCAGCAATTGTAACATTTGTTACATTTTTCATCCTGAAGAAGCGTATTCTAAGCCTGAGTTGGTAGCAGCCGGGAGACTGTTGTCTATCTGATGTGCAACGTTTCTTTTTTTTTCGCGTCTATTAAGTCGGATCCGAATCTGAAACATATTTCAGACTTAATAAAAAACTGATATTAACCATTTTATTTTAAACAAATGTTCGCAAACCTGATCAAGCATAGTTTACGTTCTTTTAAAAGACAACGTGCATATATAGTAATTAATATTCTTGGCCTTTCAATAGGTATCGCATGCAGCCTTCTTATAGCCTTATATGTAATAAATGAGGCAAGTTATGATAAGTATAATGAAAAGAAAGACAGGATCTACCGTACAATTCTTAATGGCAAAATCGGAGGTCAGGAAGTAACTATTGCAACTTCTCCCGCCATCATGGGCCCGACATTTATTAAGGACTTTCCTGAAATTGAAGATTTTCTCAGGATGACCGGTCGTGGTCCTACTGTTCTTGAATATAACAGTCAGACCTTTACCGAAGAAGATCTTATGGAGGCAGATTCTTCCTTCTTCAACTTCTTTTCGATACCCGTTCTTAAAGGCGATATGAAAAACCTTTTAAATGCGCCTCACAGGGTAGTGCTCTCAGAATCAACCGCGAAACGGATTTTCGGGAGTGATAATCCAATTGACAAGCCGATAAAAATCGGAACTGATACAGTCAGATATATTGTATCGGGTGTTATGGGAGACATACCTGAAAATTCGCATTTCAAAGCCAATTTGCTGGCTTCATTTATGACTAATCCCAGATCCAAAAATCCAGTCTGGCTCAGTAACAGTTTCAGCACCTATTTTTTATTAAAACCAAATACATCCTATAAAACTATAGAAGAAAAAATTCCTGATCTTCTGATCAAATATGTGGGTCCTGAGATTCAGCAATACATGGGAATTGCTATAACTGACTGGTCATCACAGGGTAATAAATACAGGTTTTATCTTCAGAATCTCGGCGATGTTCATCTTGATACATCAATTCAGCAGGAATTTGAAGCAGCAGTTGATCCAAAATACCTTACGATATTCGGAGGTATAGCAATACTTATTGTTCTAATCGCAGCAATTAACTTCATGAATCTTTCAACAGCCCAGGCATCAAGAAGAGCAAAAGAGGTCGGGATCAAAAAAGTCGGCGGTTCAACAAGAGCAATGCTTGTAGCTCAATTCCTTTCTGAATCTTTTATCCTGTCATTTGTATCCCTGATCTTTGCTGTCCTCTTCATTAAAGTTTCCCTGCCATATTTTAATAACCTGCTGGGATCCAGTCTTAGTCTTCAGCTGATTTCCAACTGGTATACTATTCCCGTCCTCCTCTTATTCTCAATTTTTGTTGGTCTCCTTGCCGGAAGTTATCCGTCAGTGTTTCTCTCTTCATTCAACCCTTATGAGGTACTTAAAGGGAGTGTAAAAAACAGCATTCGTAACGGAAGACTCCGCAGAGTACTTGTAGTATTTCAGTTTGCAGTATCCATTCTTCTTATAGTAGGTACAATGATAATGTACAAACAGATCAGCTATATGCTCAAAAAGGATACTGGTTTTAATAAAGAACAGCTTATTGTAATAAACAGAGCCGGGGCTCTTGGCACTAAAATGAAGTCATTTAAAGATGCTGTGAAAGAGATCCCGGGAGTGATGAACATTGCCAGTTCAACTGCCGTACCGGGCCGAAACAACAATAACAACGGATATACAATAGAAGGAAGAAAAGATGAGACTTTTCTTATGATGACAAACTGGGTCGATTATAACTACCTGGATACCTATGGCATGACCTTAGCCAACGGAAGGTTTTTCGATGAGTCGTTTACTACCGATAAACAGGCTTGCCTGATAAATGAAAGTGCTCAGAAAGATTTTTCGATAATAAATATTGAAGGAACAAGATTCGCAGAACCGGGTGATTCGGGAAAAATGAATTACCTTCCTGTTATCGGGGTGGTAAAAAATTTCAATTTTGAATCTCTCAGAAATCCAATCGGACCTTATATAATGAAATTTCAGAATGATGGAATGTTATGGGGTTATATTACTGTAAGACTGACAGCTCAGAATTACGCAAGTACAATAAGTGCAATTGAAACAAAGTGGAAGGAGTTCATACCAAATAATCCTTTACAGTATTATTTTGTGGATGAGGATTTTGAACAGATGTATATTCAGGAGAAACAGAATGCGCAGATGGCAGTCATATTCTCGATTCTGGCAATTTTCATTGCTTCACTTGGCTTATTCGGTCTTACTTCTTTTACAGTCGAGCAGCGAACAAAGGAAATAGGAGTAAGGAAGGCAATGGGATCATCTGTGGGCGGGATTTATATAGTTATTTCAAGAGAAGTTATAACTTTGGTATCTATTTCAGCACTAATTGCCTGGCCAGTTGTTTATTACTGGGCTGGAAAATGGCTGGAGAATTTTTATTATAAGATAAATCTGGGATTATTTACATTTGTTGCAGGATTAACAATTGCACTCGGAATTGCAGTGCTGACAATAAGTTACCGTATCTTGAAAGCAGCCAGGGTAAATCCGGCTCAATCGTTAAAATATGAATAAGAAGCACTGTATATCATTTATTTAAACATTTATGCCCCCATACTATTTTCCCCGGAAAATAGTATGGGGGCTAACCTTAATATGATGATCCCATGTTAAAAAGCTACCTGCTCGTTACTTTCAGAAATCTGGTTAAGAACAAAGTATATACACTTATTAATATTGTTGGTCTGGGCATTGCACTGGCCGTTTGTATTGTAGCTTTCTTTAATAATATGTTCAACTATGAGTTTGACCGGACTCATGAAAATTTCAGGAGTATTTACAGGGTAACCTGCTTCCGAGATATGCAGGGTAGGGAGCAGGAATATGGAATTGTACCGTCTACACTCGGACTTGTGGCCAAAAAGGATATACCGGGCATTGAAAAGTCCGCAAGATTAATGAGAGCAGGTTCTCCGGTTAAGATAGGTGACAATATTTTCCCTGCACAGATCTCTTTTGTCGATCCTGAATTTATAGACATTTTTACATTTCCCGTTGTACTTGGCGACACCAAATCTCTTTTGAATCAGGGGAATGTAATTATCAGCAGGAAAATGGCTTCAACCCTTTTCGGTCAGGAATTTCCGATTGGCAAAACAGTCTCAATCGTAAATGATAAGAATAAAGAGTTTACATATTCTGTCGGAGCGGTATTTGAAGACCTTCCTGAAAATTCAAGTTTCAGAATAGATATCATGTCTCATTATGATAATTTTCTCCTGATGTGGAGCGTAAAAGATGCTGACTGGAAAAACTGGACAAACGTATTTTTTATTCAGGTTAAGGATAAATCATTTCTTTCATCAATAAGTCAATCCCTTAAGAATTACCTGCCTGTACAGAACCGGGCAAGGGAAGATTTTAAGATTAACAGGTTCAATCTGGTTCCACTCGACGATGTAGGAGAGAGCTCAAGGAACATCTGGTCGTCGGGCCTTTTTCCTTCACTCCACCCTGCTGCTCTTATTGCACCTCCGGTTATGGCCATCTTTATACTCCTGATAGCATGTTTTAATTTTGCTAATACATCAATATCAACATTCAGCAAAAGACTTAAGGAAATTGGTCTGAGAAAAGCATTCGGAGGACAAAGGAGTCAGTTGATAACACAATTTATGCTTGAAACATTTATAATATGCTTACTGGCTCTTTTTACGGGAATTATTATTGCTGAATTTCTGGTGCCGGCTTACAGCAGCCTGTGGGCATACATGTCGATAGAAATGACTCTGACAAAATATGCATTCTTTTATGTATTTCTTCTACTCCTTTTATTAGTAACCGGTTTTGTTGCTGGCGTATATCCTGCTATTTATGTGAGTGCATTCAGCCCGGTTTATGTCCTTAAGGGAGCCTCTCCTTTCAGGGGTTCAGGAAACTTGTCATCAGTTCTTCTCGCACTACAGTTTTCTATTTCTGTAATGGCTATAGTAATGGGAATAGTATTCGCTAAGAATGCCGGATTTCAAAAGACACTCGACCTTGGCTACGACAGGGATAAAACAATAATTGTACCTGTTCCACAGGCATATATAAGCTCCCTCAGGAACGAGATTAAATCAAATCCAAAAGTAATCAGTGCTGAGGGAACTTCAAATCATATTGGATATGGCAGCTACCGGCGTCCTGTAAAAGATGCCGATAGACAGCTTGAAGTTGACGTAATGGATATTGGCCATAGTTATGCACAGACAATGGGACTCAGGCTCAAAGAAGGCAGGTTGTTTGATGAACTGAGGGAGGAGGCCGACATTGCCAATAATTCTATTATTGTTAATCGTAAACTTGTTAATGTTTTTGGGTGGAAAGAGGCTGTTGGCCATACTCTTACTCTTTACGATACAACGAGGCTGACGGTTATTGGTGTCGTTGAAGATTTTTACCTCGGTGGAGTGTGGGAGGAAATAGAGCCCGCAATGCTCAGAATTATTCCATCGGAGCGCTGTGGTCTGCTTGCCGTAAGGGCAAATCCTGAAGATCTTTCTTCGGTTCTCGAATTCATTATTGTGAAATGGAAGAACCTTAAAACAAATTCTATTTTCGGAGGAAGGCTTCAGGAGGATCTTATGCAGGAGGAGAAAGATATAAACGGAAGTATAATGAAGGTAAATATCTTCCTCGCAATTGTGGCAACTTTATTATCTCTTATCGGCATGTACAACCTGGTTTCGCTTGACATAATCAGAAGAACCAAGGAAATGGGTATCAGAAAGATACAGGGAGCTCCTGTGCCAGTTTTGATGTATCTGGTAAGTAAAAAGTTTATCATTGTCCTTATCCTCGCTTCCATTCTTGGTTGTACAGGTGGCTATTATATGTCTGTAATGCTTATGGACAGCATCTGGGATTATTTTGTTGATATTAAAGTCGGAATGCTTATGGCTTCAGCATCAGTAATGATTATTGCCACATCACTTACTGTAATATTTAAGATTACCAGAGCTGCATTGAGGAATCCTGTTGTATCGCTCAGGTACGAATAGAAGAAATCCCGCGGAAGCGGGATTTCTGATTTGCATAATAATCGGGATGTATATGGTGATTGAAAGTGCTCTAGTACATGCTGTTTATTAACTGGCCTATTTCATCTCTTTTCTTTAAAGGAAAACAAAGTGTTTGTCCGTCTCTTGTTATAACATTTAATCCTTTTACAGAGAAGATTCCACGGCTGAAATAAATGACCTCCTTAATATTATCGAAAAGAATTTCCAGATTAAAATGTTCAGTTTTTTCATCCAGTGTTTTGAAATAGATTCTCTGATTAGTTACAATCAGTTTTCCTTCAATCGTATTATTTTCAATAACCTGGTTAGTATCACCTGCTTTCAGGACTACCTCGTTTGCACTTAATTTTACTGTCATAGCTTTACTGTTTTACTCTTTCTGATAGAAAGACACTTAATTGAAAGAAATGTTGCATTTTAATTCTATTATTTTTTATGATAATATCAGGAAGAATGAATTAAAGTCTATTGATTTTCTTCGTTTACCCCGACCCCATGGGGAGCGAAGAAAATCAATTTACTCCCCTTGGGGCTGGGGTAAATAAATTGATTTTCAAGCGAAATGTAATTTCCGATTTGGTTAGCTACTTGTCAGAGTTCCTATTGTTAATAATTTAACAGAAAGAAATTAAAAATATGTCTATTTCTTTGACACATTTTGTAACTTGTACCGTCTTTCGATTAAAGTAGAAATATGATCAAAGGAACACTTCTAATTGTTGACGATAACCAGGCTATCCTGAGCTCCCTGGTACTCATTATGAAAAATGAATTCGAAAAAGTGCTCCCTCTTACCAATCCAAACAGAATACTGGAAATACTCGGCAAGAATGATGTTGATGTTGTTATGCTCGATATGAACTTTAAGTCGGGGGTACATAACGGCAATGAAGGGCTTTTCTGGATGAGGCAGATCTTTGGATACGATCCCGGTATTAGTGTTATAATTGTAACAGCTTCAGGCGACATTGAGCTGGCAGTGAAGGCAATAAAAGAAGGGGCTGTTGATTTCATTCTTAAACCCTGGGAAGACTCAAAGCTTCTGGCAACAGTTAATATAGCATGGCAGCTGAGGCATTCGCGACTTGAGGCATCGTCGCTGAAAAAAGATAACCAGTTGTTAAAAAAAGAGATAAATATGGTAGGCGGGAAGATTGTACCTGGTGCTTCACCTACAATGATTAATGTGATGAATATTGTCAGAAAAGTTGCCGGGACAGACGTAAATGTTTTGATCACAGGTGAGAACGGGACAGGTAAGGAACTGGTGGCACGTGAAATTCATAATCTGTCTAAAAGGGCAGGGGAGCTGATGGTGAGTGTCGATATGGGTTCTATTACAGAGTCTTTGTTTGAGAGTGAGTTATTTGGTCATGTGAAAGGGGCATTTACCGATGCCAGGGAGGATCGTAAAGGCCGGTTTGAACAGGCTCACAGGGGAACTCTGTTCCTCGACGAAATAGGTAATCTTTCACTTCAGTCACAGGCGAAATTGCTGAGCGTTCTTCAGAACCGGTATGTGGTAAGAGTAGGCTCAAATAAACAGATCCCTGTTGATATCAGGCTGATTTGCGCAACAAACTGCAACCTGATGCAAATGGTACACGATGGCAGGTTCCGCGAGGATCTTCTTTACAGGATCAATACCATTCTGATTGAAGTGCCTCCTCTGCGCGACAGGGTAGATGATATCCCGATTCTTGCAAATTATTTTCTCAGAATCCATTGTGAACGTTACGGGAAAGGAGGGATAAAGCTTGCTACTCATACAATGGAGAAGCTATCCAATTATGAATGGCCGGGTAATATCAGGGAACTCCAGCATTCAGTTGAAAAAGCTGTGATAATGAGCGATTCTCTTATATTGAAACCTTCCGATTTTGTCTTTAGCTCATCACCAAAAAACCTTATTCATAAGGAGATGACTCTTAATGAGATGGAACATAAACTGATTGCTGATACAATCATAAGGTATGGCAACAATATCAGTGTTGTTGCCTTAAAGCTTGGAATTACCCGTCAGACTCTCTACAACAAGATGAAAAAATATAATATCGATTGACTTATTCGGTTTTAAGTGAATTTGCCGGGTTCATTATTGCAGCCTGATATGCTTTGTAACTGATTGTAAGAAATGTTATTGCAATTGTAAGTAATGCAGCCAGTATTATTAATGGTACCCCGATAGTTGTCCTGTAGATATAATTCTGCAGCCAGTTGCTCATAAAATACCACGCTACCGGAATTGCTATAACAATTCCTGCTGTAACAAGTACGAGAAAGTCCTTCGCAATCAATTTCAGTATTATGCCTTCGTTTGCGCCGAATACCTTCCGTATCCCTATCTCCTTTGTACGTTGTTCAACCATATATGATGCCAGACCAAATAGACCAAGACACGCAATTAGGATTGCAAGTATTGTAAACATGGTAAAGATGAGTCCGCGTTTTTCATCAGCTTCAAACTGCCTGCTAAACCTCTCCGAAAGATAAGCATAGGTAAAGGGCTGGTCAGGATAGATCTCTTTCCATTTTGTCTCGATAAAACTCAGCGTTGACTGGGTATTATTTCCACTGAGTTTAATATAAACCTGATTGTTTCTGGCACGATAAATCAAAAGAAGTGATTCAATCTCATTATACATGCCGGTCTGATGATAGTCTTTCATTACTCCGATAACTCTGGCTCTTAGGGTATTGGCATCACCCAATTCAACCTTCTTGCCAATCGGCTCAGCCCAGTTCATACGTTTTACAAAAGTCTCATTTACTACTGCCCCGGTTAACGTATCCGAAGGCATATCCTCCTGGAAATCTCTTCCGGTTGCGATTTTAATGCCAAGTGCATCAATAAAATCGTGATCAACAACCGCAAAATTAACTCCTCGCTGTAACATTCCCTGGTCTGTTTCAACATTAAATATTACTTTCCCTGAGCCTTCACCCACGGCAGTGTTTGTGGAGGTTACAAATTTAATTTCCGGATTGTCTTTAAGCGCTTGTTTCAGAACGGGATACTTGCGCACCATTGGTCCGTTGAGCGTTACATTTATGACATCTTTCTGGTCAAATCCCTGGTCTTTGGTCTTAAGATAATTCAACTGTCTGAAGACAACCAGAGTGCAGATAATCATTATAACTGAAATGGAGAACTGGAAAACAACAAGGATCTTTCTGAAAAGACTTCCTGCAGACCCTTGTGTTATTTCACCTTTAAGTACTGTAACAGGACTAAACCTTGAAAGAAAAAACGCCGGATAACTTCCGCCAATTATTCCTACAAAAAGTATTACAATTAAAAGGGTTGCAAGAACAACCGGACTGTAAATAATTTGCAGATCGAATGCTTTCCCGGCGAGAAGATTAAATTTTGGTAGCAGAATTACCAGAACTATCAGGCTTAATATCAGTGAGATGAGAGTAAAAACCGTCGATTCAGACAGGAACTGTGCAATAAGTGGACCTCTTCGGGAACCAACTACTTTCCTCAAGCCAACTTCACGGGCTCTGCGTGCTGATCTTGCAGTTGCCAGATTCATATAATTCATTGCAGCAATAAGTACAAGAAATAGTGCCACTAGTGCGAAAATATATACATATGTTATACTTCCTGTTGGTTCTGGTTCTCCGGCATTTGTTGAATAGAGATGGATCCTTGTCAGTGGTTCAAGAATATATTCGATTTTTATATTCATACCACCGAATATCGTCTTCATATATGCATCGTACATTGCCTGCATTTTTGTCTCAAAGGCCTTTACATCAAAGTTTTCGGGGAAGAGAAGATAGGTATATACTCCGAAATTACCCCAACTTCCAAGTTGTTTAGGGAGATTGTTCCTTGAGGAAATCGCGTCAAACCGGAAATGCGAGTTATTGGGCACATCTTCAATAACTCCCGTTACCTCATAGGTTGAGGTACCTGCGGTGAGTGTTTTACCAATCGGGTCGTCGGCGCCAAAGTATCTTGTGGCGATTCTCTCGGTAAGTATTATCTTATTAGGTTCAAGAAGCGCTGCTTTTACATCACCTTTTAATACTTTATAGGTAAAAATATCGAATAGGGTGGAATCAACATAATAAAAATTTTCCTCTGTAAATTCCTTGTCTTCATATTTATATAAATCCCTTGGCATATTTATAAATCTTACAAACGACTGAACCTCGGGATAATCCTGAACTAACTGTGGCCCAAAAGGGATCTGGGCCACAATCCAGGTGAACTGGTCATCGGGTTCAGTGATTTTTGATGATACACGATAGATCCTTTCGGACTTTTCATGATACCTGTCGTAACTCACCTCATCTGAAACATATATTATAAGAAAGAGTGCACTTGATATTCCGAGTGTAAGTCCAAGGATATTTAGAACGCTGTACCCCGGATGTTTCAGGATATGCCTGAATGCGGTCTTGATAAGATTTTTAAACATGGCAGGTATTTATGGTTAGTTAGTCTGAACTAAAATTATAACTAAAATTCCAATGATAAAACAAGAATCTGATCATTAACATGAGATTAACATAATCCCAGCGATCAGACTTTATCTTGTGTGTTATGTAGTGGTGTGTCGCGACACACCCTTACACATGAACAATCAGACTATTTTGCCATTTCGGTTACAACCTGGCCGTCGAACAGATTAACAATTCTGTGAGCATAACTTGCATCCCTGTCGGAGTGGGTTACCATAATAATTGTTGTTCCTTCTTTGTTAAGTTCAGTGAGAAGATTTATTACTTCAATACCGTTCTTGGAGTCGAGGTTTCCGGTAGGTTCATCGGCGAGGATCAGTTTTGGATTGGCTACCACTGCCCTGGCAATAGCCACTCTTTGCTGCTGACCACCTGAGAGCTGTTGAGGAAAGTGTTTTGCACGGTGACCAATCTTCATACGCTCAAGTACATCTTCTACTCTCTTTTTACGTTCGCTGGTCTTCATTTTCAGATAGATAAGCGGTAATTCAACGTTTTCAAATACATTAAGTTCGTCAATCAGGTTGAAGCTCTGAAAAACGAATCCGATATTTCCCTTTCTGAAAATGGTTCTGTCACGCTCTTTCAGATTTGCTACTTCTGTACCATTAAAAATATAACTTCCGTTTGAGGGATTATCGAGTAAACCAAGGATGTTAAGGAGAGTTGACTTTCCGCATCCTGAAGGGCCCATTACTGCAACATACTCTCCCTCTTTTACATGGAGTGTTACTTTATTGAGTGCAGTGGTCTCAACTTCTTCAGTTCTGAAGATTTTTGTTAAATCATTTGTTTTAATCATGACCTGAGTTATTAATAGTTAATTAGTTTTTTTGAGAATAAGCTTTTCATTTTTTCCAAATGTTTCATAACCCGATACTATAACTTTTTCACCTGGTGTGAGGCCTTCCAGTACTTCATAGTATTTCGGGTTCTTCCTCCCGATAGAGATATTTCGTTTAATGGCAAAGGATTCAGTGGGATCCAGAACAAAGATCCACTGACCACCTGTCTCCTGGAAAAATCCACCTATCGGTACCATAACAGATACTTTTGGCTGGCCAAGCTGGAGACTGGTATAATATGTCTGACCTGTCCTGATATTGTCTGGCATAGTGTCTCTGAAAATCATGTCAATTTCAAAAGTTCCGTTCCTTACCTCAGGGTAGACCCTTCTGACTAGCAGGTTGTACATAGTACCTTGTCGATCAAGGGTAGCGGAAAGCTGGGTCCTTACCCTGTCAATATAGTGTTCATCAATCTGTGCCACAACCTTATACGATGTAAGCACATTTATTTGTCCCATATTCGCACCCCTTTGTATAGACTGACCTATTTCAGGAGTCAGAAGTCCGAGCTGACCATCTACCGGGGCTCTGACATTCAGGTTATCAGCCCTTTGCCTTACAAGTTGCAGGTTTTTACGCATATTGTCAAGGTTGATCACCATTGAGTTTATATTGATTGAATAGAATATTGAATCCTGTCTCTGACGTTCCAAAAAAAGTTCTCTCGACTGACGTGCCATATCAACATCCTCTTTGGAGCGAATAAATTCTTCCCTGGAGATCAGGTTGTCTTTCATTAGAATTACATTCTGCTGATAATTCCTTTCCTTCCTTTCAATATCATATTTAAGTGTAACCAGGTCTCTTTTTATCTGAAGTCTTTGTTGCTCCATGTTGATCTGGGTATTTCTCAGGAAATTCTCTTTTTCGGCAAGCTGGGCTTCACTGTCAAGTATATTAAGATGAAGGTCGGGATTGGAAAGTTTCAGGATTATCTCTCCCCTTTTAACCATAGACCCTTCTTCGATAACTTTTTCTTCAACCCTGCCTCCTTCCTGAGCATCAAGGTAGATTATTGTTATTGGCTCAACTGTTCCCGGAACTGTGATATAGTCATTGAACTGTTCTTCAACAACATTTTCAATTATAAGTTTGTCTTTTTCAACTTTATATGTAGAGGTGCGATCAGCGAAGAATGCCATGTATATCAGCACAATCATTGCTAATGCGATACCAAGATACCCGAAGTGTTTTTTCTGTAAGCCCTTCTTCTTTTCAATTGGTCTGTCCATTGTTGTTTTTATTTATAGTTACTTTTTCATTTTTCTTTTTAATAATTGCCCGGGGTCCAAGGAGCACTTGAAGCTAAATTGTTTTTAACTTTAAGTACTCCGAACCCTGGTTCACTCTAAGTATTGATTTCCGTACTCTCCTGTTGAATAGAACTCAATAGTGAGTTTTCTTATCAGCAGCTGCAATTTTGTTCTTAATGCTTCAGTTTCAGCCGAGAATAGTGTTGTTTTAGCTGCTGAATAATCAGTCACATCAACGAGTCCGGACTCAAATTTTTTCTCAACAGCATTAAATGATTTTTTATTGAATTCAAAATTGGCTGTGGCAGCAGAAAACTCATATTTTCCTCTATTGAAGTTGAGGCAGGCATTTTCAATTTCAGTATAGAGATTGTTTTTCTCCAGCTCAAGTCTCAGTACTTTGTCCTTCTGATTTATCTTAGCCAGTTTAATACTTCTGGATGTTGAGTAATTATTGAATATCGGAATATTGAGTGAAGCAAATATCGCTTGTCCGAAGTTGTTGTTTAACTGAGTCGAAAAGGAGGCAGTTGAAGTATCTCCAATTGAAGTATAATAACCTGTGAAGACCGATCCGCCAACTGAAAGACTTGGAGCAAGACGACCTCTGGCTGCTGCAAGCTGTTTTTCCGATGCTTTTAACTCATATTCTATGGCTCTCAGCCGTGGAAGCGTCTCAGATGCAATATTATATATACTATCACTATTGAAGCTTAAATCTGGTATAAGCATCAGATTAAGGTCAGGCATAAGGATATCAAATTCAGTTCCTGGTGTAAGCTGAAGCATTTGTTTCAGAGTAGTCACCGCCTGACTGGCGGTGTTCTGTGCAACAGTGTATGAGAGTCTGTCGGCGGAAACCCTGCTTTCAATCTCGTATTGTTTCGATTCAGCCTCTTTACCTGTTTCAACCATCTTACCGATTCTGAAAAGCTGTTTTTCTGAAAGTTCGAGTTGCATTTTCGAAGCATTCTCAAGACCCTTTGTATATAGTACCAAATAATATTGTCCCATAATGTCAACTATGAGCGTATTCCTTGTGATTTTCTCTGTTTCAAGTCCTGCCTTATGCATGAACTTGTTTGCAGAAATTGAATTCATAATGGCAAAACCATTGAAGAGTGTCAGGCTTGAGGAGATATCATAACCGTTTCTGAGGTTCTGGCTGAAAGTGACCCCGTTGGTTCTCGGGTCGATTGATCGTCCGAATTGTATGCTGGCATCAGATCCCAGGTTGAGTGAAGGAAGGACATCCATTCTTGATTTTGTAAGATTAACCTCCGCGACCTCAGTCTGCAATCGCTGTCTTTGAATACCTATATTATTTGTTACAGCATAGTTTATACAGTCTTCGAGTGTCCATTTCTTTTCCTGAGCCGATATCTCACTTAACCCAGTAATTATAATCAGCAATATGACTATTCCTTTTTTTCTCATCTCAAATACATATTTCTTATTTCTCATTTTTTGTAACCTTTAGAATATTCCTGTTTCCTTCCGGCTGTCGCCTTCCCGATAGCTATCGGGAGCCTGTTGCCTGTCGCCTGTCGCCTGTCGCCTGTCGTCTTCTGTCTTCCGTCTTCCGTCTTCGGTCTTCGGTCTCCCGTCTCCCGTCTGTTCCTGAATGCCAAATAATATGCCACAATTGCAAGTGCCACATAATAAGCAATATACAAATGTTGATATTCCTGATACTGTCTAATAAACAGACACTCGTGTGTGAAAATATTACATTATGAACAACAATACCCCAATCTTGTTAATTATCTGAGAATTATTGTATCAGAAAAAATAATTGAATAATTATGGAACTTAACACTATTTTCAGCCGGCTATGGGACGACTATATTACGCAGAACCCATCTGCGGGAGCTATTCATAATCTTTTCATTAAGGAAGGAGAAAGTGTTGTAAATGATCATATTGCTTTCAGAACTCTGGACTGGAAAGAAATAGGCATTGGCGTTCTGGCAAAACCTTTTATTGAAAATGGATATGTTCCGAAGGGCGAATATATCTTTAAGGAAAAGCACCTTTTTGCGCAACATTTTGAATTGCCTGGTGCGAATACTTCTCCACGTGTATTTATAAGTCAGCTTATTCTGGCCGACTGTTCGCCCTTTATTCAGAAAACCTTTACTGATTTATACCCCAAAACTGACAGTAAAAAATTCAATTCTTCAGATTTACTTTTTTCCGGTGCTCTGTTTAATCCCCTCTCTTATGAGATTTTTAATCGTTTGAGAGAGGAGTCAGAATATGCAGCATGGTTTTATGTGTTCGGGTTCAGGGCGAATCACTTTACAGTCAGTGTTAATTCATTAACAAAGTATGATAACATACATAAGGTAAATGAGTTAATTAAGAAAAACGGTTATCTTCTTAATAGTTCGGGCGGCGAAGTAAAGGGGACACCGGCAGAGCTCCTTCAGCAATCGAGCACCATGGCCGATATTGTTAAAGTGAAATTTGTTGAAGGGGAATTTGAAGTTCCGGCTTGTTATTATGAATTTGCACAACGATTTCCTGATTCAGACGGGCGACTTTATAGTGGTTTCATTGCCAAATCGGCAGATAAGATCTTCGAAAGCACTAATTTTTACAAAAAATCATAGTTCTCATAAGATTGGCTTGCCAATAAATTGCTCTTATCATCCCGAAATAAAACAAAATTTCAGGCATTATCTTACATTTTGATTCGGATTTGATCCGGATTTATTATGTTTGTATATATCAAAAACATAAGGTAATGGGAAACTTTAACCGCCGTAATTTTCTGAAGACTTCCTTCATGGGAGGCGTTGCTGTAGCAAGCATTAATCCTTTCGATAAATTTGCTTCATTTGTTAGTCAGCAGCAAATAGCATCACGCGTCGCTCTTACAACCGGTGATAACAGGGCGGATCTGGTCTTCAGGGCTCTTCAACCTTTTTCAAAAGAAATAAGGGCGGCTATCGGTAAGCGACGTGTAGTTCTCAAACCGAATAATGTTTCCATCGATCTTCCTCTTTGTGCCACACATGTCGATACGCTTGAAGGTATACTTGAGTTTTTAAAGGCTATCGGGAAAGATGATAATGTTATTATTGCCGAATCGGCGGCGAATGGTCCTACACTAGACGGCTTCAGCAATTATGGCTATATGAAGCTTCTTTCCAAATACCCTGTTAAACTTGTCGATCTTGATCAGGAAGCTATAGATATTCTGCATGTATTTGATGAAAAGGATTTTAAACCCCATGCAGTTCGTGTCTCTCATGTCCTGCTCGATCCCGATTCATATGTAGTATCTGTTGCCAGAATGAAAACACACGACCGGGCTATAGCAACACTGTCACTTAAAAATATAGTATTCGGTGCCCCTATAAAAGATTTAGGATTTACGTGGAACTCTTCACGGAAACCCGGTTCAGTAAATGATAAGCCAATTGTACATGGCAGCGGCTTCCGTGGTATAAATTACAATCTTTATGCAATGTCAAAACATCTGCATCCGCATCTGGCTATAATAGATGGATTTGAGGGTATGGAGGGTAACGGACCAAATAGCGGAACTCCGGTCGATCATCGGATCTGTGTTGCCAGCACCGACTGGTTATCGGCCGACCGTGTAGGAATTGAGTTGATGGGGATCGATTTTGCGAAAGTCGGTTATCTTAATTATTGTGCTCAAACCGGATCAGGAATTGCTGACCTTAATAAAATTGAGATTGTAGGAGAACCACTTCAAAAACATATAAGAACCTATAAGTTAAGCGATAACATCAACTCTCAGCTTGTATGGATGAAGCCTGTTTCATAGAGCTTTACATCATCACAATTATTATAAATAAAAAAAGAGGCTGTTTTTCACGCAGCCTCTTTTTAATTTATTATAATAATGGTTAATTGTTTTTTGATCCCTCCTGCATCCAGGTAAGTACCTTGGTCAGATCAGCAGCGGGAAGACTTGATCCCGGGTGACCTCCATTGATTTTTGAGTAAATCTTGCTTGTTGTATATGCACCAGCATTTACATAGTTTGAATTAACAAGGTTCGTGTAGAATGTGGACGCATTCGAGGATGTTGTCCAGTTATGAGTATGACAAGCATTACACTTGGCAAGCACCGGCATAACATCAGTTGCGAATGATAATCCGGCAGCAACGGGAGCTGTTGTAGTGAAACTCCATGTACTGGCGCTTGTTAAAGCATTCCCTGCCACATCTTTTGCAACTACAGTTACAGATGCAGTATAAACTGTACTTCCTGTAAGTGCGCTGGTTGGTGAGAATGTTGCTGTGGTACCTGAATAGGTTACTGTTCCGGCCACACTTGTTGCTCCCTGTTTCAGTGTAAAGGATGCAGTTGTAATTGTAGCAGCATTCATAGCTTCGCTGAAAGTTGCGGTTACCTTACTGTTAAGGGCTACTGCTGTTGCATTGTTAAGAGGACTCATCGATACTACTGTTGGAGGTGTAACATCAGCTGATTGTCCGGCAGCCGTTGTGAAACTCCATGTGTATACAGCTGCAATAGCATTTCCTGCAACGTCTCTGGCAGTAGTTGTAATGGAAGCAGTATAAAGGGTACTTGCTGTTAGTGCACTCGTTGGTTGGAATGTGGCAGTTGTACCTGAGTAGGTTACTGCACCCGCAATGCTGGCCGTTCCCTGCTTTAATGTAAAGGAAGTTGCAGTAATCGTAGCTGCATTCATCGCTTCACTGAAATTTGCTGTAATGCTGCTGGTTATAGCTATTGAAGTAGAAGCATTTGCAGGATTAACTGAAATAACTGTCGGAGGTGTTACATCGGCTGCCGTTGATGTGGCAAAACTCCATGTAAAATTAGCTGCCAGTGAATTCCCGGCAACATCTTTCGCTCCTGTGGTAACTGTTCCTGAATAGACTGAATTTGCAACCAGACCTGCTGTAGGTGTAAACGTTGCAGTGGTACCGGAATAGGTTACTGTTCCTGTTATTGCTGTTGATCCTTGCTTTAATGTAATCGTTGTAGCATTAATGGTAGAAGCATTCATTGCTTCATTAAATGCCACAGTTATTGCACCCGACAGAGATACCGAAGAAGCGTTATTGGCAGGTGTTACACTGCTGACAGCCGGGCTTGTAACATCACCGGTGGTTCCTGTGGCTGTTGTAAAACTCCATGAATAATTCTGGGATGCATTATTATCATCATCATCATCGTCATCGTCATCATCGCCGCTATTATTGTTTCCAAATGTTACATAACCAGTATATAATGTATTTGACTTAAGCTCGGCTGCAGGTACAAATGTACCCGTCTTCCCTGAAAAGTTAACTGTACCGGCGACATTCGATCCGCCCTGTTTTAATGTAACCTTTGTTGTACTGCCAAGTGCAGTGGTTATCTCCTTATTAAAAGTTACAACAGGTTGTGCATTAACAGCCACCCCCGTAGAATTTTTTAAGGGAGAAACAGAAACGACCTTAAGTGGATCGAAGCGCTTGTTCCTTCCTGTTCTGAATTTCCAGGAATATCTGCTTTCCCTGTCAGATTCGTTTCCGGTTTTTCTCATTGTCCAGACTTCTGCAGTATACTCTATTTCGGGTGAAAGATCCGCATCAGACGTAAACTGAACAGTAGTTCCTGATAATGAAAGTGTTCCGGAAACAGGAGTTGTTCCCTGTTTCAGGGATATTGTTGCCAGAGATAATTCTACCGGTGTTGTTTCTGCATTGAATGATACTTCAACTATAGGGTTGATAGCTACACTCTCTTCAAGATTGGCAGGGGTTATTTCAACAATGCCGGCAATTTTAAGCAGGTCAATATCCGATAATAGACTCTCATCATCCTTTGTGCAACCGGGAGTAAAAAATGTTACCAGTGCCATAAACACTGCAGCACTAAAAATTCCGAAAGGTTTCAATTTGCCCGTTCGACCAAGGCAGATGTTTCCAGGATTTTTTTTCTCTCTCATAATTGTTTTTTTTTAGGTTTGTAAAAAGTATTGTTCACATCAGATATTAAAACCCTCATACTTAAAAATTATTGCAGGCCTGAAACCGGTGACTAACGAATGGACAAATTTACATAGCTCCATATCTTTGAATTTCAGCAAGAAACGTCTTTCTTTAGAATCTTTCTAAACTGTACTGTTATTTATTTCACAATAGGTTGTTTTACACATGATTACAAAGCCTAAACAATTTTCACATATCAGATATATAGATTTGATTAGGAAAATGCTTTAGAGTAACTTCCCTATAATATAAGGTATACCAGATGTGAATTATAAAGAAAAGCCCTCCGTTGCACTTTAATAATATAAGCAGGGGGTACTTCGTTAACAAAGTTCGCTCAGTGATCCCCTGATCCTTTTTTGCAAATAGAAAACAACCACCATTCCTTCTAAAGTACATTATATAAGATGTCGATTTCTAAAAGCAATACCAGAGCATGTTTTTAAATATTTTTCGAATTCAAACACTTGCCCTGATTGATAGGAAGTATTCAACCAGGCGTTATTATAATTAGTAGGCTCGCTACT
>JANNKF010000040.1:0-12164 GCA_031396165.1 Bacteroidales bacterium | reverse complement strand
ACCAATATCAAACCAAGATTTTCATGGGGTCAGATCGGTAATCAGGAGATTGCTTTATTCAGTTACACAAACAGTGTCAATCTCGGAATGGACTATACTTATGGAACCACCATTAAACAGGGAGCAGCTGTTACCTCCAGTTCTGATCCCAATATTTCATGGGAGACCACAACTATGACTAATTTCGGGATTGACGCCGGTTTTTTTAAGGGAAAACTTGAGTTGACATTCGATATTTATAACAAAGACACCAGAGATATTCTTCGTCCTGTAAACCTTCCAAGTCAGGTTGCAAACTGGTCAGGCCCAATGAGTAATATCGGGCAGGTAAACAATAAAGGATTTGAAATCAGTACCAGCTTCCATCATACGATTAAGGATGTTACTTTGGAATTAGGAGGTGATTTTTCCTACAATAAAAATGAGGTTGTAAACCTTAGTGGACAACAGATTATTTCAGGTCGATACATTACAGTAGAAGGGCATCCTATTGACAGTTACTATGTTCTGGATGCTATTGGGATATTCCAGTCAAATGAAGAAGTGGCTGCAAGTCCTTTTCAGAATGTAGCAACTAAAGCTGGCTTTATCAAATATAGGGATGTCAATGGCGATAATAAAATAAGTGCTGATGACCGCATAATTGTTCATGGTGTTGTTCCTGAGGTTACGTATGCCTTCAACTTTGGAGCAGAATATAAAGGAATTGAACTATCTGCGATATTCCAGGGAATAGGTAAAATATATACCTATCCCCAACATAATATCAGCTATCCATTCTATAATGGAGCTGGTTTTACAAAGGACTGGGAAACAGAGACATGGACACCAGAAACGCCGAATTCTAAATATCCTCTACTTACAACAAGTACAGGTAATACTCTTAATTTTGACAATTCAAATTTCTGGTTACAAAATGCATCCTACCTCAGACTGAAAAACGTTCAGCTGGCATTTAATTTCCCCAGCAAATTGATTCAGAAAATGTCAATCAAAGATCTTAAGGTTTTTATGAACGGTCAAAATTTGCTTACATTTTCAAAGATGACAAAATTTGATCCGGAAAAAAATATGAAAAATGATAACATTTTTGAATATCCTTCAATTAAGATTTTTACTGTAGGATTAAATGTAACATTCTAAAAATTAGACATATGAAATCATTAAAATATTTAATCTCAATTGTTGCAGTATTTATTCTGTTAAATAGCTGCAGTGAAAGTCTGTTGGATATCGAACCTACAAATAAGTATACAGAAGGTATTTTCTGGAAATCAGAAACGCAGGCTGATGCAGGTTTGGCTGCTTGTTATCAGACACTTAGAGCTACCGGTATATATGGTGGCGGCGGATGGACTACTCCCTTATGGGAAGAATGTGCAACACCTAATGCTATGGACTATAACAGTTCTTCAGGTTTCTTTCATATTGGAAACGGTACTCATGACGCTGCAAACGCAGGAATCATAAACAACCGATGGAAACATTGTTATCAGGGTATCGGCAGGTGCAATACCCTGATCGAGAGGGTGGCTAACATTACTATGGCAGATGATAAGAAAATTATGATGATAGCTGAAGCCAAATTTCTGAGAGCTCTTTATTATGGTCTGCTGATCAATTATTACGGAGATGTACCTCTGATCCTTGAAGCACCAAAACTGGAACACAAAAATTTGCCCAGAACCGAAAAAGAAACGGTTTTTACACAAATAATAAATGACCTTGATGAGGCCGCAGCTGTCTTACCCGTTAATGCTGCTCTTCCTGGAAAACCAACTAAAGGTGCCTGCTATTCTTTAAAAGCACGGGAGTATCTTTATCATGGGAAAATAGCAGAAGCTGCCGCTTCCGCAAAACAGGTTATGGATATGAATAAGTACTCTCTTTTTGCCAGCTACCGCGATCTGTTTATGCCTGAAAACGAAAACAATGCTGAAGTCATTTTTGATGTTCAGTATCTTTATCCAAACTATTGCCATTCATTTGATCTAATTGTAAGGCAGTATAATACAAATGCTCCTCTTCGTGACTTGGTAGATGCATACTTAATGGCAGATGGTTCAACAATACAGCAATCTCCGCTTTATAGTTCGGGTTCATACTGGTTAAATCGTGATCCGCGATTCAGAATGACACTGGTGTGGCCGGGCTCGAAGTATATGGGAAAAACAGTAACAAACACCCAGTTTGCACAATCGGGTTATACATTCAAAAAGTATGGGGTTTATGATGAAGATAATAAGTACAACAGCATAATCCTAAATGACAGTCAGTCAGATATTAATTACATTGTTCTACGGTACGCTGATATTCTATTAATGTACGCTGAGTCAAAAACTGAGCTCAATCAGATTGACCAAAGTGTGTATGATGCAATCAATAAAATACGTACCAGGGCTGGGATGCCGATTATACAATCAATAGATGCTCTCTTGCCAACATACGTTGCTATGGGGGACCAGGCAAAAATGAGGCAGGTAATAAGACTCGAAAGAAGGATTGAATTCGCCGGAGAGGGATTTTATTATATGGATATCTTAAGGTGGAAAACGGCCCACATTGTTAATAATGGTCCGATTTTCACTTACAATAATACCCAGAAACTTGTTAGAAGATTTGATGTAAAAAGGGATTATTTATGGCCTGTCCCTTCATACGAAACACAGGAGAATCCAAATCTACTTCCGAATAATCCAAACTGGTAAATTAGATCTTACCCGTCAGTGAATATGGTTGCCCTGATGGGTATTTTTTCAAAGAAGACCCGGAATGGGAAAGATATGAAGCTTAAAACTGATTTTATTAAGATCTCAGGTAACTAAAAACGTTTTTAAATGAAAAATTTCATACTAACCGGAATTGCCGGATTTGTTGCCATCTCTTCAACTGGAATTTCAGGTAAAAGCAATACTGAAATTAAAAAGCCAAACATTATTTTCATCCTCGCCGATGATCTGGGATATAACGACCTTGGATGCTACGGACAGAAGATTATTGAAACCCCGAATATTGATGCGCTTGCAAATAGAGGTATCCGTTTTACACAGTATTACTGCGGTGCTCCGGTAAGCGCTCCTTCCAGATGCGTCATGCTTACAGGAAAACATTCAGGGCACGCTTTCATACGGGGTAATCACGAATGGCCCGTAAGGGGAGATGTCTGGGACTATAATAAAATGGAAGAGAATTCTTCTCTTGAAGGGCAGTTCCCTATTCCGGCTCAGACAGTTACATTCAGTAAAATGCTTCAGACAAGTGGCTATAAAACTGCATGTATCGGGAAATGGGGTTTAGGTGCACCTCTTACCGATGGTGTGCCGAATAAACAGGGATTTGATCTTTTCTTTGGGTATAACTGTCAGCGTCAGGCACATACTTATTATCCCGGACACTTATGGAGAAATGAGGAGATTGTTAAACTTGATAATGAATTCATCGTTCCCAGGACTAAGCTTGATGAGGGCAGTGACCCCGGCAAAAGCGACAGTTATAAAAAGTATCGTCTAAAGGAGTATGCTCCTGAACTAATGTTAAACGAGGCTCTTTCATTCATTAAAACAGAAGCCGGCCAGCCCTTCTTCCTTTATTATACTACTACTATTCCTCATGTACCATTGCAGGCTCCTGAAGAGTGGGTTGAGAAGTATCGTAAGGTGATCGGCGAAGAGAAACCATATACAGGCGATAAAGGGTACTTCCCATGCCAGTATCCGATGGCAACCTATGCCGCAATGGTTGGTTATCTCGATTATCAGGTAGGGTGCCTGGTGCAGGAACTTAAAAATCAGGGAATTTACGAAAACACTATTATTGTATTCAGCAGTGATAATGGTCCGGTAACAACAGGTGGGGCAAATTCAGTTTTCTTTAATAATGCTGAACCATTTAACCAGAATCCCGGTAGACTCAAAGGCTCGGTATTTGAAGGAGGAATCCACGTACCTTTCATTATTTCATGGCCTGAAAATATTAAGAAAAGCCAGGTGAGCGATCATCTTTGCGCTGCCTGGGACATCTTTCCGACGTTATGCGACATCTCAGGATCAAAACACCCTGTGGGACTTGATGGTATAAGCATTCTGCCAACTATTATTCAAAAGGGGCAACAGGAGAAGCATAAGTACCTTTATTGGGAATATCCTGAGAGAAGAGGTCAGCAGGCTGTAAGAATTGATAACTGGAAGGGAGTGAGGGATTCAACACTCGATGGTAATCTGAAAATTCAGCTTTATAATCTGGAAAATGATATAAAGGAGAAAAATGATCTTGCCGCAAGTAACCCTGAAATTGTCAAAAAGATTGAAGAAATAATGAAAGCGGAGCATATCGTTCCGGAGATTAAGAGATTTGACATTTTCAGTAAGAAATAGACCTTGTAACTGATTAAAATTAAATAAAATAGATGAGAAAAATATTATTTTTTTCCCTGATTCTTTCATGCCTTTCAACTTCAACCTGTTTAGCTCAGGTTAAGAACAATGAAGGCGTTACATTTCATACAATCAATATAAAAAGCCCTTCGGAACTTAAGGAGTTTTTTAAATATACACCCGACCGGATTCCATTTATCTGTGCACACCGCGGTGGTGACAGAAAATTCTTTCCCGAGAATTGTATTGCTACATTTGAAAACACAATCTCTCAGGTTCATTCAATGATTGAGACAGATCCAAGATACACAAAAGACAGTGTAATTGTACTGATGCATGATCCGACTCTTGAGCGAACAACGAACGGGAAAGGGAAAGTAAGCGATTATACCTGGGAAGAGTTAAAGAAACTCAGGCTAAAAGATTCGTTTGGCAATATTACTGATTATCAAATACCTACTCTGGATGAAGCCCTCGAATGGGCAGAAGCCAAAACGATTCTTGTCCTTGACAGAAAGGATGTTCCTATTGAAGTACGTGTGAAAAAAATAACAGAACATAATGCAGTCTCAAGAGTAATTGTAATTGCTTATTCGCCAGAGGAGATAAAAAAATGTTATTCGTTAAATCCCGATATTCTGATGGAGGTAATGGCGGGCGATTTTAAAGTTATCAGATCGTTTGAAGAGACTTCTGTACCCTGGGCAAATGTTGTTTGTTTTGTCAGTCATAACCTTAATATTGATCCACAGATCTTTAACCTATTACATAAAAACGGCGCAATGTGTATTGCCGGAAGTTCACGAAATCATGATCTGAAATTTAAAAGTGGTGAAATTAAGAGTAAGGAAGAATTATCAGTTTTATACAGGAAGATGATAACAGATGGAGCTGACATAATTGAGGCGGATCTTGCCATTGAATCAGGATTGGCATTAAATGGTTTTTTTCCAGGGAAAAAGCCAGATTCAAAATCGAAGTTTTTCAACACTATAAAAATTAATCGATAGAATAATGAAAAATATAAGATTGATTCCGATACTTTTTCTTCTGTTTTCAATTCCGTCATGTACAACGATTAATACACAGAAAAATGTTAAAGGTGAGATTATTGCATGCGGTGATGACAAGGTAATTATAATCGACAGCAAAACTTCTGACGGGGAGAATATCAGTATTAAATGGAGCTGGAAAGTATCCGATGCCACCGACATACCTGAGAAATATCAAAAAATCCTGATACCAACTGATGACTGCAAACCCGTCGAAGGAGGAAAGAAAATTCTGATTACATCCTCAGGTGGAGGAGTTGTTCTTGTTGACAGGGATACAAAAAAGAGTCTCTTTTATGCACATTCACCGATGGCTCATTCTGCCGAAATTTTGCCCGGCAACAGGGTTGTTGTTGCGCTTTCCACACACAAGGATGGGAACAGCATCGAAGTTTATGATTTAAAGTCACCGGAGAAGGTAATTTTTAAAGACTCTCTTTATTCTGGTCATGGTGTAGTATGGATGAGTAAACAAAAATCACTGTTTGCTTTGGGATACAATGAATTAAGAAGGTATACCCTGAAGAAATGGGATAGTACCAAACCAGTGCTTCAGCTCGAGGAGAAATGGATTCTGCCCGATAACGGGGGGCACGATTTAATATCTGTCTCCGATACCAGACTTCTGTTAACAACAACAAAAAATGTCTGGGTTTTTGATATCCCTGATAGCCGGTTTTCTTCATTCGGCATGCTTGATAAGCTTGACAATGTGAAATCAGTAAACTACGATGAATCAAAAGGCGAGCTTGTGTATACACGTGGTGAAATAAGCTGGTGGACGCATAATATCTATCTGAAGAATCCTGATAAAACGTTGGTTATACAGAACATAAATCTATACAAAGTCAGAACCAATTAGTGGTTAACCAACTTCCTTCTAATGATTAGGTTTAAAGAGTTAACAAAGGGTTAGTAATCTGAGAAAATCTTAAATGTTAAAAAACTGTAAGCCTGAAGAGGGCAAAATTAATTTTCCTGTTCTCGTAAACCACAACAATGGAGTTATAAAATGTGAAGTTGTTAACGGAAAATTAAAAGCTACAATAATAACTCTTGACGGGAATAAGCCCCTTGAACATATTTTAAATTAGTATTGCTTTAGAGGAGAATCTGACAAAAAAAATCAGGTTCTTTCCTTTTTTAAACTGACGGCGATTCTCTTACCTGGAATTTTGTTGGAAATAATTAAGAAAAAGTCTTTACTTTAATGTCGCCTAATATTTATTAAAAGTGTTATGAAAGAGAGCGTCATAAACCAGAATCCTTCAATCGTAGAAAGGATAATATCTGTTGACTTTTTCCGTGGTTTTACCATGTTTCTTCTTATAGGAGAGAGTACAAGACTGTATTCCCATTTGAGAAAGTTTGATACCGGGCTGGTACAGTATATTGGAAACCATCTGGATCATCACGAATGGCACGGCCTTTATTTCTGGGATCTTATTCAGCCTTTTTTCATGTTTATAGTCGGTGTGGCAATCCCTTTCGCAGTGGCCAACAGAATTAAAAAAGGAGAAAGTGACCGGACAATTACTTATCACGCCTATAAAAGAGCGTTTCTCCTCTTTTTACTGGGATGGACTCTCTATTGGATCGGTCCGGGTAAAATAGTATTCAGGCTTCAGGATGTTTTAACGCAATTATCAGTTACATATCTTGTTGCATTCCTGATAAGAAACAAAAGCTTCTGGTTTCAGATGACATTGTCGCTGGCAATTCTTTTAATAATGGATCTCGCTTACAGGTTTTTCCCTGTTGATGGATTTAACCAGCCCTGGGTAGCGTACCAGAATCTTGGTGCCTGGGCAAATATTAAGATTGAAGGAATTGAGAAACCCAGCATCTGGGCATCGATAAATGCTTTTTCAACAATAGCACATACTGTATGGGGAGTCCTTTGTGGCAAGCTTCTTATGAGCCAGAAAAGCGCAGGTGAAAAGATAAAACTCCTTATGATTGCTGGTGTCTCGGGTTTGATAATAGGATATTCGCTTGATTTACTTAATGTTACTCCAATCATAAAGAAAATTGCAACATCATCATTTGTATTTACAAGCGGTGGATATGCAATATTGGCGCTGACATTTTCCTACTGGCTGATTGATGTTAAGAAGATCTTCGTAAATGGTTCAAAAATGTTCAGGATCGTGGGAATGAACAGCATCTTCATCTACCTCTTCTTTGAGGCAGGTGGTGCTGGTCTGGTATACAAAATCCTAACTCCATTGCCGGTTTCATTACTTTCATGGGCAGGCGAACTTACAGTCGGAATTGTTACCAGTCTTATGGTATGGACTTCATTATGGTATTTGTGTTACTGGCTCTATAAGAATAAACTTTTCATTAAGGTATGATCAGAGTTATTACAGTATGGGTCGTCTTGTTTTTTTCAGTACCGGCTTATACCAATCCCGACCTTGAGATACTCAGGTAAAAGTGTTACAATAGAATTATAGGTTGCTATTATACAAAGAGTTTAATACATTTATCAGTATTTTAAAGCTTTTTTATACTTCTCCACTAAGATCTAATTATTGAACCATGAAAAAAATTTTATCCCCGGTTTTGTTGATTTTTCTTACCCTTGTAACAATAGGTGCTAAGGCCCAACAGGTTACAAATCCGCCCCCATTCCGGAATACAATATTGCCTCTTGAAGTGAGAGTTAATGATCTTATCTCGAAAATGACACTCAAAGAAAAGGCTGACCAACTGCTTTATACTGCACCTGCAATTCCCAGGCTTGGTATACCCGCCTATAACTGGTGGAATGAGGCTCTCCATGGTGTTGCCAGGGCAGGTTATGCAACTGTATTCCCCCAGTCAATAACAATTGCAAACTCCTGGGATGAAAGTCTGATGTTCAATGTTGCAAATGCAATTTCAGATGAAGCCAGGGCCAAATACCATGAATTTCAGAGAAGAGGCAAAACAGGTATTTACCAGGGACTTACATTCTGGTCGCCAAATATCAATATTTTCCGCGATCCGCGCTGGGGAAGGGGGCATGAGACTTATGGGGAAGATCCGTTTCTCACTGGGAAAATGGGATCAGAGTTTGTTAAAGGATTGCAGGGAGATGATCCGAAGTACCTGAAAGTTGTTGCCACTGCGAAACACTATGCCGTTCATTCCGGACCGGAACCATTGAGACATGAATTTAATGCCAAAGTCAGCGAGGTCGATCTCAGGGAAACTTACCTTCCTGCTTTCCGGACACTAATTATGGATGCCGGGGCATACTCAGTTATGGGAGCCTATAATATGTTCAGAGATTATCCGGCATGTGCGAATCCGATTTTATACGGAATTCTCAGAGATGAATGGGGCTTCAAAGGTTACATAGTTTCAGATTGCTGGGCTATCTCAGATTTCTGGAAGTTTCAGAAATTTTCAAAGGATGCTGCTGAAGCCGCAGCCGCTGCTGTAAAAGCAGGAACCGATCTCGAATGCGGAGTTGATTATAAACAGCTTATGACTGCAGTGGAAAGGGGACTTCTCACAGAGGCGGATATCGATGTAGCACTCAGGAGGGTTTTCACAGCCAGGTTTAAACTTGGCATGTTCGATCCCGACGAGATGGTACCGTATGCTCAGATCCCATTCTTTGTCAATGGTTCAGATTATAATAATTCCCTTTCACGACAGGCCGCTCAGAAATCAATTGTTCTTCTGAAAAATGAGAACAATATTCTCCCCCTGAAAAAAGAGATAAAAACGGTTGCAGTAATTGGTCCGAATGCAGACAATTTTGAATCACTTGTCGGAAATTACAATGGAATCTCAAAAGATCCGGTTACAGTACTTAGAGGAATAAAGAATAAGCTTGCCCCTGAGACAAAAATTCTATATGCTGAAGGCAGCGATCTTGCTGAAGGTGTTCATAATCTTACGGTTATACCTTCAAGATATCTTCAGACACCTGACGGACTTCAGGGGGCAAAAGGTGAATATTTTAACAACAGGGATTTGAAAGGCGAACCTCTGTTCACAAGAGTTGATGATCAGATCGATTTCTACTGGGAACATCTTTCTCCAAGATACGACCTGCCGGATGATAATTTTGGAGTAAAATGGACCACTTTTCTGGTAGCACCGGAAACAGGTTCATTTGCACTGGGAAGCTGGGGATCATCATTTTATGAGGTTTATTTCGATGGTAAAAAAATTATTTCCGAAAGGAATGAACATCATGCTTTTCATAAGGAGTATTCAGTGAATATGGAAGCAGGAAAGAAATATAAAATCGAAGTTGTTTATAAAAACTATGCCGGCGACGCAGATATGAAACTGTTATGGGCACGGCCACGGCCAAACATGCTCGCAGAGGCAGTCAGCGTTGCTAAGGAAGCGGATGCGGTGATACTTGTTCTCGGTCTTTCACAACGGTTGGAAGGCGAGGAGATGCCAATCAAAACTGAAGGATTTCTTGGTGGCGACCGTACAAATTTAAATTTACCGGCCGCTCAGGAGAAACTTTTGGAAGCAGTAACACAAACCGGGAAACCGGTAATTGTGGTCCTTACAAACGGAGGAGCGCTATCGGTAAATAAAGCACAGGAAAAAGGAGCTGCAGTGATCCTAGCAGGATATGGCGGACAGCAAGGCGGGAATGCAGTGGCAGATGTTCTCTTCGGGGATTATAATCCTGCAGGTCGTCTTCCTGTAACATATTATAAATCAATCGATCAGATTCCTGCTTTCGAGGATTATAATATGACAGGAAAGACCTACAGGTTCTTTAATCAGGAACCGTTGTATCCATTTGGATATGGACTTAGCTATACATCATTCACATACGATAATTTATCCCTGCCTGTTACAGCAGTTGCCGGGGAGAAAATCAAGGTAAAAGTTACAGTTACAAATACCGGTACAATTGCAGGCGATGAGGTAGTACAGCTTTACCTGAATGATGAAAAAGCTTCTACACCACGGCCTATAAGACAGCTTGAAGGATTTACGAGGATATCACTTAAACCTGGTGAAGTAAAGGATGTTGAATTTACTATTGAACCGAGGCAGTTTTCAATAATAAACAATAAAGATAAGCGGGTAATAGAACCCGGATATTTTACAATATCAGTAGGTGGAAAGCAGCCGGGTTTCAAAGGCTATCTCGATCCTCAGTTCACTCAGGTTTTAACCGGAAGAATACAACTTACCGGTAAAGAAGTTGGTTTCAATAATTAGTAGTTTACCACTGAGTTGCACAGAGTTAAGACGGAGTAACACAGAGTTTCAAAAAAAAGCTCCGTGTTCCCCCTGTGGTACTCCGTGTAACCCCGTGGTTAAATAGTTTTTATCACTGTCCCTTTAGCTGTTTTACCAGCCAGTTATTTAATTCCTCACTCTCTTCAGGAAACTGCCAGTGACCGGTTTCCTGATAAATTGACAATTCTTTCTGAGCAGTAATTACATTATACGCTGAATACATTGATGTTGGCGGACATGTTAGATCATTGTAACCCCAGGTATAAAATCCGGGAGCGGTGACTCTTCGTGCGAAGTTTACAACATCGAAGTAGCCAAGGGTTTCAACTTCTCCAGGTTTTGGTTCAGCATTTTTGAAATAATGGGGCCATCCGCCTGCTCTTTTATTCAGGTAACCTGTATTATCACATAGTGCAGGATACATTGCAGCCATGAATTTTATTCTTTTATCGAGGCCTGCGGTTACAATTGTGAGGGCTCCTCCCTGACTTCCTCCTGTAACAGCAACATCTGTTCCATTGAATTCGGGAAGTGAATAGATGAAGTCAATAGCACGTACACATCCAACATATACTCTTTTGTAATAGTGGGTGTTACGGTCATTCATCTTTACTGTATTATATGCATATAATGCTCCTCCTGCCAGATCAGTATATACCTGGGGATCGAGATTGACAGGGATACCATGGATGCCGATATCGAGTACAATAAATCCAAGAGAAGCGGTTCTTGTATCGGCATTATATGGACGGATTCCTGCACCCGGAACTCTCAGGACGGCGGGATATTTTCCTTCTTTTTTAGGAATAGCCAGCATTCCATAAATTCTGGATCCATTTATCTCATTCTGAAAACTTATGTGGTAAGCATTCACATCACTTGTACAACGCTCAGGAATGAGAGTAATCTTAGGATCGAGGTTTATTTTACGGGCTTCTGCAATTGCATTTGTCCAGAATGCATCGAAGTCAGTCGGATCTTTAACTGTCGGCTGAATCTTCTCAGGTTCAAATCCTGCAGTTGCGAGGCCTTCGTATTTTTTCCCTTCTACCACTGCCCAAACTCTTACACGATAAAACCCGGGTACTTTCATTGTTCCTGAAAACTCTGTTTTTCCGTTTTTTAACAGAACTCCCTCTTTTTTAACATCCGGAAGCGCCTCAGGACCAGTTTCATAGTCGATGGTTACATTATCAACCAGGTTTCCGTACTTTAACACCTGCACAGAGAATTTAGCATCTTCATTTACCTTGTATGTCCAGTCCTTATGATCAGGAGCAATAATTACTTTAACCAATCCTGTGTTAGATTGTGAAAAAGATATAAGTGTTGAAACGAAGAGTAATACGCACTGCAAAAGCAGTATTGATAATTTGTTTTTCATAGCAGAAAGCAGTTATTAATTTAATGCCCCTAATTTATTGATTTATTTTTTAATGAACCTCTATATTTTCATCAGGATCATTCTTTCAATATATAGTTTGCAAAATGGAGAAATATCAATTGTTTAATTATTTTTGTT
>JANNKF010000019.1:0-2894 GCA_031396165.1 Bacteroidales bacterium | reverse complement strand
GGTATAACCGGGGGTATAATAGGTTATGTATTAGGTAATTACTTCGGTGTTGCCCTGGCATATTTCCTCAAAGGATTTTAAAAAATGTAGGGACATGCCATGGCGTGTCCCTACTACAATGTTTATAATTTAATGATTTCTAGAACAGGTAATTCAGGCCTATTGCAAATCCTATATTTCCATCTTGCTCATTCAGAGCCTTACCGATATCAATTGCAATTACAAAATTCTGGTGCATTGCCAGCATGACACTTACTCCGGCATCTGAGTGGAATTTCTCGGTATCTGGTCTGAAAAAATCAGTAATATCATCTGCTATTTCATGTGTAGTATTATAATCAGCAAAGCGGGTTTCAAGATCACCCGGAAGCGGGATGCCTTTTGTAACCCGTCCAAAATCATAAAACAGATCGAGCCCAAGATAACAATCCTGTTTAAATAATGTGAAATAAAAGGGCTTCCATCTTAACTCCACGTTACCCAGAAAGAACGCATCGCCTACGACTCTGTTCCTCTGAACACCCCTTAAGGTACTGGATCCGCCGAGTCCTTCAGAAGAGGAGCCCGTTAGTCTTGAAGTAATTACCTGTGTCTGATAGAAGAATGGTGCTTCTCCTGTAATTGTAGCCTGATATCCCAGTCGGTATACAAGTGACAGGTCGTTTTCAATCAAAGTAAAATACTGACGGTGTGTGATAAACAATTTAGAGAATCCCCAATCATTGCCTAAAAATGAAGGTGCAGCCTCGATTCCGATTTCAGACCAGATACCTTTCATTGGATTGGGTCTATTATCGCGACTGTCCCAGATCAGACCTGCTTTTAAAGTATTTACCCAGCCTCCATTGGCTTCATTAGCTGATATTAACCCCATTTCTCTGTATCTCTCATAAAGGCCAGGTTCATCAGTTACAGAAGGGAGTAAAACTTTTTTCCCTTTGTTAAGTTTATCAATGTCTACAGAACCAATTTCGAAATTCTGGAAAGCAAAACCTGCACTCCATCTGACATGTTCGCCTGATAATTTTCCCTGGAAGTCATTCTTAAATCTGAACTGATTCCTCTCAAGACGATAGAACATTCTGGTCCTGTATGACCCATCTGTTAATTTATCATCCATCCAGTTTTTATTATAGACAGACTCATAACCATTAAACCCAAAAAAATTATTTGCCTTATCCGGAAGATAACTCAGGTCACTTACAATTTCCACACCGGGAATAAGGTGTTTCGATTCATACATAAACCTGTAGATACCACTTCCTTTCGTGAAGCGCGATATTTCAGTGTAAGTATGATCAATCCACTCGGGAAATTTACTGCCATCGCCCCAGTTAGAGAATTCAACCAGAGCTCCGTACTGAAATCCGAGATCTGAGTCGAATGTTACAGCTGGCAATCCACCGTCAAATTTCCATCCGGTTTTCGCTTTCTTTTCCTGAGCGGACAGGGAGAGTACCAGTAGTGAAAGAATCAAAACTGAAAGGGTATTTTTCATAAGTTATAGGTTTGGTTCATAGCGATAAAGATAAAGAAAAATGGAAATTACAGCCTCTTTTTTTAATATTTGCTAACTTCGGAGCATAATAATAAGACTTAATGCTTACCGAACTGCTTATTGTAAATATTAAATGCCTGGTGCAGACTGAAAAGATCGCAAAACTTATGGTTTGCGGCAGTGAGATGTCTGAAATCAACACTGTTACAGATAGCTGGCTCTACCTGAAAAATGGGTTGATTAATGATTTTGGTAAAATGAGCGATTTTAAATCAGGAAAGTTTCATTCTGATTCTTCAAAAATTGAGACTCTTGATGCAACGGGTCGATTCGTTTTCCCTTCATTCTGCGATTCCCATACTCATATTGTATATGCTGGCAGCAGGGAAGCCGAATTTGTTGATAAGATAAGAGGTCTTACATACGAAGAGATAGCCCGCAGGGGTGGAGGGATTCTTAATTCAGCAAAAAGACTTCATGAGACATCTGAAGATGAATTGTTTAATCAGTCAATGATCAGGATAAATGAGGTGATAAGTCAGGGTACCGGAGCAATTGAAATAAAAAGCGGATATGGCCTGAATACGGAAGACGAACTGAAAATGCTCAGGGTTATAAAACGCATTAAAATGAGTGCCCCGCTGGGGGTTAAATCAACCTTTCTTGGAGCTCATGCAGTTCCGTATGAATACAAAAGCAACAGGGAAGAATATGTAAATCTGATCATTAATGAAATGATTCCGGTTATAGCATCTGAAGAGCTTGCTGATTATATTGATGTTTTTTGCGACGATGGATTCTATACTGTTGATGAGACTGAAAAAATTCTTATGGCAGGAATGAAATATGGTCTTACACCAAAGCTGCATGCTAATGAGCTCGGTTTTTCAGGTGGAATTCAGGTGGGGGTAAAGTATAATGCGCTTTCAGTCGACCATCTTGAATGTACCGGAGATAAGGAGATTGAGGCGCTTCTCGGATCGGATACTATGCCAACTCTACTGCCGGGGTCGGCATTTTTCCTTGGATTACCTGATCCGCCGGCAAGAAAGATGATTACCGCCGGGTTGCCATTGGCTCTTGCCTCGGACTATAATCCAGGGTCATCACCATCGGGTAATATGATGCTTGTAATGTCGCTGGGATGTATAAAACTGAAAATGCTCCCGGAGGAGGTAATAAATGCCGTTACAATTAATTCAGCTTATGCCATGGGGCTATCAGATACCCATGGATCCATTGCCAGGGGAAAAGTTGCTAATGTATTTATTACCAAGAAAATACCATCATTTGAGTTTATGCCATATGCATTCGGAAGTGATCTTATAGAAACCGTTATATTAAAAGGGAAAATTTACCCCCCAACCCCCCTAAAGGGGGGCTAAGCTTCATATAT
>JANNKF010000009.1:0-32145 GCA_031396165.1 Bacteroidales bacterium | reverse complement strand
GGTGTGATTCTTTGATAATCTGATATTTTTTCAGCTATCGGTATCAGTTCTTTATCAAAGAATCACACCTGAAGAGGGTCTCATTCTCTTCAAAAAAGCTGATCTGGCTCTTCTGGGGATGCTGGCAGGTATAACAAGGAGGAAGCATAATGGCATGAAAGCCTTCTATAATCATAACTTTCATATTGAACCTACAAACAAATGCATTTATAACTGCAGGTTCTGCTCATATCACAAGCCTGAGGGTGATCCGGAGAGCTGGGAGTTCAGTCATGAAGAGATGCTCAGTATTGTAAAAAAGTTTGACGACAAGCCTGTTACAGAGGTTCATATTGTGGGTGGAGTTCACCCTGCCTATGATCTTCATTACTGGGGCAGACTGATACATAAGATAAAGACATACAGGCCGAACCTTCATGTAAAGGCATTTTCTGCTATTGAGCTTGATTACATGATTACAAAGGGTGGATACTCTGTTGTGGAAGGATTAAAACTCCTGAAGAACTACGGACTCGATTCTATACCCGGAGGCGGTGCGGAAATATTTGATGAGGAGCTTAGAAAAATGATATGTGATGAAAAAGCCTCATCGGATCTCTGGCTTAATATTCACGAAACTGCACATAATCTTGGTATCCCGTCAAATGCGACCATGCTATATGGTCATATTGAAAACTACGGACACAGGATCGACCATCTTGAGAGGCTCCGCAAACTTCAGGACAGAACAGGGGGATTCAATGCATTTATTCCTTTGAAATATAAGAAAAGCAACAACAGTATGTCATATCTTGGTGAAGTCAGTCTCATCGAAGACCTTAGAAATTATGCCGTTTCAAGAATTTACCTTGACAATTTTACACATATAAAAGCCTACTGGCCCATGATCGGAAAAGAGAGTTCACAGCTCTCACTCTCCTTTGGTGCCGACGATATGGATGGCACAATTGATGATACAACAAGAATCTATTCAATGGCTGGTTCAGAAGAGTCAAAACCCGCGATGAGTACTGAAGAGATCTGTCATCTTATCAGCAACGCCGGATATATTCCTGTTGAGAGGGATTCTCTTTATAACGCCATTTGACGCCCATTACAACTGAAAGGTGACTACAACGACTACTGAATTTTACACTCTTCAGGTGGAAGGGGCAAAAAAACAATTTTATAAGTACCTTTACGTTATTATTTATGATCAATTTTCAATATGAGTTTAAAAACCTTTATCCTGAGCAAAGTTTTTCTTAAAAACCTCGGTTTGGCGATTTCAATTGTGGTGGGTGTCATAATGATCCTCCTTATCTGGATGAACTTCTACACCCGCCACGGGCAGGCACGTCCTGTCCCTGATTTCTTCGGTTTAACGATGGAAGAGACAGTTAACCTTGCAAAAAAGAGTAAACTGAAATATATTATTTCTGACTCTGTTTATACAACCGTTGTACCTCGTGGCTGTATTGCAGAACAAAGTCCAAAACCAGGATTTAAAGTGAAGAAATGGAGGAACATTGTCTTGACAATCAATGCTTTCAATCCTGAAATGGTTGCGACACCAAATCTGATAGACCTGCCAATCAGACAGGCTATAGATGAGATCGAGAGATCGGGATTAACGATGGGGGAATCGAGATACCGGCCTGATCTTTCACAGAATATAGTACTTGACCAGCTTTACAATGGGAAAAAAATATTACCCGGAGATTCACTTCAAAAAGGTTCAGTGATTGACCTTGTTCTTAGCAAAGGCCTTAGTAATCAGCGAACTTCAGTACCTGATTTAATGGGTATGCATCTCAATCCCGCAAAGAATAAGATCCTGCTTTCAACCCTTAGCCTCGGGACTTATGTTTACGATAACTCCATTCTGAGCGGAAACGACACAATTAATGCCTTTGTTTATAAGCAAAATCCTGAATACAAGGAAGATGCAAGCCTTCAGCTTGGGTCTGCAATCTACCTCTGGTTGACAGTTGATTCAGCCAAATTAGCTGTAGATTCAACCTTAATCATAACTGATACTATTCCTGCTGCGGAAATTCTGGCATTACCGTCTAATTAACAGATATGTTCAAAAAACTGCTAATATATTCCTTCCTGCTTCTACTCATTTCTGCTTTATTACCGGCACAGGAGGTAATAACAGGACTGCAATCAAATTTCACAATAGTAAATCAGAAATTCAATACCGGCAACATAAAGGGTATTGCAGCAGAGGATACTATATCTCTACCGGTCTCGGATGATTTTTCAGGAAAGAATATCTATCCCGATAAAAAGTGGTGGCTCGACGAGTTTGTGTTTGTTAATAATACCTATTCTGATCGGCAGATCACATTAGGAATAGCAACATTTGATGCATTAAACAGCCAGGGCCGTCTATATGAAACAGCCTCATCCACAGGTTTCAAAGCCGATCAGTTAACTTCCAAACCACTTAATCTGAACTATGCGGCTTCTGAAAATATCTGGATCAGCTTCCTCTACCAGGCAGGTGGTCTTGCCGACACACCTGAATCGAACGACAGCCTTACACTGCAGTTTTTTGCACCACTCGAAAATAAATGGTACTCTGTCTGGATGGCAGAAGGAAAAACTGATCAGAAGTTCAGATCAGTAATAATACCGGTTAACGAGATAAGGTACTTACAGAGAGGGTTTCAGTTCCGATTCATAAATTATGCCAGTCTCAGCCCAAATCTCAGCGATCCTTCCATGGTAGGGAATTGCGATATCTGGAACATAGATTATCTTTTAATCGACAGGAACCGGAATGCAGCCGATACTTTATATGCCGATGTTGCATTCAGACTGCCGGTAAGATCACTTCTCAAGCGACATGAATCAATGCCCTGGAAACAGTTCAAACAGATTTCACTGCAGGAGATGGGTTCGTCAATACCTGTTCAATACCGTAATAATGACTTAATTACAAGGAATATAACGAGAAATTTTGAGATCTGGGATGTTTATAAAAACTCTGAAGCATACTTTTACTCTCCGGGTGCAACAAATATAAGTCCGTCGACAACTGTTGATTATAATGCCAACCTCGTCTATACATTTAATACTGATAATATTGATTCAGCATTGTTCAGAATCACCTGTTCACTTAAAACAGATGCATTCGATCCTAAAGAAAACGACACAATCGTTTATTATCAGGTGTTTAAGAACTATTTTGCCAACGATGACGGAACTTCTGAAGGCGGTTACGGAATAAACGGACTTGGCTCCAGGAATGCGATGGTGGCATACAGGTTTACTTCTTTCATGCAGGATACGCTTAGAGCTATTAGGATCTGTTTCAACGACAGTTATCTGCATGCAAACAAAAGAGCCTTCGACCTTATGGTTTGGGCAGACAATAATGGAACCCCCGGCGATTTATTATATAATCAGGAAGAGGTTATGGTTGAACAGGGCGAAATTATTAATGGTTTTTATTCATACAGAATTCCTGGCGGAGTTATGGTTGATGGCATCTTTTATGTTGGTTGGAAACAGAGGTCAGAATCATTCCTCAATGCGGGGTTTGATGTAAATACCCCTCACGGTGGAAAGCAATTCTACTGGCTAAACGGGGTATGGAGTCAATCGCAGGTTGATGGAAGTGTTATGATCCGACCAGTAGTCGGGGACCCGCTTAAAATCACCGGACTTAATGATATATATGCAAAGGATAAGAATATAATTAAAATATGGCCGAATCCGGCCACAGATCATATAACTGTTGAAAAGGGAGATCTCCCTGTATCAGCATTGACTTATATTTCATTCTATGATCTCTCGGGCAGGCTATTGCTAAGTGTACCTTACAGTGAGAGGATAGACATTTCAACATTGCAAAGGGGGATCTATATAGTTGTTACAAGTCTCAATGGCAGGAATGTTGGTTATAACAGGTTAATTAAATCGAGGTAAGGAGAAAAAATGGTAGTTGAAGAATTAATTGACCAACAGGAACAGGAACAGGAACTGTTTGAGCACTACAGGTTTAAAGCTGATCCGGGACAATCACTTTTAAGAATTGATAAGTTTCTTTCTGACCGGCTGGAAAACAGTTCCAGAACACGCATTCAGAATGCGGCAAACGCCGGCAATATACTCGTAAATAATAATCCGGTCAAACCAAATTACAAGATTAAACCGGGCGATATTGTACAGGTGGTTTTACCCACACCACCGAGAGAAATTGAATTAATCCCCCAGGATATTCCTCTGAATATTGTTTATGAAGACGACGATGTACTGGTTGTCAATAAGGAGCCCGGCATGGTGGTTCACCCTGCCTATGGAAACTACTCAGGTACCCTCGTAAATGCCCTTATGTGGCATTTTAAAGATCTCCCGATGTTCAGCACCGGGGAAAGCAGGCCGGGACTGGTACACCGGATAGATAAAAATACTTCAGGTATCCTGGTCATCGCCAAAAATGAATTTGCGCTTAACAGACTCTCAAAACAGTTTTTTGACCGCACCACCGACAGAAGATATTATGCACTTGTGTGGGGAGTACCTGAGCCATTGGAGGGAACCATCACCGGAAACGTGGGCAGAAGTATAAAAGACCGGAAAGTAATGCAGGTTTTTGCTGATGAAAATGAGGGGAAAAACGCCATCACCCACTACAAAGTTCTTGAGAATCTGGGATACACATCACTCGTAGAATGTAAACTGGAAACAGGCAGGACCCATCAGATCAGAGTACACTTCAGTCATATAAAGCATCCTCTTTTCAATGATGAGGAATATGGTGGCGATCAGATTATTAAAGGGACTACCTTTACAAAGTACCAGCAATTTATCAAGAATTGTTTCAAGATACTTCCACGACAGGCACTCCATGCCAAGTCGCTTTCATTCGATCATCCCGTCACAGGAAAAAGGCTTCATTTCGATTCGAACCTTCCTGATGATATGGTACAGGTGATTGAAAAGTGGAGGAAGTATACCTCAGGAAGAGAATCATTGGAATGAATTTCGTAGGGACATGCCATGGCATGTCCCTTCATGGCATGTCCCTACATGGCATGTCCCTACAAAATTTACCAACTTCCGCCGGCGCCACCCCCACCAAAGCTTCCGCCGCCAAAGCCGCCGAAACCGCCGCCGCTGCTGCCGCCTCCTGAGAAACCGCCCCAGCTTCCGCTGTGTGAGCTGCGACCAGAACCCATCATGCTGAGGAGTAACCACAATGGCAGTCCACCGCTGCTGAGAGTTTTATTGGAACCACCCTTTTTTCCTGAAATGGCTGCAATAATGACGATTATAATAAAAATTATGACTCCAGCAGGAATATCTTTTCCTTTGCTTTTCCTTGCCGGTTTAGCATACTGTTCTGCAGTAAACTCGCCTCTTGCAAGCGACATAAGCGTGTTCGTTGCATTGCTGAGGCCACCAAAATAGTCACCATTGCGAAATGCCGGAAGTATTTCATAGTCAACTATTTCGGCACAGGTGATATCTGGTATCACACCCTCCAGGCCATACCCGGCAGTAATAAATACTTCACCGTTTGAATCAGAAGTCTTTGGCTTCACAAGAATCAGAACCCCATTATTTGATCCTCTCGCTCCGATACCCCATTTTTCACCAAGCCTCTGGGCATAGTCAGATTTATCGTAACCCGACAATGAGGGAACAATCACAATAGCAATCTGTGTAGAAGTTGAATCATTGAATGCGATAAGCTTTCTTTCAAGAATATTTGCCTCTTCAGTTTTCAGCATTCTGGCAAAATCGTTTACCAGTCTGGGAGGATTTGGTTTGTCAGGTATGTTTTGTGCATTTCCGGAACAAACTGATAGTGTGAAATAAATAACAGTAAGGGCAAGTGAACTAAACCATCTCTTTTCCATCATTTTCTACTCCCCTCCTAATTTATCAAATGAAATTTCATCAGACAGTTCATTAACATCGTCTTTCTTAAATGGAAAATGAGCTTTCAACTGTCGACCCGAGAGTATTATGCCTTCAGACAATCCCTCAGTGAATTTCCCCTCTTTAAATTTTTTCATAAGCAATTCGCTGATGCAATTCCAGAATCCTGCCGGTACTTTGGCATTTATTCCGGCATCACCAATTATTGCATATTTCCTGTCATTAACAGCAAGATAGAAGAGTACCCCGTTTCTCTCCTCCGTTTTATGCATGTCGAGCTTTTTAAACACCCAGGCTGCCCTGTCGAGGACATCTCCTTCAAATGAGGTTTCGATATGAACCCTTATCTCTCCGGAAGTCTCATTTTCAGCTTCTTTCACAGATGCGAGAATCTGAGCCTGCTGCTCTTTGGTAAAGAACGTTGAAGCTTTCATTTAATATTTATGAATTAAATTAAAATGTGACAACAGGTGCTGTTTCAGCGCCTTCTGTGGCTTCAAAATATGGCTTTGATTCAAATCCGAACATACCTGACAGGAAGCTCTGTGGAAATCTTTTTATAAATGTATTGTATCCCTGGGCCACCTCGTTGAATTTCCTGCGCTCTACAGAAATTCTGTTCTCGGTACCTTCCAGTTCAACCTGAAGATCCCTGAAATTCTGAGTAGCCTTTAATTCCGGATATTGTTCCATAACGACCATCAATCTGCCAAGAGCTGAAGATACCTGACCCTGAGCTGCCTGGAATGCCTGCATGTTTTCAGGAGTCATGTTGGTTGGATCAATATTAACTGAGGTGGCTTTGGCTCTGGCCTCAATAACCTGCGTTAAAGTTGTCTGCTCAAAATTGGCAGCACCTTTTACAGTATTAACAAAATTGGGAATCAGATCGGATCTGCGCTGGTATGATGTTTCAACATTTCCCCACTGACTCGTAACACCTTCATTCATAGTTACCATAGTATTATAAGCCCTGGTACCCCAGATTACAACTGACAAAACAATGAGTGCCAGCGCTGCACCTACTATAAGAGAAATCAAACAACCTTTTTTCATTTTTATAATTTTAAAAATTTCATCAAAGGTAATACATCTGAACGTGATTAAACATAGTTCACATTGTTAAATTGACTAATTTTAGATCGGAAATTTAAACAGAACATGAAGACTATCGCAATTGTGGCAGGAGGCGACTCCTCTGAGTTTGAAATATCAGTAAAGAGTGCAGGTGAAGTAGAAAAGATGCTCTCATCGAGATATATTGTGTATGTGGTAATGATACGCGGGACGAGTTGGTACTGGGAGGATCAGAATGGTAGATATCATAATATTGATAAGAATGATTTCTCACTCGTTACAGATGAGCACAGGATAAGGTTCGATGGGGTATTCATTGCTATTCATGGCACCCCCGGAGAAAATGGCTTGTTACAGGGGTATTTTGATATGATGAGCATCCCATATACAAGCTGCGGAGCTTTCTGTTCCGCACTCACATTTAACAAGCAGGCATGTAAACTCTTCCTGAAAGAGTATAATATCCCAATGGCAGATGCAATCCTCATTAGGAAAGGTGAAAGTATTGATCCTGTGAGCATTGTAAAAAGAACAGGATTACCATGTTTTGTAAAACCAAACGATAGCGGATCGAGTTTTGGGGTAACAAAAGTGAAGCAAAAAGAGGATCTGTTACCGGCAGTCGAAACGGCATTTAAAGAGAGCAATGAGGTTATGATCGAAGCTTTCATGAAAGGCCGGGAAGTTGCATGTGGTGTGGTAAAAGCGAATAACAAAGCAATCGTTTTACCGGTCACAGAAATTATTAGCAAAAACGAATTTTTCGATTACGAAGCAAAGTATACACCGGGAAAATCAGATGAGGTTACACCGGCAAATATGCCTGCGAATGTTATCGGGGAGATCCAACGACTCAGCCTCCTTATCTACGATCTGCTTGGATGCAGGGGAATTGTGAGGGTAGATTTCATCGTGATTGATGAAAAACCCTTCTTCCTGGAAATCAATAGCATCCCCGGCATGACAAAAGAGAGCCTTGTCCCCCAACAGGCACAGGTGGCCGGTATTACCCATGAAGAACTATACTCCATGGTTGTAGAGAATATGTTTAAGTAATGGCTCAGGATAAGAAAATGATGATTTGCTCTGAACTCTACGCTCTACGCTATTTACTTCTGGCCAGTTTGAGTGCACTGGTCGTTGTATAGTATTTGGTTATCATATTGGGTACCTCCCACTCCGGCAGTTTTCCTTCATTCATATATTCCAGGAACTTTGCAGTCACCTGTCCGAAATGATCTTCATGCGTAACCCTGTACTTTTTTGGCACTGTTATCCTGAGAGCATCCGCTCCAACTGATTCAACCTTAAGACTATCATAAGGCAACGTGGCAACTACCTGCTTCAGTTTTGCAGTAAAATCTGTCAGTTTTGCGCCTTTAATATTTTCCACATATAGTGTCGGAAGGAATTTCTCTTCAGCCCCCTGCTTAATTACGAGGTCGCAGGTTGTTCCATGCATCACGGAATAATGAGTATCACCACCACCCGGAGGAGCCTGGTAATTCCATTCTACAGATACTTTCGCATAAACACCTTTGATCTGATAAGTCATCTCACCATTTGCAAAAACATTCAGCTTTCCATCCTTCACATCTTTCTGAAGATAATCTGGGTAAGTATCAAGTCCCGTTACCCCTTTAAACTCCTCCGGGGAGATTAATGTCGGCCATCTTTTTGCAGCTTCCATTTTAATATCCGCCTGACTCAATATCTGATCAGGGAAACACTCCCACTGAACCAGGTCAACCAGGTGAGTAGTTACATCAACAATACCTTCACCCTGTTGTTCAACATCAAAGAACCAGGCCGGACGAAGCAGCGGAGAACCCGATACAATCTTTGAAAAATGATGTACACTTACTTTTGTTACTGCCGGATCTTCCTTACTGCCCGGCTTAAGTGTTCCAAAAACTTCCGGGTTCTGGGAAAGCAGCTTCTGAAGGATAGTTGTCACTTCAAACCTCTCTGTCATAATATCATATAACAAAACTCCCTTTTCTTTTGCGGCAGTAAATGCTGCCTCAAGCGATGGGAAATCTTCTGGTGTAATAATCATCGGCTTATCAGCCAGCACATTAAGCCCGGCATTGATCGATTTTGTAATGTACTCAGCCTTCTTTTTATTATTTCCTGACAGAACCACAACATTTCCTGCTTTCTCTGATAGCATCTTTTCAAAGAAATCTTCACCTGTATAAACTACCTCGTTCCATTTTGTCGGATCAGCCGGACGGCTGTTATGAGAGGTTATTCTGTTAAGATGTTGCTTATAATCAGGTCCTTCAGGAGCATACACATGAACATCAGGGGAAACCTGATTGTACATAATTTTTTGAACAAGGGCAGCATGAAAATGGCCCGGATCAACGGTCAGCAGATTTACCTGATAAGTTTTTTCCATGGATGTGGCAGTTTTGTCTGTTTGTTTTGAGCCTCCTGAACCACAGGAAGTGATCATCAGAGCACCAAGAAGGAAGAAAGAGAGGTTTTTCATTGTTATAATATTTATAATAACTATTTATTTCTTAATATGTTACCCCCATCCCAACCTTCCCCCAAGGGGGAAGGAAGGCCACCTTTTCCCCCTTGGGGGAAACAGGAAAGGGGGTAAATTAGTATCCCATTCATTTGCCAACGACTTTTAATACGGGAGGATAAGCGAAATCATTCCAGATTCTGTCTCCTTGTGACTTGTCAATTTTGCCATCGTAAATCAGCATCCTGTATTTAAGTCTGTAAATGTTTCCCGGATTAAGCGCCCAGTCGGTAAACCTGGTTGGACAAAACTCAAAATATACATCTCCCCTGCCATTCTGTGATTCGGGCCATACACGCATTGGTTCAGGGTGTGATCTGTTAGTCGGATGTGAAAAAAAAGTTATTCCCGACTGACCATTACCATTGAAAGCACCATTAAGATCTGCCCATCTTGCATGCGAACCATCGGCAGTAATGCGTGTTTTTCCTTCTGAAGTAAGAACCGTACTGTTGTCTTTGTTCCATTCAGCCGTGGCTCTGAAACCTATTCCTCCTGCGTATCGGTATGCTACAAAGACTATTGTGGAATCACCTGCAACTGTCAGGAAAGTTGAGAAATCCACCAGCCATGCTTTAATGCCGGCAACCGGTTCAACATTCCATGCTCTTACATCCCATACTTCATTCATAGTGAGCTCCTCTGGTTTTTTACCGCGGAAATCGATATGTTCCTGGCGCACAGAAAAACCTCCATAAACCGGACCACTTACTATGGAGTTAATTCCGGCAAACCTTACAGTACCCTGTTTAGACGCAAGGTTCCAGAAGTCTGTAACGTGATCACCAATCTTAACTTTTGTCCATGGATTCCAGATCCCGAAATGGTGATAATGATCAGGTGCATCCAGCCTTGTCAGGACATTACCCGAAGGTGTCGTAACAGGATGAATAAAACCGCTTCTCCTGTAAGCTGTATCAACCTTTGCCGGAGGGTAATGAACCGCGGTCTGATAATTAAGAATCTCTGAATTACTATTTCTCAGAATTATCCCGGTACCAGTTACCTCAGTTGTAATTTTGTTCCCAAAATTCTTATTTGGCTTTTGATTCAGGAAATACTCCCGAGTCTTTCCCGAAGCTGTTGCACCATCAAGAATAAACCATAACACTGTGTTGTACGCGGTCTCCATCTGAAATGGTTTTTCAACAAGTTTGCCATTCACTTTTTCGACTAGCTGATATGTTAAAGTATCAATGATTGTGATACCATCCAGCGAGACACTAACAGGAGTATTTATCCTTTGATAAAGGCCTGCATCTACAGTAAAATGGAGAAGTTCTTCTTTCTGGGCTTCAGCATTTAAACCAACAGTAAGAATGAAAAGCAAAAGAATTGCTGTTTTTTTCATAACCAGATCATTTAGAGTATTTTCTGACAGCATTCAAAAAAGCATGAATATTTTCATTCTTCACATCAGGTGGCATGCCTCCCCCCACTGACCAGATAATACGATCGTGAACTGAAATTTCCTCAAATGCTTTTAAAACTGCTGCATCGACCTGTTCCGGGGTACCTGCTGCAAGAACATCTCTCGGGGGAATATTACCAACCAGAATAACTTCTGGTCCGGCAAGATCGCGGATCTCACCCATCGAGTGATTAAATGAGAAGTTGAACATATTTACTCCCATTTTTTTCAGATACCTGGCTGTAATCAATCCCTCGGCATCGTTATGAAGGAAGCGAACTTTTACACCGGCTTTTTCAAAAATCCGGTTGAAATACGGAAGAACAAATTCTTCAAATTCGACCTCTCCGACGAAACCGATGATATCATCGAGAATGAGTACTCCGTCGATTGACGGAAAACATTCTTTCTGCCAGGCTACCCAGTCGCAAATAAAGTCTGTAATCTTTTTCAGAAGTTTATGCGAACCGTCAGGATCCATGGCCAGTGCCATCATAAACTCAGTTGTGCCCATCAGAAAACTGGCAATATTCAATGGTCCTCTGGCTATAGCAAACCGGATCTGATGGTCTGCCCTGACAATCGCTTCCTGCTTATTTCTCAGCCTGTTAATCATAAACGGCAGGAGACCGTCAGTTTTCACATTTGGCTGAGGTAATGAATCAACCATACTGATATCTGAAATTGTCCGTTCTGCATGAGGCAGGCTCTTCTCGAGGAAAACCATCCTTGACCCAAATGCAGAAGGCTCGGTACACATACCATATTCCGACCAGAAAGAGGGCAAAAACCATGCATCAGGAAAGGTATCAATCGCTTTCATATTTGACTTTAGCCAATGTTCATCGGAAGAATAAAAGTCGATGTTAGATATTCCATACCAACCCGGAATCCATGGACTGTCAATTATGAAACCTGCAGGTTGATAATTCAGCTTTTTCCCATCGATCATAGCCATCAGGTCGTTCCATGAAGAGTTCCGCATATTTTTATATTTAGTTAAATGTTTCGTTGCGATACAAATCCACTGAATCACAGGTGCATACCAGATTGCGATCGCCAAATCCATCGTCTACACGGCCAACTGCTGGCCAGAACTTATTCTCAACCACCCACTTAAGCGGAAAGGCTGCCTTCTGGCGATCGTATGAATGGGTCCATTCATCTGCTGTTAATACTTTCACAGTATGTGGAGCATTGTGAAGGACATTATCATCCTTATCAACCTTCCCATCCTTAACTTCCTGAATCTCATACCAGATTGATTTCATGGCTTGTATGAATTTATCAAGCTCCTGCAATGACTCAGATTCAGTAGGTTCCACCATAAGTGTACCATGAACAGGAAATGAAAGTGTGGGAGCATGAAATCCGTAATCCATAAGCCTTTTAGCTATATCCCCTTCTGTTATACCTGCTTCTGTTTTAAAATTCCTGCAATCAAGTATCATCTCATGCGCAACAAATCCTGCTGCCCCGGAATAAAGTGTTTTGAAGAAACTTTTAAGTGAAGCAGCGATATAATTAGCGTTTAGAATGGCATATTTTGTTGCCTGCGTCAGCCCGGAAGATCCCATCATCATTACATAGGCATGCGAAATGGTAAGTACATGTCCGCTACCAAACGGTGCTCCGGCAACTGCAGTTGTACCATGACTTCCACCGGTTTTAACCATAGGGTGTGAAGGTAAAAACTCTGCAAGTTTATTATTAACGAGGATCGGACCCATTCCTGGCCCGCCGCCACCATGAGGAATTGCAAATGTTTTGTGGAGGTTAAGATGGCAGACATCTGCTCCAATCGACCCCGGGTTTGTAAGCCCCACCTGCGCATTCATGTTAGCACCATCCATATAAACAAGTCCGCCATTGGAATGAATAACACTGGTCATCTCCCTGACTTCCGCTTCAAATACGCCATGCGTCGAAGGATATGTTATCATAAAACAGGCAAGGTCTGCCTTATGCTCTTCAGCTTTCTTCTTCAGATCCGACAGACAGATATTGCCGTTATCCTGGCAGTCAATAACTACAACATGCATGCCTGCCATTGCAGCGCTTGCTGGATTTGTACCATGAGCCGAAGATGGTATCAGGGCAACATTTCTGCCTCCTTCACCACGGGTAATATGATACTCACGAATTACCATGAGACCTGCATACTCTCCTGCTGCCCCGGAATTGGGTTGAAATGAAATGGCAGAGAAGCCGGTGATCTCTTTCAGGGCCTCTCCCAGCTCATCCATAATCTGATAATAACCCTCTGCCTGATCTTTCGGCACAAACGGGTGAATATTTCCGAATTCCGGCCAGCTCATGGCAAAAAGTGAACTTGCAGGATTAAGTTTCATAGTACAGGATCCCAGAGATATCATACTGTGTGTGAGGGAGAAATCCTTTCTCTCAAGCATTTTGATGTATCGCATCATCTCAGTCTCACTGTGGTACCTGTTAAAGGTTCCCTGGTTCAGGAACTCAGATTTTCTGTAAAACTTTTCATCGAGACATTTACAATCACAATATGTAGTTACCCTTACCGGCTTCTTCCCGGCAGCTTTTGCAAAGATCTCCGCGATCGTACTTATCTCCCTGAATGTAGTTACTTCATCGGTACTGATCGTAACAGTATGATCATCAGGATAATAAAAATTCATCTCGGCCGCCTCTGCAATCTTCCGTAGGCTCTCAGATGTAGTAATTTTATCCAGGCTGATCTTGACAGTATCGAAAAATTCAGAATTTAACTGCTTGTACCCCATACTGGTGAGAGTGCAGCTTATTGTGCAGGCTGTTTTATGAATATGAGTTGCTATATTTTTTAATCCTAATGGCCCGTGGTATTGGGCATACATTCCCGACATGGTAGCCAGAAGCGCCTGTGCAGTACAGATGTTCGATGTGGCCCTTTCACGTTTAATATGCTGTTCTCTGGTCTGTAAGGCCATCCTCAGAGCGCTGTTTCCCTGGGCATCGACCGAGACACCAATAATTCGGCCGGGCATATTTCTTTTCAGCTCGTCCCTTGTAGCAAAATATCCAGCATGAGGACCTCCGTAACTCATTGGAAGACCCATTCTCTGGCTTGATCCGACAACAATATCGGCGCCCCATTCACCGGGAGGAACCAGAAATGCCAGACTGATCAGATCGGCAGCCACCCCGACAAGTGTTCCCGTTGTGTGTGCCATTGCAGTGAATGATTTATAATCGCGTATCTGTCCCGATGCAGAGGGGTATTGAACAAGTGCTCCAAAAAATGTTTCGTTGAAGACAATCTCTGTATACTTTCCTGTTATAAGTTCTATTCCCAAAGGTTTCGAGCGGGTTATTATTACATCGAGTGTCTGCGGGAATACATCTTTATCAATAAAAAACTTATTTGCTCCGGCTTTAACAGATGCTCTCGACCGGGCATTAAACATCATTATCATAGCTTCTGCTGCCGCAGTCGATTCATCAAGTAATGAGGCATTTGCAATCTCCATTCCTGTAAGCTGAATTATCATTGTCTGAAAATTCAGCAAAGCTTCCAATCGTCCCTGTGAGATCTCAGCCTGGTAGGGAGTATATGAGGTATACCATGCAGGATTCTCCAGAACATTTCTGGCGACTACTGACAAAGGTGCCACACCGTAATATCCCTGGCCTATGAATGAGCGGAACATTTTATTCTTCTTCCCTATATTTCTGATATGGTTCAGATATTCAAATTCGCTCATTGCTTCTGGTAAAGCAAGAGGCTTTTTTAGCAATAATGATGGTGGTATAGTTTTTTCAATCAATTGATCAAGCGAACTGACACCTATAGTCTCAAGCATCCGGGGTAATTCATTCTCACGAGGACCATTATGGCGGTCGACAAACTTATCTGATAACATAATTATGATTGTTTTATATCTAAAAATACGGATTAAATTTCATTTCATGTTCAATTGTTGTTTCATTTCCATGTCCGGAGTAAACAACTGTACCGGGCGGTAATGTGAATAATTTGGTTTTAATACTATTAATAAGTGTATCAAAATTCCCGCCCGGAAGGTCTGTTCTTCCGATACTTCCTGCAAAAAGAGCATCTCCCGTAAATACACAGTCATTCTCTGCGCTATAAAATGCATAACTCCCCGGAGCATGTCCGGGAACATGAAGAACCTTAAGTATTGTTGTCCCAAAACTGATTTCCTGATTATCTCTGAGAAAACCGCCAGGTTCCGGAGGATTATCCATCCTCAGACCGAAAAGTAAAGCATGTTGCACGGCATTTTTCCTGTTGGGTTCATCTTCTTCACCGGAGAGCGATTTAAGATTATATCTCTCCAGCATGAACTTATTACCAAATATATGATCAAGATGAGAATGGGTATTCAGGAGCAAAACCGGATTGAGTTTGTTTGTAGTAATAAACCTATCCAACTCCTCAGCTTCATCCCTGTCATAGCATCCACAATCAATAATTGCACAATCGCCTGATTTATCTTCCAATATGTAGGTATTTACATCAATTGGATTAAATACCAGTTTGTATATTTTCATTTTTATTATTTCCCGTTAACTGTACCCTTTAACATGGGTACAAAAACAAAATTGCCATGATCCGAATAGTCAAAAGTTTCTTCACCAGTGCGTTCCACCACTTTCATCACCTGTGAGCCTGAACCCCCGACAGGAATTACAAGTCGGCCATTTATCCTTAGCTGCTGAAGCAAAATCTGTGGTATTTCGGGTGCCGCAGCTGTAATAATTATTCCGTCGAAAGGCCCGTACTGAGGTTTACCCTCATAACCGTCGCCATAAAAAAAATCAATTGAATAACCCAGGGATATCAGAGTCGCCTGAGCTTTCAGAAATAGATCCCGGAACCGTTCGATGGTATATACTTTAGCTCCCATTTGGGCAAGCACTGCAGCCTGATAACCTGATCCTGTTCCTATTTCAAGGATCTTATCCCTCTTCTTTACTCTGAGAAGTGAGGACTGAACTGCTACTGTATATGGTTGTGAAATAGTCTGTCCGGAGGTTATCGGAAAGGCCTTATCTGTATAAGCATGTACAAGAAAGGCAGGATCCATAAAAAGATGGCGCGGAACAGTATCAATGGCCCTCAGTACCTCTTCATCACTTATTCCTTTCTTTCTGAGTTCAGCTACAAGTTTTTTGCGTTTGCCTTTTGCTTCGAAAGAATCTTCCATTAATCGGATCGGTTTTTAAGGGTGTAAAAATATAAAATTTATCTGACAGAAACGGGCTTAGTTAAATTCATCTGGATTGTCATTAAAACTTCAGAAAAAACAGGTGTTAACTTACAGTTTATCAGATTTTCAAACCTATTATGTGCCAATTTGCTTCTTATTGTTAGAATTTTTCATAACTTGCAAATAATACCGGCAGGGAGAGATGTCTCTTGTTGGCCCCGGGCCTTGGCGACAGTACTTATCTATTTTAAGATCATTTTATAGACAACTCTCATTATTCTGAAAGGAAAAGGTTTTAATTGCGTCTTTAATACCGGAAAACAGATATCTTAATAGAATCTTAATCTTATCATAACCCAGTTTTAATACTCTCAGAACTTTCATGTCGTACATTTGTTTGTATATTATGACTAGTAGAAAATTAAAGCTTTGAGATAAAGTTGATTGAATAAACAGATACTCCTTTGTATTATGAATTTAGCTAAAAGGAATTTCCAGTCAGGAATACGAGCTTCCCTCGATTCATTAATTTCGGTATTCTGTCTTATTTTTGCATTGCCGGTTATGTTGATTCTGGCTATTATCATCAAATTCACTGATGAAGGACCGGTTATTTACAGGCAAAAAAGGATTGGCAGGTTTGGTAAACCATTTACAATCTATAAGTTCAGATCAATGCATATAGGCACAGAGGAAGGGATTCCACTCTTAAGCGGTCCAAATGATAAGAGAGTTACCCCAATTGGAGCTTTCATGCGTAAATTTAAACTTGATGAAATTCCGAATTTTATAAACGTTCTGAAGGGTGACATGTCACTTGTCGGGCCAAGACCTGAACAACAATATTTTATCGAACAGATCTTAATGGTGACACCGGAATATAAAAACCTTCATCTGATTAAACCTGGTGTAACATCGTGGGGACAGGTGAACTACGGTTATGCTTTAGATGTTCATGAAATGATCGATCGGATGCGGTACGACCTTTTTTATCTTGAAAACAGATCACTTTTTTTCGATATGAAGATTTTATTCTATACGATCGGCGTGATCTTTAAAGGCGAAAGGATTAAAAGGACGAAAGTACAGCCGGTTAGTGAGCTGGCATTATGCACCTGATTACAACCTACAATCTGCCTGCATCTATCTCCATAATTATTAATTCTATCAGAGCATCTTCACCATATGCGTCATATTCTTCCTTAAGATTTGTTCCGAAAATACGTGCAATCCCCTGCCAGAATGCTGCAGTAAATTTTCCTCTGTAATCCTTTATAAGCTCATATGAAGTATTCTGAGTCTCCCTGTCTATAAGCTTAATCAGAAGCCGTCCCTGAGTCATAGTCATCTGTCTCATGTCGCCTTCATATTCGGCAAACACATCCTTTTCCACTTCCTTCATGTAGGCTTTTCGTGATTTCTCGTCAGTTAAACTTTTCATTTCCACATTAACCAGATCGAGTTTTTTTCTTACCATCAGGGCATAGGGGTAGACCCTTTTAATGTTATATACCAGTCGTTCATATTTACGGTATTCGCTTCTTCTTGCAGCTCTCGGACGTGCAACAACTGTTACCTCCTTAATTTCAACCTCAGGTAGCGTAACTCCGTCGCGTTCAACTTTTTGCAATAAATAAGATCGTGTTGGAACGGAATCTGTTTTACGCTTCAGGGTATCTTCCTGTCCTGAAATATCAGTAACAAAAATTGAAAATATAATTATTGAGAGAAACAGTTTCACAACAGGAAATTTTTACAAAGGTATCAAAATCCGGGCCATATAAATCCGCAGACCCTGCCTGACTCTGACGAAAGCAACCAGAATTGGATGTTATGATCAAAGTATTAATCCTCCGGAACTTCTCCGCTGAAAGGGTTTTTAAAGTAAATTTGCCAAAAGTATAACTATGGCGCTCGGTGTGGAAGATCTTGATGATGAGACCAGATTCAGACAAATACTGAAGGTCCCTTACAAAGAATTGATCCCATTCATCTTTGAATATTTACGGAAGTCTACCCTACTCATAATTACCTTCTGGTCAGCCTGTCTGCTTTTTTTTGTGATTCTGGTAATGATAAGGATAAATATTTCAGGAGTTTTTGCTGGTTCGGAAATTCTGCTACACACATTTCTGGGACTAATTATCATGCCTCTTTTTTGTGTGCCGGTACATGAGTTATTGCACATCATACCCTATTATGGTTCAGGTGCCAGAAATATCAGGGTGGGCATGGATCTTAAGCAATATCTTTTTTACGTAACTGCCCACCGGTATGTTGCATCTCCTGTTCAGTTCAAAATTGTAGCATTTTTTCCCTTTCTGGTCATAAGTATCACAACTATTTTGTTAATCCTTCTTCTTCCCGGCTTGTGGAAATGGAGCCTGTCGGTTTTCCTTTTTGTCCATGCCACAATGTGTGCCGGTGATTTTGCACTCCTGAATTTTTATTTTCTGAACAGAAATAAAAAGATTTATACCTGGGATGACGCCGATGAGAAAATAGCTTACTTTTATGAAAAATCAGAAGAATGATGCGGATCACTGAAGACTCAGGGACAAAGAGAATAACTCAGTGCAACTCCGTGCAAAATCAGTTTATCTTCGTGGTTAATAATTAATTGTAATAAAACTTCATTCTTATGAGAAAGCAGATTTTTATTTCATTATTGCTAATGTCTCTTACAATCTGCGGCATTGGGCAGAGAAAAATTATTAACCTCCCCGATCTACCGGGATATGTGACAATGAAGTGCGATTTTCACATTCACACCGTCTTTTCCGACGGTAATGTGTGGCCTGCCGCAAGAATCGATGAAGCACTTCGCGACGGACTCGATGCTATTGCAATAACAGATCATCTTGAATATACTCCCAAAAAAGATTTTATTCCTGTAGACCATAATGCTGCCTGGAAGATAACAGAGACTTATGCTAAAGAAAGAAATCTGGTACTTGTTCATGGCACTGAAATAACAAGGAAAATGCCTCCCGGTCATATGAATGCCCTTTTTATTACTGATGCTGAGTTAATTGCGAAAGATTCAGTATGGGATTGCTATGAGGCTGCAATAAAACAGGGTGCATTTCTTCAGTGGAACCATCCGGGATGGAAATCGCAACAACCCGACGGGATTCCCAGAATGTATGAAATGCATAGAAGACTTATTAAAAACGGCTGGCTCCACGGAATTGAATTTTATAACGATAAGGAGTACTACCCGCTCGTATTCAGTTTCTGCATGCAGGACAATATTGCCATGATGGCAAACAGCGATGTGCATGCTGTTATAAGCGAAGCCTATAACAAAGATGATTTTCCTAACAGACCGATGACACTGGTCTTTTCAAAGGAGAGGACACACGATGCACTTAAAGAGGCAATGTTTGCCGGAAGGACGATTGTTTATTTCAGAGACATGCTTGCAGGCAAAGAGGAGTATGCAAAGCCTTTCTTTTATCAGGCAATCTCGGTAGGGAAACCATATTTTCAGAACGATAAAACCCTTTTCTTTGAGGTGACCAATAAGTCAGATATACCCTTTTATCTTGTTAATGGTGTCGTTAACGCCCCTGTTTCTATTACCCTGGCTGCCAATTCAGTAACAAGAGTTGCGGTTAGTAAAAAGGTTACCTCCCCTCTGGTTTACGATGTAAGGAATATTATGACTGGTGAAAATGAAGTATTAAAGATCGAATTGAAATAACAGTTGATATCCATTAACCGCAGAGAACGCTAAGATTTTACGATAAGATCGCAAAGAGAAAATACATGGTATTCGCTTTGCGTTCTTTGCATCTGCTTAGCGTACTTTGCGGTTAAAAAGATTTAGAATTTCACTTTTGCAAGTTTCAGAATATCATCATCTTTCACAACAGGTCTGATCCTGAAAGAGTATTCGTATTTCATTTCAGTTAACCGGTACTCAGGATGGATTTTTGCACCCCAGGAGTTATCGCCACCGACACCCATCTGACCGAAATCAACATTCAGATTAACAAAGTCGCGGGGTTTTACATCACATGTATGAGTATTTGCCGTTTTTGCATCAGGCCTGTATTGAGATAATTTTCCCGGTGATTCAAAGTCGTCATGAACATTATTTAATGCTGCGAATGAGATAAGAGGATTTCCGCTTACAAGAATTCCGGTTCCTTCTTCATCTGTTAATGCAAGCCACCTGGTATCTGTCTTGTAACCATTCTCCTGCGGTCTGATATATGGTGTATACTGATCAGCAACAGTACTTTCATACAGGCCTACATCAGCCGAAGATTTTCTGTCGATATAGTTTTCATGTGGTCCCCGTCCCAGCCATTTCAGGTTAACAAACTGCTCCGGCAACTGCATCTGCATTCCCATTCTAGGAATCTCGGGTATTGATGCTGAAATCTTTGAGAACTGGTTTTTTATAATCACATCCGCTGAAGCAAATATTGTATATGAACTTGCAAATCCGGCAATTTTCTTACCATCTGTATCTGCAACATCGTAATTAAATGTTACAACAACCTTACCTGGTTCCGGATTGATAATACTTGCTTTAGTGACTTTTATTCTTTCCCCTGCTTTTTTCCATACACCCAGCAGTTTATCCATATTGTAACCATAATCATTATCCGTAGGAGCCCTCCAGAAATCTGGTTCCGGAGCTTTCTTGAACAGCTCTTTTCCCTTGAAATTAAAAGATTCCATCCTCCCGTTTTCCAAATCAAAAAGAATCTTCAGATCAGTTCCGTTGACTTCAAGTTTCTTTTCGCTGGTTTTTGTCTGGAGCATAGCAAGAGGATCCTGCTTAAATGGTTCCGGCCCGACTTCAACCGGTAATCTGAATTGCGCGGAAGCATATACATGATCTTCCGGAACATAGTTCCATTCATCGTTTCTGGAAAATCTAAGGTTAAGAAAGTATTCAGCACCCGGTGCAGCTTCAATTTTTTGAATGGGGACCATAAAATTTGCAGAACTCCTGGGCTTGAAATCCGGTAATGGAATTTTTCCTGACTGAAGAACACTTCCATCTGAAATTACCTCCCACTCAAAATTAAACTCCGAGAGATTTGTAAAGTCATACTTATTCGAGACTTTTATAAGACCACTCTTCAGGTCAACAGGCTCAAATCCAACATATTGATAAACCCTTTTAACTTCATTCAAACCAGGCTTTCCGGTCCTGTCAGGCCAGGTAAGCCCGTTACAACAGAAATTTCCGTCGCTTGGCACACCCAACTCACCAAAGTCGCCTCCATAAGCCCAGTATTTCTCGCCGGTTTCATCAGTTTTAAGCATACCCTGGTCAACCCAGTCCCATACAAAAGCGCCCTGTAGTTTTGGATACTTTTCAATCACATCCCAATAGTCCTGCAGATTTCCTGTTGAATTACCCATTGCATGGGCATACTCACACAATATCAATGGTCTGTCGCTCTTCGGATTCTTTGCATAAGCTTCAATTTCTTCTATTAAAGCATACATGGGACATACAATATCTGTATGTCTTTCAGTTGTATTTGTTTCTTTTTCAGCACGTTCGTACTGAACAGGACGTGTAAGATCTCTTCCCTTTATCCATTTGTATCCATTCAGCATATTATGTCCATCGCCTGCCTCATTGCCAAGTGACCATATAATGACTGAAGGATGGTTCTTATCGCGTTCAACCATTCTCTGCATCCTGTCAAGATGGTTTGCTGCCCATTCTGGTTTGTCCGCAAGAGTAACGTCTTTATTGTAGCCCATGCCATGTGATTCAATATTTGCCTCATCGATAAGATATAGTCCGAATTTGTCACACATTTCATACCATAATTCCTGTTGAGGATAATGCGATGTCCTTACTGCATTAATATTATTGCTCTTCATAACCCTGATATCCTTCATAATCAATTCCTCATCGATAACATGGCCATCAACATCATTATGCTCATGCATATTAGTTCCTTTAAGATAAATAGCAACCCCATTTACAAGAAGCTGTGAATTAACGATTTCCACTTTCCTGAATCCTATCTTTGAACTCACACATTCAAGAATTTTTCCGTCCTTATCGCTGAGTGATAATACGAGCGAATACAGGTTAGGCTTCTCAGCTGACCATTTTTTTGCGGCAGAAATTTTCTGTTCAAATGAAACCGATCCCTTCCCCCCGGTAAAGTTTAGAGGTGCAGAAGCAAAGAAAACCTTTTCTGTTCCATCATAAAGCGATGCAACAACGGTAGCATTATCCCCTTCAGGTAATGAATTTCTTACTGAAACATCAAGTTTAAGGATTCCGTCGTTGTAATTATTCTCAAGGTCACCGACAGCAAAAAAATCATTGATATATATCTTCGGACGTGCATGCAGAAAGACTGTTCTCTGAATACCGCTGAGCCTGAAAAAATCCTGATCTTCCAGGTAACTTCCATCGCACCACCTGTATACTTCAACAGCAACAGAATTACTGCCCGGCCTCAGATTGCCCGTTATATTAAACTCGGCTGGCACCTTGCTATCTTCGCTGTAACCGACAAGCTTCTCATTTACCCATACATAAAATGCGGAACTTACAGCACCGAAATGAAGAAAGACCTCTTTCTCATTCCAGTCAGCAGGCACAATAAAAGTTCTTTTGTACGAACCAACAGGATTAAAACTATGCTCAATAAACGGAGGATTCTTTTTATGAGGATATGTTATATTCACATAGATAGGCACATCATACCCCCTCATCTGCCAGTTAGATGGCACATCAATATCTTTCCAGTCGCGGGTATCATAATCATCTTTAAAAAACCAGTATGGCCTCTCCTCCGGAGTTTTTACCCAGTTGAATTTCCAGGTCCCATCCAGCGACAGGTAATTCGGAGAATTTGTCTTAAGTGCCTCCAGCGCACCTGGTTCATCAGGAAAACTGATCATTGTGGCATGGGGCAGCTCCCTGTTAATATTAAAAAGCTCCGGATTTTCCCAATCCCGGGGCTCTTTCTCCGTAAATGCAACACCTTCATACTTACTGTATTTTTTACAGGCTGTGAATGAAATCGCTATCATAAATAAGTAAAATGAAATCCTCTTCATATAGTTTGTTTTTTAAGGTGTTAAAGTTAATAAAAAATGCCTTTAATTCAACCGCCAATGTTGCGGATTACCTCATTTATCAAGGTTACGCAATATCTCTTCCACCTTTTGGACATCAGATGGATTATTAATATTGGTAAAGGGACCTCCCTTAATATCCGGATATTCATACTTGATGTACCTTACCTCCACCCTGCTGAAAAAATCCCTGACAGCAAAACCTCTATTCCCTGAAATATATTCTTCAATCCTCACAAGAATTGAGTTACTGTAAATAGCATGCAAAGGTTCAATATTTTGTTGAATAGCGGGGATCAATACTTCACATTTATTATTCTGATAATCATCTATCTGTTTGATAATAAAATCTTTGCTTAGTAGCGGCATATCTCCTGCAACAACAAACAGCGATTCTTTCGACGAAGCCTTCATTGCAGCATGAATACCACCGAGAGGACCAACTTTATGAAACAGGTCACTCACGATCAAATACTCATTATATTCCTTAAATTCAGCTGGCGTATTTGTTACAATGATTATCTCAGAAAAGATCTGGCTGAATATTTCTGTAATTCCTGAAATGATTGTTCTGCCATTTATTACCAGGTTGGCTTTAATTTTACCCTCGAAACGAGTGTTTGAGCCACCCGCCAGAATTACGCCTGAAATATTGTTATATATCACTTTTTTTTGTATCTTGAAGGTTTATCTCTGATCGATATTTATACAAATATAAAATATTTATCCGGCCTCATAATTTACTACTTATTTACAAACAAAATCTTCCGATTATGGATCAGAAAATCACAACTCTTTACAATGATTACAGGCAAGGACGTGCAAATCGTCGTGAATTTATCAGAAAACTTGCCATGTTAGCAGGTAGCACAGCTGCTGCATTAGCACTTGTACCTGTTCTTGAGGAGAATGGACTGAAAGCTTCTCCCTCTTTTCAGGATGACCCCGATCTTATAACTGAATTTATTACGTATCCTGGTGCAACCGGAGATATGAAAGCCTTTATGGCACGACCAAAGACAGGGAAAACATTTCCTGCCGTTATTGTAATTCATGAAAACCGCGGACTGGTTCCTCATATCAGAGATGTAACCAGAAGAATGGCAAAAGAGGGCTTTCTGGCAATTGCTCCTGATGCTCTCTCTCCTGTCGGGGGCACTCCTGAGGACATAAGCAACGTTGGCGAATTGTTCAAGAAGCTGATACCTGAGGAGACAACAAAGAACTTTGTAGCGGCAGTAAAATATTTAAAAACCAATCCTCTGTCGAATGGCAAAGTTGGCTGCACAGGCTTCTGCTGGGGCGGCGCTATGACAAACCAGGTTGCAGTAAATGCTCCTGATCTGAATGCTGCAGTTCCATATTACGGACGACAACCACTTGCCGAGGATGTTGCAAAAATAAAAGCCCCGATAATGGCGCATTATGCTGGTAATGATCAGGGTATAAATGCCGGCATAGCAGCCTATGAGGAAGCTCTGAAGAAAAACAATAAGGAGTACCAGATATTCATGTATGATGGAGCAAATCATGCCTTTAACAACGATTCGAATCCCGAACGTTATAACGAACAGGCGGCAAAACTGGCCTGGGGAAGAACAATAGGATTTTTTAAAGATAAATTGAAATAAATATTTCATGTAGGGACATGCCATGGCATGTCCCTACATGGCATGTCCCTACGGGTTTTTCCATGCCACCGATATTGCCTCAACAAATGGACGGCAATGGTTGAAGAAATATTTATAACCACTGCACAGATAGTTTAGTCCGGATTCACCATCCGGACTTTTTATAAACCTGTTTTTAGGGCACTCCCCGTTGCAAGAGGAAAGAACTTCGCATTTCAGGCAATAGTTCGGTAAAGTATTTGATTTCGCAGAACCAAATGCTTTCTGCTTATCACTATCAAGATAGAATGATATTGAGTTCTCTTTCAGATTTCCAAGCAGGTGATCGTTGTTTACATAATGATCGCATGAATAAAAATCGCCTGTATGTTCGATCACCGGTACTCCACCGCAATTCCTCTTAAAGATACAGAGTGTATGCAACTGGTTAAATGCTATTCTGAAAGCTTCCTCGAAAATCTGGATCTTTATTTCTCCGATATCTTTTTGAACCCACACATCAAAAACAGAACTCAGGAAAATACCGAAATCAACTGAAGTAACAGAATTACCCGATGCCCCCGATGGCGAACCCGGATCTGGCTCCACAAGCGGTAAAAACGCAACATAATTCGGTGCAAGATGCTTTATGAAGTCATAAACAACAAGAGGAGACCTGACATTCCCGGCATTTACTACACATAGAATTTCGGGAACAATCCGGTGTTTCTTAAGCAGAGTAAATCCCCTGAGCACATCGAATAAAGTATTACCCCCATGCCGGTTACGACGGTTCATGTTGTGCATATCGCCCGGTCCGTCAATACTTAACCCGACTGTAAAATTCTCTTCGGCGAGAAATTGACACCACTCCTCATTAAGAAGGGTACCGTTTGTCTGCAATCCGTTAATTATGCTCTTTTCTGCAGGCTTATATTTGCGTTGAAGCGCAACTGCGTTCCTGTAAAAACCGATCCCAGCCATTAAGGGTTCGCCTCCATGCCATGAAAATGTAATAATGTCTTCTGTAGTCGCCTTAATATGCTGCATTACATATTTCTCCAGAAGCTCTTCAGACATCAGAATTTTCTTTTTTCCAGGGTATAATTGCTTTTTTTCAAGATAATAACAATAACTGCACCTAAGATTGCACGTTGCTCCCACTGGTTTGGCAAAGATCTGAAACTCACGTGATATTGCTGACATCATTTTACCATTTGATTATACTTTCAACTCCTGCTTCGGAAGAATCCATTCGGATCCTCCATTCCACAGGAAAGTAATTATTTATCCTGTTCCCCAGGTTTTTAAAAAATCCTAGATTAATCCCGTTGTACCTGAGGAGATTCCAACCTTTAGGAGCATCACTTAGAGAGAAATTATCACGTCTCATAAACGATATTGCCATGGCAAGATTCGCCTGAGAGACAGGGAAAGTATCCTTTCTAACTTTGTCTGACAGGGCTAATTCGTGTGTCGGAAGGTAATCATTATTCTTTACAACAAAGATTTTAGTACCTGCTTTAACTATATTAAGATTCTGAAACAGACCTGTATACTCTTCCAATCCACACGGAACTGAGATCAGTTCATCTCCCCATTTCAATATTGTTTCTTTTGAAAAACTGGTATGCTTATCTACATTTTCATAATCAGTTTTGTCGGGTTTAAGCTCAGCTTTTTTCTGACCCTTAACTTTCACTTCCTGCTGCTCCCCTGTTTTTCTGATAATCGAAATAAAAAAACCTTCTCCCCTGATTTTGTCAGGATAAAAACCATAACCATGAACACCCTCAAAGTCGATTTCAGTAATCCCCTTAAATTGTGTTATATCCAGCTTTACAATTTCAGCTTTTTGTTTACCTGTAAGCCATTTAATGTTCTCCTCGTTTTCACCAGGGTTGAATGTGCATGTACTGTAAATAAGCAGGCCATTCTCCTTAAGGGCGGGCCAGACATCCATCAGAATTCTCTTCTGTCGTTCCGAACAATGAGCAGCATTTTCGGCCGACCACTCTGCAATTGCCACATCAGTTCTGAACATTCCCTCACCCGAACATGGGGCATCGACAAGAATAATATCGAAATACCCTGATAATCTTCCGAATACTGCAGGATCATTATGTGTAACAAGTGTGTTGCCTGTACCCCATTTTGTGATTGTCTCAGCAAGAATTACTACCCGCGATCTAATAACATCATTAGAAACAAGCATACTACCCGTACCAATCAGAGCGGACAGATGCGTACTCTTCCCTCCGGGCGCTCCGCAAAGATCAAGAACCCTCAAATTATCCAGTGATCCTATTGATTGAGTCACTGCCTGTTCAATGAACATGCTTGAAGCCTCCTGCGGGTAGTAGCAGCCGGAATGAAACAGAGGATCGAGGGTGAATGAGGGACGTGACCTCAGATAATAACCATTTTCACTCCAGGATACTGGTTCTGCGTTTAATGGTTTTTTATCCCATTTTGCAGAATTTAAACGTATACTGATAGGTGATGGTTCTCCCAACGCCTTCAGAAGAGCCTCAGCATCAATATATTTCTGAGTATAAATCCTATTTTTAAATTCTTCCGGGAACATTGACAGAAAATTAAATCCATTAACCGCAAATAACGCAAAGTTCTCGCAAATTTCGCAAAGAATTCACCCATTATCCCGTCACCTCTTCCTTTATGCATTTTTACCACGGTCCCGATGGCAATCGGGATCACGGAGTTTCACGGAGTTTCACTGTTTTGTTACTCAGTGTTCCTGATCGGTGAAACTCTGTGCCCCTCCGTGGTTATTTTTTTTTAGTTCTTCTCCAAAGGAATTCTGAAAATCGTAATACTTGCCGGACCGACCTTCAGTTTATTGCTGAATTTTAAAAGTTCAGGCCCTTCGATTATAACTACTGGTTCCCTGCCCGGTTCATTCGTCGACATATCGTCAGGTGCAGTGACTTTCCAGATCTCAGCATCAGAGGAAATCGAATTTCCTGTTACGTTAAGAGGAAATTCAACTGCTTCCCATGTCGGATTAATTACGGAAATTGTCAGGGTATCACCGCCGGAAGTGAGTGTTGCTCCTATATCAAGCGGACGGGTCTCACCACTGATCTCAACAGGTATAAAACCGAATTTCTGACGGTAAAGTTTAAGTACCTCTCCGGTACCATCAAATACGGAATGAGTAGTATTTGTTTTAATACAGCCTATTACATTGACAGTCTGGGCATAATTCGCCATATAAATTATATCGGAATTTTTCGAAAATTCATTAATTCCGGCAGCAATTCCCATAGCATCCCTGAAGAAATACCTGGTTCCAAGTTCGCCGTAGATATGTGGCCCGTACCAGTAGTTCCATTCATCCATACAGATCCTGATATCTTTCCCTTTCAGGGCGGGGATCGTGTTCCTGTATTCCCTGTGGGCAACAGCTTTCTCTCTGATGGCATCAGGTATCTGTTTTACGTGTGTCATTAAACCTCCGCCGTGATAATCCTGCTTATAAAAATGTTCACTTATATAATCCATTTTATCGGAGCAATTTGCAAGAACCATTTTGTCCCAGTCGCCCAGGTCACCCACTGCAATCAGCTTAATTGAAGGATCTACAGATCGCATCCTGTCGGCGAAGTCATTATTTTTTGCAACGAACTGTTCTGTCGACATATGACCCAGCTGCCAGTTGCCATACATCTCATTGCCTATTGACCACCATTTTACACCCCAGGGTTTTTCATGACCATTAGATGCGCGCAGTTTGCCCATCGGAGTGTTCTCACCGCTATTAGTATACTGAACTTCAGCCATTGCCTCATCGGAGTTACCCAGCCCGGCATTTACTGCAATATAAGCTTCAGTGTTAAGTAATTCACAGAACTTCATAAACTCGTGAATGCCAACATCATTTGCTTCCACTCCCTGCCATGCCGGGTTTTTCCTTGGCGGACGTTTATCACGATCCCCAATACCGTCTCTCCAGTTATACCCGCTTACAAAATTACCACCGGGCCAGCGGTAAACGGGTGAGTTAAGTTCACGAAGTAAAGTCATTACATCCGTTCTGAATCCTTCAATATTATCTGAGGGCATAAGTGAAACAGTACCTACCCATAATTTGCCATTACCAACCGGCTCTATTGAAAGTACTGCATCGTGAACAAGAGTTGTTGATCTAAAGCTGAGAGGATATGTTGCGAATTTGTTTGTAAGGCCTTTTATTTCAACTACTTCTGTTTTGTCATCCCATTTCAGTGTCACTATGGCATTCTGAATTCCGGAGCTGGCTTTAAGAATAATTCTTCCGGTATAATCAAGGTTTTCCCTCAATCCAAGATTTTCCTGGAATAAAATTGCCTTTTTATTGCCATTCGACTCAATAACAGGTGTCTGAATGCCCGTAAATGGTTCTCTGGTATCCATCGAAAGTAAGCTTTGTTCACCACGAATTCTCCAGACCGATTCTCTGGTACCCGGAACAAACCAGAATTTCCTGTCCTCCAGCATTTCAGCCCAGATCCCTCCGTAAATGCATCGCCCAAGGTGTTCAATAAACTGACCATAGATATAAACAGGCATTGGTTCAGTCTTAATTTCTGTGTTTATCATAATGTCTGTGGAAATTTTTTCCGAAGAAATCAGTTCCACATTCATATCATCGAACCAAACTCTTCCTTTCCCGGTCCTTTCGACATCAAGCACACAGGCTATTGTAACACAGTCATTATTACCTGTTTCAAATTCGTACGACACCTGTGTCCAGTCGTTCGTTCCGGAAAAAGCTTTAGGATCAACCTCAAGACCTTCCATTCTGAAGCCTGCTCCTTTTCCATTTGCAGAAACAATATTTTCAGTCTTTATCCAACCGGTAAAGCGATATTTTGACCAGGGTTTGAGCAGCACTTTTGAACTCCAGCGTCCCGGGGCTAATCTACCGGCATCAATAAAAAGGCTTTTTGTACCTGAATGAGCCACATTATCATAAAAGTGAATCACATTCCTGGCCCTTGCATCGAAAGTCCACCCTTTCACAACTGAACCATCAGTGATTTCTGCTGATGGATTCTGGATAATACCAAATTCAACGAGCTGATTTGAAGCATTTTTATTCGTGCAACCAAATAAAATAATTGCTGCAACAAAAGAGAGGAATAGACATTTTCTCATAACAGGATAAGTTATCAGGTTTACGAATATATGAAAATTTAATACGTGTTGTTTTTACACTTAATCAACATACTAAGGTAATAATTCTTTGCTTCCTTATGCCTTACAGGCAATAAATATCAATACCGTTACAAATGTTCTACAATACTAAATGCCCTACGGGCAAAGTTCTCACCAACAAATCATTCAGCAAAAACCGTAAAGAATTGTAAAAATATTTATTCCACTGGCAAAGTTATCACCGACAAATCATTCAGCAAAAACTATAAAGAATTGTAGAAAGAAATGTTTCACGGGCAGTATGATTGTTAGATTGGCAAATATTACCGCGTAGCGGTTATGGTATTGTAGAACAATTAGATACACTATAATTAACTAATACCTCGTAGAGGTTATGGAATCATTTCTTCATCCTTCTCCTCTGGTTTTGCAAATTTTCTCCAGAGATAAAATACTGGTATTCCCAAAAGAACAATTCCCAGTCCCGGGAAGGTGTAGTTCGGTTTATAGATAAGAAGAATAACCATAATTATGAATGTAGTAATAATGTACAACCCCGGAATTACAGGATATCCGAATGCTTTGTAAGGTCTGGCAATATCGGGTCTTTTTTTCCTTAAGATAAAAATTGCCAGAATGGTAAGGGTGAAGAACAGAAGTACTGCAAAAATTACATAGTCAAGAAGATTGCCATATGTTCCTGAAAGGCAGAGGAGTACAGACCATACTCCCTGAAGGATCAGTGCGAATGCAGGAACGCCTTTATTATTGAGTTTCCCCACCTTTTTAAAGAAAAGACCATCCTTTGCCATTGCATAATATACCCTTGGTCCAGCAAGAATCATAATATGGTTACACCCGAATGTACTAATCATAATAAATACAGCCATAATAATTGCAGCATAGTCTCCGATTATTACACTCATAACCGATGTGGCGACCCTGTCGTCGGTGGCATACTGGATTCCCCGGGCAATTGCATCCACCCCGTCGGGTGACCCGTGAAGCGGCAAAATTCTGATATAGACAAGGTTGGCAACAAGGTAAAGGGATGAGACAAGCAAGGTACCAAAAAGAAGGCTTAGAGGAACATTCCGTTTTGGATTTATCACTTCACCGGAGATATAAGTAATATTATACCAGGCATCGGCCGAAAATAATGATCCTACAAGTGCCGTTCCAATTGCAGCAATAAGAGCAAAACCTGCAATGGGAATCATAGAATTACCCTCGCCTATTTGGGATGCCTGCCAGAAAACAGCTTTGTTGACTTCAAATGATGTTATTCCTTTGGTAACTACAAGACCAACAATAATAAAGCCTAAAAGTGCAATTACTTTTGTTGAGGAAAAGATGTTGAGCACAATCTTTCCAGTTACTATGCCCCTGGTATTCAACCAGGTAAGAAATACAATCAATCCAATAGCTACAAACTGTGTAGAAGTAATGTTCAAAGCACCAATATTGAAAAGTATATTTGTTTCAGAAATCCATGGGAAGATAACACCACTGAATTTTGCAAACCCTACCGCAACCGCTGCTATTGATCCGCATTGAATTACGAGGAAGGTAGTCCAGCCGAACAGGAACCCAATCAATGGATGATAGGATTCCCTGAGGTAAACATATTGTCCTCCAACACTTGGCATCATTGCAGCCAGTTCTCCATAACTTAATGCACCAATGATTGTAATAAGTCCGGTAATAAGCCAAACCACCATCAGCCATCCCGGTGAACCTACACTTCTGGCAATATCGGCACTTACAATAAAAATACCCGAGCCAATCATTGCACCGGCTACCATTGATATTCCATCAAAAAGATTTACACGTTCCTGGAGCAGGTGATTTTCTGAGGGCATTATTTGCGGGTTTATAGCTGACAAAAATAAGTATTCAAATGAGACGGCATCTATTATTGCTTTGATTCGGTTAAAATAGTAGATTTGTTTAATTCTGAATACATATAATTAAGGATTTTAATGTAGCTTAGAATCAGGAAAATCCTGAATATTATTAATCTGATATTTCACTAATGGAAAAAGAGAAAAAAACTGCCTTTAAAAGGCTCCATTCTCTTGATGCCCTGCGGGGATTTGATATGTTCTGGATTGCCGGTGGCGCTGCAATCTTTTTAGGATTGGGCAAAGCTTTTCCCGGTCCCGGATTCGATAAATTCCTGGAACAATTCGAACACGTGCC
>JANNKF010000466.1:0-8787 GCA_031396165.1 Bacteroidales bacterium | reverse complement strand
GGAAAACGCTCCAACTATTACAACAAATATCAATTGGGATTCATGTGTGAGGAGGGCATAAACAAGACCGTCCTCGAGTGGAATGCCTTCAACTATAAGAAGTCCCCTGGAAATTATATAATGAAATGCTCCAAATCCGCTCTGAATGGGTGCTGACATTGCCAATCCACCGATTACCAGTAGAAAGATGCTATCGCCAAATGTAAGATGAGAGGTGACATCGAGTGAGAAAACAACAACCCAGGTCATAAGCGCATAGTTGAGCCAGATAAAGACAGAATGAAAGATGAACTCCCATTTTCTTTTTAGATTGGTAATTGTTTTCAGACCATTTATGATTCCTCTGGCAAGATCGAACATTTTTGCAAAGAACCGTATTTTCCTTAAGCTGTGCCTGTACCCGATAATAAAGCCAAGAAAAACAACTCCTGTTACAAGGAGAGCAGCCCAGAGGATCCATGTTGAACCGAAAATTGCAATTATTTTTTGTTCTATAGGTAATAGAATGCTTTCTTTCATAAACATTGCAACCTGGTCGCCACTGACAATCAATAGCCCTATCATTATTATCATGAGAGAGATAAAATCTATTGTCCTTTCAATTACGACAGTACCAATAAGCTGGTCGACAGGGATTTTTTCCTTTTTACCAAGTGCAACACACCGTGTAATCTCTCCAACCCTGGGGAGGGCAAGATTTGCAAGGTAGCCCGTCATCAGTGCGTAGAATGAATGGGGGAACGAAGGGTGGTATCCCAGCGCGTTTATTAAAAGAACCCATCTTCGGGCCCTGCTTAAAAAAGCAACCAATCCAAAAAAAACAGACAGGAGTAACCATGAAAAGTCAGCTTTTTTAAGTTCCATACCAAGCCGGTTAAAATCCACAGACCTGAATGCCAGCCACATTAATGCCAATCCGACTCCGAAGAAAGCTAAAAACTTTAATGTCTGCAGGATACCCTTTTTCAAAGTCAGATAAGTTTGTTTGTTAATGTATCAGGGAAAATTATTGTTGGCCTGAACGATTTTGCCTCCTGAAAATCCATCTGGGCAAAAGACATAATTATAACTACATCGCCGGGGAGAACTTTTCTGGCAGCGGCACCGTTAAGGCAGATCTCACCTGAACCTCTGGTACCTTTAATTACATAAGTCTCAAAGCGTTCACCATTATTGAGATCCAAAACATGTACCTTTTCGTTCTCAATCAGGTTTGCTGTTTCAATAAGATCTTCATCAATTGTAATACTTCCTATATAGTTAAGGTTAGCACCGGTTATCGTGACCCTATGGATCTTTGATTTTAAAACTTCAATTAACATAGCACAAATCGTGTTGATACAAATAAAAAGCAAAGGTAATTAACCTTTTGATTCAGTCAAAGGCTATCTCAATATTATCTATAAGCCTTACTTTTCCTGCTTTTACAGCTATGCACCCATAGTAACTTTTACTGTTTTGCATTTCACTTTTAAAATCAACAGGAACCAGCTCAGAATTGTCAACAATGTCAAAATATTCGACTTCATATCCTGGCACGCTGTTTATCATTTTTTTCACAAAAGATTTAATCCCGGAAATATCATGAAAATTTATCATTTCCGATGCGGCCGATAATGTTCTGAAAATAACAGAAGCATTTTTTCTGATTTCCGGTTCAAGGAGCATATTGCGGCTACTCATTGCTAGACCATCCTTTTCCCTGATAATCGGATGTCCGATGATTTTTACTTTGTCACCTGTGAGTCTCACAAGCTCCTTTATAACTGCAAGTTGCTGAAAATCTTTCTGTCCGAAAATTGCAATATCGGGTTTTACAATTTCAAATAATCTGCTTACAACCTGGCCCACACCGTTGAAATGACCAGGACGGTGTGCAGCCTCCATAACCTTGTCGAGGTTACCAAAACTGAATACCCTTTTATCCTCTTCAGGGTAGATCTCTTCAACTGAAGGAGTAAATACAATATCATTTTCACGGAGGATCTTGCTTAACAGTAACTTGTCCCTTTCAATATCTCTTGGGTAATTTTTAAGGTCGTTCTTATCGTTAAACTGGGTCGGGTTTACAAAAATGCTGACTACAACCAGGGGGCATTGTGCCGATGCAGAACTTACCAGAGCAAGGTGTCCTTCGTGAAGAGCTCCCATCGTCGGGACAAAACCCAAGGGGTGAAGACGCGACTTCATTAGCTGGTCCTTAATCCCGGAAACGGTACTTATTACTTTCATGTTTTAAAATATAATGCAAACGTAAACTTAACTATTTCATTTTATAAAAAGATTCTTTAAAATTACTGCGACACAACTATATATTATTATGTAAATTTTTATTATTATCTTTGCACCTTATATCGAAATGGTATATCCAGCGGGAAAAATAAATGGAAAGCAGGAAGGTTTTATTCATCTCACAAGAGATCACTCCATACTTAGGTGAGACAAAACTGTCGAAGATCGGAAGATATCTTCCCCAGGGCATTCAGGAAAGGGGCAAGGAAATCCGGACTTTTATGCCGCGGTATGGTTGTATTAACGAAAGACGGAATCAGCTTCATGAGGTAATCAGACTTTCGGGAATGAACCTGATTATTGATGATACCGATCACCCTCTTATAATTAAAGTTGCATCAATACAATCGGCCCGTATGCAGGTCTATTTTATTGATAATGATGATTATTTTCAGAGAAAGTATATTATCAGCGATGCTGCAGGAAACGAGTTTGAAGATAATGATGAACGCGCGCTTTTCTTTGCGCGTGGAGTAATTGAAACAGTGAAAAAATTGCGCTGGGCACCGGATATTGTTCATTGCCATGGATGGATGTCAGCACTTGTTCCGGTTTATCTCAGAAGCATTTACAACGATGATCCCCTGTTCCACGATTACAAAATTATCTATTCGGTTTACAATAATGATTTTAAAAATCCGTTTAGATCAACATTCGCTGACAAACTGCGATTCGACGGAATAGACGGGGAAAATCTTAAAATGGTTAAGAAACCGGATTTTGTTAATGTGTCAAAACTGGCAATTAAGTATTCTGACGGAATCATTATCGGAAGCGAAAATATTAATGAAGAGCTGACCAAATATTTAAGTACAATTAGTAAACCGGTTCTTGAATTTAAGGATGAGACCGAATACATTGATGCCTATAATGATTTTTATGACAAGATATTATAATATTTTTCAGTACCCCTGCAGATTTGAATCTGTCAATTCCTTTATAAATAAGTTCTTTAGCCTGCCGGTTATTATTCTGGTCGTGTTCTTTGTTACCTCCTGTGAAGGGGATCCGACAAGAATCGGGGCAGGACTATTACCTGGAAGCGATTTTGTTATTACAAGAGGCATTGATACCCTTACAGCCAGGTCGTTTACTATGTATGACGATTCGATAGCTTCAGACCATCCGCAGGTTTCTTACCTCGGACAGACCTATGATCCTTACTTTGGCACCACAACTGCTGGCTTCGTAACTCAGATAAGGCTCAGACCTATATGGGACGATCTTCCTTTTGTAATTGATTCTGTGAAGTTGATCCTCCATCTGTATGATGTAAAAGGGGGAGGAGCACCTGATGTAATTCATACAATTAAACTCTCCGAGATTTCAGAACAGATCTATACAGATAAAGAGTATTATTCAAACAGGGAAGTGCCACTTACAGGTTACACTGTTGACAATATTGTTCTTCCTGCACTCAAAGCTGATACTATAAATGATATAGAAATAAATTTGCCGGTTTCTTTCGGGGAATATCTGACCCGCGATACAGCTAAATTATTTCATAACAATAACAAACCTGATTTCAGGGCATTTTTTAAAGGATTGTATTTCGAGATGACACCCTCCACAGATCCCCTTCTTGTTACAATAAGTCTTATTCCTTCAAACGCCGGATACTATAATAATTATATCGTATTATTTATGCACGATGAGGCAGCTGCGCCAAAGGAATTTTATTTTATTCTGGATGCCAAAAACACTAATGCATCATATAACAAGATCTCGCATGATTTTACAACTGCCGAACCTGTTAAAAGGATTCCGCATATAAATGATGGTTACAGCGATACTTTGTCTTACCTTCAAAGTCTTAATGGAGTTTATACGAGGATAATTTTACCCGGGCTTGAATCTTTAAAAAACGATCCTGCTTTCGATAATATTGCAGTTAACAAGGCCCGGCTTACAGTTCCGGTTCATATCGATGGTGATCTTTATGATATTTCTGCAGCTCCATCCCAGTTGTTCCTCAGATACAGATCCAAAAGCGGTACGAAATATTTAATTTCCGATTATAACTCATCAAATCCTTCATTCTTTGACGGGCAAATAGATACCACAGCCGTGAACTATAATTTTAATATCCCTGGCTATGTGCAGAAATACCTCGAAGATGCAACCGGTGAAATTAAGCCTGAACTTGAATTATTTCAGTTAGGGGGAACGACAAATGTAATCCTAAAGGCAAATGCCAGTAAATCTCAGGTAAAATTTGATCTAACATATACTAAGTTCTAGATTTTGTGAACCAAAATAGTTACCTTCGTACCTGATGATTTAATACTTATTCATTATGTGCGGAATAATTGGATATATAGGTTCACAGCCAGCAAAGAATATTATTATAAATGGTCTGAAAAGACTCGAATACCGTGGTTACGATTCGGCAGGTCTGGCTCTTGTAAATGGAGAGACAAAGATTTTTAAATGCGCCGGCAGGGTAAAGGATCTCGAAGAGATGGTAAATGGTTCGAGTTTTAACGGAACCACAGGGATGGGGCATACCAGATGGGCAACTCATGGTGAACCCAATGAGCTTAATGCGCATCCCCAGGTCTCTTATAAGGGCAATTTCATTGTAGTCCATAACGGCATAATCGAGAACTATTCCCTCCTGAAGAAACATCTGGAAGGAAGAGGTATAAAATTCACCAGTCAGACAGACACCGAAGTGCTTGCAAACCTTATCGAGCACATGTACCTCGAAGGTGATCTTACAGCAGAACAGGCAATTACACTGGCCCTGAACAGGGTTGAAGGAGCCTATGGCCTGGTAATAATCTGTACAAAGGAACCCGACAGGCTCTTTGCTGCCAGAAAGGGTAGCCCACTGGTTATTGGTGTGGGTGAAGGAGAAAATTTTATCGCTTCCGATGCAACACCAATCGTTGAATATACTCAAAGGGTAATCTACCTTAACGACGACGATCTTGCAATAATCAAAAAAGATGAACTGGTACTTAAAACTATCAGAACTGAGAAGATTCAACCCGAGGTAAAAGAGATCGACCTGAAAATAGGGGAGATTGACAAGGAGGGTTTTGAGCATTTCATGCTTAAGGAAATTTTCGAGCAACCCAGGGCAATTCACGACACATTCAGGGGACGGGTTTTGCCGGACCATTCCAGTGTACGGCTGGGTGGATTGCACAACGTTATTGACACACTGGCGCAGTCGGAGAGGATTATTATAATTGCCTGCGGAACTTCATGGCATGCCGGTTTGCTGGGGGAATATCTTTTTGAGGAATATACCAGAATACCTGTGGAAGTGGAGTATGCCTCCGAATTCAGATACAGGAATCCCATTATCAAGAAGGGCGATATTGTAATTGCAATAAGTCAGAGTGGTGAAACAGCAGATACTCTGGCAGCAATTAAACTGGCAAAGGGAAAAGGCGCCAAAGTGATCGGAATATGCAACGTAGTGGGTAGTAGCATCCCGAGAGAGACTGATGCCGGAGTATATACTCACGCAGGACCCGAAATAGGTGTTGCATCAACAAAAGCATTTACTTCTCAGGTTACAGTACTCGCCATGATGGCATTTGAAATCGGATTCAAGAAAGGGATAATTTCAGAGATAGCGTATAAAGACCTTATTACTGAACTGGTTGCTATACCGGGAAAGATCGAAAATGCACTTAAGGTAAATGAGAAAGCTCTGGAACTGGCTAAAATATTTCAGAACACCCATAACGCACTTTATCTTGGAAGAGGCTACCTCTTTCCTGTTGCCCTCGAAGGTGCACTGAAACTGAAGGAGATCTCTTATATTCATGCCGAAGGTTATCCGGCCGCAGAGATGAAACATGGTCCCATCGCACTAATTGACGAAAATATGCCAGTGGTAGTTGTTGCCACAAAAGATGACACTTATGAGAAGATAATAAGCAATATTCAGGAGATAAAAGCCAGAAAAGGGAATGTAATAGCTATTGTTACCGAGGGTGACGAGATCATCAGAAAAATGGCTGATTATGTACTCGAAGTTCCCGAAACAATACCTGCCTTCTCAGGTCTCCTTGCTGTTATCCCGCTTCAGCTTCTTTCATATCATATAGCCGTTCTCAGAGGCTGTAATGTCGACCAGCCAAGAAACCTGGCAAAGTCTGTTACGGTTGAATAGGAAATCCTCCCATCTAAGATGATACTCCAGGGTAATTATCGGAACCTTACTACGTCTGAAACAGAGATCCTCAGATCAAATGGCTGCAGTTGTAACGACTGGAAGAGGATCAGAGTCAGAGATGGTTTTAATCCCTCCGGTTGTATAAATGTGATTTTTTCCGGGGATATCTCACTCGGTGTATTCAATGAACCATATATAGATGAATCTGGTGTCTCTGTACCAAGTGGAATTTTAAATGCCCGTTTACATAACTGTACGATCGGTTCAAATGTTATAATAAATAATATAGGCGATTATATTGCAAATTATACCATTGAAGATAAGGTTGTTATAAAGAACTGCGGTAAAATTCATACCGAAGGTACTTCGTTATTCGGGAATGGTACATCAGTTGCGGTATTAAATGAAACCGGCGGAAGATCTGTAAAAATCTGGGACAGGCTTTCAGCTCACGAGGCATATATTATTGCTCTCTACCGACACAGAAGTAAAGCTGTTAGTATAATTGAGAAAATGGTTGATGATTATTCTTCATCACATTCTTCGGATACCGGAACAATAGGCTATGGTTCCAGGATCTTCAATTGTAGCAGGATCCGTAATGTAAGATTTGCACCTTTCAGTCATGCGGACGGCGCTATGACGCTTAACGAGGGTTCGGTAAACAGCTGTGAAGCAGATCCTGTTTTTATCGGACCTGGAGTAATTATGGAGCATTTTATCGTATGTTCCGGTTCTGTAGTCACCGAGTCAACACTTATCGATAAATGTTTTATCGGACAGGGCTGTGTTCTTGCCAAACACTATTCAGCAGAAAACTCCCTCTTCTTTGCGAACTGCGCAGGTTATCATGGTGAAGCATGTTCGATATTTGCCGGTCCATATACAGTTACTCATCATAAATCAACTCTGCTGATAGCCGGGATCTTCTCATTTATGAATGCCGGAAGCGGTTCGAACCAGAGCAATCATATGTATAAACTTGGTCCCATACATCAGGGCATTATGGAGCGTGGGTCAAAAACAACAAGCAATTCATACTTGTTGTGGCCCGCACGCATAGGTCCATTCACGCTAGTAATGGGCCGTCATTATAAGAACCTGGATACGACCTCACTGCCATTCTCATATCTTATTGAGAGTAATGATGAGAGTATACTTGTTCCGGGTATAAACCTGAGAAGTGTGGGTACAATACGGGATGCCCAGAAATGGCCCCTGCGCGATAAAAGGAAAGATCCCTCAAAGATCGACCAGGTTAACTTCAACCTGTTGAGTCCCTATACTATCAGAAAAATGATTGATGGCAGGAACCTTCTGATAAAAATAAAAAAAGAGAATTCCGGAGCCGAACCTTTTCTGTTTTATAACGGAATGAAGATATCAAGGGCTTCCCTCGAACGCGGGATTGAGCTTTATCAGACCGGTATTAATAAGTTTCTCGGTAACTCAATTATAAAAAGGCTGGAAAATCTTGAGCCCGGAACAAATGATGAGCTTAGAAACAGGCTCCGGCCTGACCAGCATACCGGTAAGGGTGAATGGGTAGACCTCGCAGGTTTACTTACACCGAAAACAGAAACGGACAGGCTCCTTGATAGAATTGAATCGGGATCGGTAACATCGATCGAAAGCCTGACAGATTCGTTTCAGGAAATGCAGGATTCATATTACGACTGGGACTGGACATGGGCATGCGAGAGAATTGAAGAGGAATCCGGAATTACTGTTAATAAATTAACAGCCCGGGATGTGATCGGAATTGTCGAGAACTGGATGAAAAGTGTTATCAGCCTTGATAATCTTCTCTATGAAGATGCAAGAAAAGAGTTTACTCTTTCTTCAATGACGGGATTTGGGATTGACGGAGGAGATGATGTTAAAAAACTTGATTTTGAGCAGGTAAGGGGTGAGTTTGAGTCAAACAGTGTTGTTATTGCTATTCAGGATCATATAAAACAAAAACGGGCTCTCGGTGATGAATTGATAGCCCGTTTAAAAAGAATCATCTGAATCCGGAATTATCTTCCCGAATACATTGTTTCATAATACTTTCCGTAATCTCCCGACAAAACATTTTCAAGCCATTTTGAGTTTGAGAGATACCAGTCTACTGTTTTTTCAAGACCATCTTCAAAGCTGGGAATTGGAGACCATCCGAGTTCCTTCTGTAACTTTGATGAATCTATTGCGTACCTCTGATCGTGTCCCGGTCTGTCTTTCACATAGGTTATGAGTTTTTCAGAAGTGCCTGCCGGGCGGTTAAGCTTTTTATCCATGATCTTGCAAAGAAGCAATATCAGGTCAATATTTTTCCACTCGTTATTACCTCCAATGTTGTAAGTCTCGCCGGCTCTTCC
>JANNKF010000462.1:0-2012 GCA_031396165.1 Bacteroidales bacterium | reverse complement strand
GACGACAACCTCGCGCTCTTCGAACGCGCGCGCGAGAACGGCCACCTCGTCAAGTTCGCCGATACGACCACCCCGCTCACCGTGCCCTGGGGCTGGGCTGAAGATAAAAGTAAAGATTGAAAACAGTCTTAGGCAAGGAATGGCCGGATTGTCTGTGAAATTACCCGGAATGCCATTTATTGATCTGCCTGGCCGCGGAAAATTTTATGAAATATAAAATCTGCTGATGAAAGAATTATTAAACATAGCAGGAGTACTTACCATCGCTTTAACAATAGCAGCGGGACTGATATGGGTTGAGCGCAGGCTTCTTTCCGTTTGGCAGGACAGGCTGGGCCCAAATCGTGTAGGTCCGTTTGGTCTTGGCCAGGTAATTGCCGATTCGATTAAATTATTCTTTAAAGAGGACTGGGTCCCCCCGTTTTCAGACAAACCTGTATTTATAATGGCTCCCGGAATACTGATGGTTACCATACTTCTCACATTTGCCGTCATCCCTTTTGGTCCAAATTTTTATGTATTCGACTCCAATATCGGGATACTGTTTTTCCTTGGAAACTCATCACTTGGGGTTTACAGCATTGTTCTGGGTGGCTGGGCATCAAACAATAAGTATTCTTTAATCGGTGCAATGAGAGCCTCGGCCCAAATGCTTACTTATGAAGTATTCATGGGACTTTCGCTGATGGGAGTTGTCATGATGGCCGACAGTTTCAGCTTTAACTCAATCGTTGAAGCCCAAAGGGACGGATGGTTTATTGTGCCACAATTTATTGGTTTTGTTGTGTTCCTGATTGCAGGACTTGCAGAGACACACAGGCTTCCGTTTGATATCCCTGAAGCGGAAGGTGAACTTGTAGCCGGCTATCATTCAGAATATTCCGGGATGAAATTCGGGATGTTTTTTGTAGGTGAATACCTCGGTGTAACATTGATTTCAGCAATTATTACCACCCTGTTTTTCGGCGGCTGGCTGGGACCATCTTTTCTTCCTCCGGTTTTCTGGTTTTTATTCAAGACATTCATGTTCATTTTTCTGTTTATCCTGCTTCGTGCATCGTTACCCCGACCCAGGTATGACCAGCTGATGGAATTTGGATGGAAAATATTACTGCCCCTGTCGTTGCTTAACATCCTGATAACCGGAGCAGTTCTGATATTTTTAAAATGATACTATACAATTAAATATTAACCTGTATGTTCAGCATTCTACGCAGTATTTGGCTAACGTTTCTTCATATTTTCCACAAAACGGAAACTGTGGAATACCCGGAGGTAAAGCCGTACCTGCCTCCGCGTTACAGGGGAAGAATTGTTCTGACCCGGGATGCAGAAAATAAGGAAAGATGTGTTGCTTGTTATCTCTGTGCAGCCGCCTGTCCTGTCGATTGTATTTCACTTCAGGCTGCAGAAGATGAAACCGGAAGACGGTATCCCGAGTTTTTCAGGATCAATTTTTCAAGATGTATTTTCTGTGGGTTCTGCGAAGAAGCCTGTCCAACCTATGCCATTCAATTGATACCCGATTTTGAAATGGCAGAATATGACAGGCAAAATATGGTTTACGAAAAGGAACATCTGCTCATCAGCGGGGAAGGAAAATATCCGGGTTATAATTTTTATAAAAATGCAGGTGTTGATATGGGAGTAAAAAGGAAGGGTGAAGGAGAAAATGAGGAGGTGCCGGTTGATATTAAAGATTTGATGCCTTAATTAATACTATGAAAAGATGGATGTATTTTTCTATATAGCAGCTATAATAGCAATAGTTTCCACAATTATGGCGATTTCCGGGAGGAATGCCATACATGCATTACTTTACCTGATTTTATCGCTTCTGGCAATTTCTGTCATATTTTACTTGCTGAACGCACCGTTTATCGCAGCGCTTGAAGTCATAATTTATGCCGGAGCCATTATGGTACTTTTTATTTTTGTTACCATGATGCTGAATATAGGGCTTGAAAGAAAAATGGAAAAGAAATGGCTCTATGCTGGAATTTGGATATTTC
>JANNKF010000449.1:0-33987 GCA_031396165.1 Bacteroidales bacterium | reverse complement strand
TTCAATCATTTCATAATTTTTAATAAATTAATATTCATTCCGGATACTCATAATAAATTATTAATTTTAGAAATGATTGACACGATATTTTCACATACAATTAATAATTATAGATATGAAAAGAACTCTCTGTTTAACAATTATTTTCATTCTGTTACCAATTCTGGCCTATTCCCAGTCGCGGTTTAACGGACTCGATATGAATATGGGTAATCTTTACAGGTTATCAGATGCAAAAACACGTTCTATAAGCCCTGAAAATTTCTCGGGCGAAAAAGGAAAAGCCGGTATGGCCGACCCTGCCGATAAAGACAAACCCAATACTGCCAATGCATTTAATGCCGCACGCGACCTGGGACAAGGATGGAAAGTTAACCCGTATGTGAGAATTAAGCCGGGTGAGACTTTTACCATGGCGGAGATTACCGGTTCAGGAGCAATACAACACATCTGGATGACACCAACAGGTAAATGGCGGTTCTCGATACTCAGAATTTACTGGGATGATGAAACTGAACCATCTGTTGAATGTCCGGTTGGTGATTTCTTTGGCATGGGCTGGAACGAGTACTCACCTCTTGTTTCATCTGCAATCTGTGTTAACCCGGGAAGTGCATTTAACTCATACTGGGTGATGCCCTTCAGGAAAAAATGCAGAATTACAATGGAGAATGTGAATGATGCCGATGCAATGACTCTTTATTATCAGGTTGATTATACATTAACCGAAGTACCTGCCGATGCCGGTTATTTTCATGCCCAGTTCCGCAGATCAAATACCAACGAATCATCCGTCTATACAATTAACGACGGTATCAAAGGCAAAGGTCAGTATGTTGGTGTCTACCTCGCCTGGGGAGTAAATAATAATGGCTGGTGGGGTGAAGGTGAGATCAAGTTTTTTATGGATGGGGACACAAAATTCCCGACAATTTGTGGTACCGGTACCGAAGATTATTTCTGTGGATCATACAATTTTGACCGTGAGGGTAAGTATACAGAATTCTGTACCCCTTATGCCGGTCTTCCCCAGGTTATAAGGCCTGATGGGACTTACAGGTCGCAGCAGCGGTTTGGACTCTACAGGTGGCACATTATGGATCCGGTCCGGTTCGAAACAGATCTGAAAATTACAATTCAGGATCTGGGATGGAAGCAGGGGGGGAGATATCTTAAACAGCAATCCGACATTGCCTCAACATGTCTGTGGTATCAGACTGAACCACATGCTAAGTTCCCTAAACTTCCTGAATGGCAGAATCTGGAGGTAAATTAGATCAGAGACCTGTAATTATTTTCCAGTCTCTCTTTTTTGCTTCACTGAGATGTTTTATCTTATAATTCATCTGTTATCAACTCTTTTGCATAATTTTATAACTCATCAATTAACAAACCTGTTACGAAACCTTATCTTATACATTTCAATATGAAAACAAATGAGGAACTAAGTCGTCGTAAATTTATCTCTAATACTGCATTGGCTACCCTCGGTACACTGGGAGCATCGCAATTATTGTCATCATGTGCCGATGGGGCAGCAAAGAAGGAGGAGATAAAACTTGCTGAACTGCTTACCCGGGCTCCTGACGGGAAAGTACTCAGGGCAGGACTGATAGGCTGTGGAGGAAGAGGGACAGGTGCTGCGATTAATTTTCTCGATGCCGGACCAAACCTTGAGATCGTGGCTTTAGGCGATGTATTTCAGGATCGGCTCGACAAATGCAGGGCTGAGCTTAAGGCACAGAAAAATTTTGAGATCCCGGAGGAGAAGTGTTTCCTGGGATTTGATAATTATGAAAAAGTAATCGATGCAGGTGTTGATATTGTCCTGCTCTGCACACCACCGCATTTTCGTCCCCAGCATGTTGAGGCAGCAGTAAAAGCCGGAAAACATATTTTCATGGAAAAACCATGCGCAGTTGACCCTGTTGGGGCACGTTCGGTAATGGTTTCATCGGAGAGAGCGAAGCAACAGGGACTCTGTATTGTCAGCGGGACAATCAGGCGTGTTCAGAAAGATTTTATGGAAACCTGGAGAAGGGTTCAGAACGGAGCAATCGGTGATATCGTAAGTGCACATATAATACGTAACGGCGGATCTCTATGGGTCATAAATCGTCAGCCCGGAATGTCGGATATGGAGTATATGCTTCGTAACTGGGCAAATTTCTGCTGGTTATCGGGCGATCATATAGTTGAGCAGTTCATTCATGAAATAGATGTAATGAACTGGTATATAGGGAAAAACCCGGTTAAGGCTATGGGCTGGGGCGGACGGCAGAGACGTGTAACCGGCGATCAGTATGATTTTTTCAGTGTGGAATATGTTTATGACAATGGAATGCATACACACTGTGCTGCACGTCAGATTACAGGATGCAGCAACCTTACAAAACAGCTAATTACCGGCTCAACCGGGTTTGCAAACGCCAAAGGTTCAATATACAATTTAAAGGGTGAAGAGGTCTGGACATACCCCACACCTGAAGAGGGTTCTACTGATCCAACCTGGAAGGTCACCGACCCGTATGTTCAGGAACACATTAACCTTGTTACAGCCATTCGTACCGGTAATATTGTTAACGATGCTGAAGCACAAATCAATTCAACTCTGGTAACTATTATGGGACGAATGTCTGCCTATACCGGAAAAGATGTAACCTGGGAGGAGGTCATGAATTCTGACATGTACCTTGGCCCGAAAACATATGCTTTTGGTCCTGTTCCGGGAATTCCGGAAACTATCCCGGTGATCGGTGCTGAAACTAAGGCGTAAATTGAAAATTGCGGATTTCGGATTGCGGATTTACAAGAATTTAATATGAGTGTCGTTAATCTTATAAAAACCAATTGATTTTCTTCGTTTACCCCGACCCCATGGGGAGCGAAGAAAATCAATTTACTCCCCTTGGGGATGGGGTAAATAAATTGATTTTCAAGCGATTTATAAATTGTAATTAAATCCGAAATCGAAAATCCGCAATCCGAAATTCTTCTAAAACTATAAAACTATGAACCGAAGAGATTTTACAAAAAATACACTGCTGGCTTCCGCAATGATGTCCGCAGCTCCTTTGTCCGGGATGTCAAACCTAATTTCTGCCCCTGTCAGGACACTCAAGAAAGGGATAATGTGGGGAAGCATTGGTGTTGGTCAGACAATTATGGAGAAATTTCAGGCTGCAAAAACTGCCGGCTTTGATGGTGTAGAGGTAATGAGCCATCTTGACAGGACTGAAGTTTTGAAAGCCCGCGATGCAACCGGTTTGCCTATCCCTAGTGTTTGCGGGGCCAATCACTGGAAATTTCCGCTTTCAGATCCCGATCCGGCAATCAGGGAGCAGGGTGTTGCTTCACTGAAATTGTCACTTGAAGATGCTGCAGCTTATGGCGCTGATACAGTGTTGCTGGTTCCCGGGAGGGTAAGTGAGACAGTCAGTTATGATGACTGCTGGAGCCGCTCGGTTGAAGAGATAAAGAAAGTAGTTCCCATTGCAATTGATCTTAAGGTTAAGATCGCACTTGAGAATGTCTGGAACAATTTTCTTATAAGTCCTATGGAAGCTGCCTCTTTTGTTGATCAGTTCCGGACTCCATTCGTAGGATTCTATTTTGACTGCGGAAATATCCTGATTTATGGCTGGCCTGAACAATGGATAAAAATACTCAACAGGCGTATGGCAAAAGTCCATATTAAGGAATTCAGCAGAAAGATTGCTGATGCGCAGGGCAAATCGGCAGGATTCAAAGTAAATCTTCTCGAAGGTGATGTAAACTGGGCAAATGTTATGAAAGCTCTTGATAACATAGGGTATGGAGGCTGGACAACAATTGAACAACCCGGTGGAAATACCCCCGAAGGATTAAAAGATCTTTGCGACAGGCTGGTTAAAATTCAGGCAAGCTGATTTAACAAAAATACGTTATGAAAAGAACTTCGCCCTATCATTTGTATCTATGGTTACTAACCTGTCTGTTAGTCGTTTCCTGTTCATATCAGGGAGATATGAAAACACATACACGTCATGAGTATAATGGTTCCTACACTGGTAAAAATCTTGATCGCATCGCTTTTCCCATTGGCGGTATAGGTGCAGGCATGTTCTGTATAGATGGTACAGGTAGTATATCGCACATGTCTGTCAGAAACAGACCTGATGTCTATAATGAACCGTGTATGTTCGCTGCAATTACTGTGAAAGGATTAACAAACGGGACTAAAGTTCTTGAGGGTCTGGTTCCTGACTGGAAGAAGTTTGGCCAACCTAATTCTGCAAACGGGTCAGCAGGAGCCAGTTATGGATTTCCCAGATTTAAGGATGCTAAATTCAGAGCCAGATTTCCCTATGCCCTGATTGAACTCAGCGATGATGATCTGCCCCTGGAAGTAAATCTTACGGGCTGGAGCCCGTTTATTCCAACTGATGCCGATAACTCTTCACTACCTGTCGGGTCAGTTGAATACACCTTCAAAAATACCGGTTCCTCGAAAATTGATGCTCTCTTCTCGTATAATTCCAGAAATTTTATGGGTCTGAACAATGGTGCAAACAGGATAAGAGCAATATCAAATGGTTTTATCCTTTCGGAAGAAGGTATAAAGGATAAGCCTGAGAGTAAAGGGGATTTCGCAATTTTTACAAATGAGGCAAATACAATAATTGATTATAGCTGGTTCAGAGGTGGCTGGTGGGATCCGCTCACAATCACCTGGGAAACAATATTGAAGGGTGAAGCGCGAAGTACAGCTCCGGTGGAGAAGGGTGCCCCGGGGGCTTCATTATTTGTTCCCTTCACGCTGAGTCCGGGGGAAACAAAAGTTATCAGAGTGATGATGGCATGGTATGTTCCGGACTCAAATCTTAATTTTGGTAAGACAGAGGAAAAGGAAGAAGAAGAATGTGAGGATCCTGCTGCCTGTTCCTGTAAAGACCCTTTCTATAAACCATGGTACTCGGGCAAATTTAAAAGCATTGAAGAGGTTGTAAACTATTGGAAGACAAATTATAATGATCTTTATACCAAATCAGCCCTTTTCAGAAACACATTTTATAATACAACTCTTCCTGATGAAGTAACAGAAGCAATAGCAGCAAATCTGACAATTCTTAAGTCGCCGACTATTTTACGACAACCAGATGGCAGACTATGGAGTTGGGAAGGTTGCAGTGATAATTCCGGTTGTTGCACAGGTTCCTGCACTCATGTCTGGAATTATGCCCAGGCTATTCCGCATCTCTTTCCCGGTCTGGAACGCACTATGAGGGAAACTGAGTTTTTCCCAAGTCAGGATAAAGAAGGGCATCAGACTTTCAGATCAGCATTGCCGATCAGACCGGTTGCCACTACATTCTATGCTGCGGCAGACGGGCAATTAGGTGGAATCATGAAAATGTACAGAGACTGGAGGATAAGTGGTAACTCCGAATGGCTGAAAAAAATGTATCCCATGGTAGTTACCAGTATGGATTATTGTATTAAGACATGGGATCCCGGACTGAAAGGAACTGTTGAAGAGCCACATCATAATACATATGATATCGAATTCTGGGGACCGGATGGAATGTGCACCAGCTTTTATCTGGGAGCCCTGAAGGCAATCTCTGAAATGGGAATGTTCCTTGGAGAAGATGTTAGTAAATACCAGGATCTGTACGCAAAAGGGAAGGTCGTAATGGAATCTGAATTATTTGATGGTGAGTATTTTATCCAGAATATCAAATGGGAAGGCCTTAACGCTCCTGACCCTGTAAAAGCATCAGCAGCTGCTATGAATACAAGCTACTCAGATGAAGCTCTGCAACTAATGCAGAAGGAGGGTCCGAAATATCAGTACGGTAAGGGTTGCCTCTCAGATGGAGTCCTCGGGGCATGGATTGCGGAAGTGTGTGGGCTAAAAAATATCATTGATTCAGTAAAAGTGGCGAGCCATCTTAATTCAGTCTATAAATACAACTTTAAAACTGACCTTTCCGATCACTCAAATCCCCAGCGTCCCTCGTATGCTCTCGGCAATGAGGGAGGTCTGCTTTTATGTTCATGGCCAAAAGGCGGAATGCTTTCTCTTCCATTTGTTTACAGCAATGAAGTCTGGACAGGAATAGAGTATCAGGTTGCATCACATCTTATGATGATTGGTGAGAAAGAGAAGGCACTGGAAATAGTCAGAGCTTGTCGTGACAGGTACGATGGGTCAGTAAGAAATCCTTTCGATGAATATGAGTGCGGTCACTGGTATGCAAGAGCAATGTCGAGCTACGGAATGTTGCAGGGTTTGACAGGTGTCAGCTACGATGCAGTCAGTCAGGAACTGTTAATTAATTCACAGTCGAGTGATTTTACAAGTTTTATTTCAACAGAAACCGGATTCGGAAATGTTGGGCTAAAAAATGGCAAACCATTCCTGAATGCGGTTTATGGTGAAATTCCTGTTAAGAAATTCATTATGATGTAGGGTTGATGTATTGGGATATGTCATCCTGACGGAACCGGATTAATGTATAGAATATACGTAGGGACATGCCATGGCATGTCCCTACATATTTTCTCCGTAAAATCGTAGGACCACGCCATGGCGTGGTCAATTCCACAAATAATTATTTGATACCCGAATTGCTTACAAAAGCAAACTGTTTGCTGTCAGGAGACCACGAAGGTACGTTTATAGTTCCTTGTCCCCCATACAGAAAAGCAAGTACTTTTGGCTCCCCACCTGATACAGGCATTAATCTCAGCATTACCCTTTTATAGGAGGGGTGACTGTTTGCTTCAATATCAGGAGGGAAAGAAATTATTGCAATCCATTTTCCATCAGGAGAGATATGCGGGAACCAGTTGTTATACTTATCGAAAGTGATTTGTTCCCTGCCGGTGCCGTCAGGTTTTATCCTCCAGATCTGCATAGTACCTGTGTGACTACCATTATAATAGATGTATTTTCCATCGGGAGAATATTCGCATCCGTCAACATGTTCACCTGCTTTAATATCTGTCAGAGCTACTTCTTTGCCGCCCTTGATTGAATTTTTGTAAATGTTGTAAATATTCTTACCGTTACGTTGTGCAACATAGACCACTTCTGTATTATTGGGTGCCCATCCATGCCAGTATGAGGGTGTCTCTGGTGTTATTAATGTCGGTTCTCCTCCTGTCAGGGGGAGCACCCATACCGCTGAACTTGTACCAATTGTTCCTTCTCCTGAACTGCTTATTGCCAATAGTTTCCCATCGAAAGAAATTCCATGGTCATTATTATTTCTGGCTACTTTCCCCGTATTGAGTTTTTCAGGTTCTCCTCCCTCAACCGGGATTTTATAAATAGAACCTCCCATATTAAACAGAAGTTTTTTACCGTCAGGCATCCAGTTGGGAGCTTCAAATGTTCCCTCTTTTTCCCAGATGACTCTTCTTTTGCCATCAGATACATCTATAGTTTCCATTCTGCAGCCAACCGGACCAGATTTTGCTGAACTGTATCCATCCGGTACTGGTTTGTCGATTCTGACATTCCATAACCTAACTTCTTCTGAAAAATCGGGATTATGCGAACAGATAAACGGACCTGCAAGTATCTCTTCTGAAAGGTTTTCCATCTCATGCGAACCTACAATATCGAAAGGTTTGCCGGTATGGGCTGCCCTCATGGTTATCAATTTGCCCGTGCGTTCGATCTGAATAATATTATATGCTGAATCTGTCGCAAAAATTTCATCCTGCGGATCTCTCATTGCTGCTCCCTGTGAAACTCTCCACTGAAGAACCGTCAGACCGTCGCCATGAAGGGTGGCCGTAGCATGAGGAGCTTTTTCGTCTGTCGATTCCCTTATCATCCAGCCAGTTTTTCTGTGCAACTCTTTACCTTTGCCAATAAATTCGAAATTGGCTGTCATAATGAAGTCACCCTTTATCTTATTGTAAAGGAAATGAAACTCATCTCTTTCAAACCAGATATTGTAGCCACCACCCTTTAAGGTGTATATCTGATCGGCCTGATTATAAGCCGATGATCCCTTCATTTTTGGATTACCAATATCAGAGCTGTTCTGAAATGAACCCAGCGAACTGTTTTGGGCTAACGCAATGCCACTTGTTACAAATATTGCCAGGAGGATGGTTAAGCTTTTCATATTCATTTTTTGAATAATTAGTTCTGATAAAGTTAATCGTTTTATGGATATGAAAATTGCTAAATTAAGTAGTGCAATCGGTTGCATAACTTAATTTATTCTTTATATTTGACCAGAAAGAGAAGAAATTGGATTATTTTGGTGTCGTAAATGCGTTCGGGATTAAAAGGAATAATCCTGAACCGATAAAACCGGAAAGCCATGAATGAAATTCTGAATAAAATATCGAATTGCATTGAATTAGGGAAGATAAACAAAGCATCTCCCTATCCACCCAATATGAAAGATCAGGATGGTGCTGATGAACTGACAGGAAGAGCACTGGAAGAGGGTGTTAGTCCGGATGAGATCCTTGAGAATGCACTTGTACCTGCAATGGCAAAGGTGGGAGAGAAGTTCAGCAGAAAAGAAATATATGTTCCTCAGATGCTTATGGCAGCCAAAGCAATGAACAGTGCCATGCTTCATCTTAAGCCATTCTTTCAATCCGGTGAAACGAAACGAAAAGGAAAGTTTATTGTTGGTACCGTTTCAGGTGACCTTCATGATATAGGTAAAAACCTGGTTGCAATGATGATCGAAGGAGGTGGCTGGGAGGTGATTGATCTGGGAGTTGACGTTGGAACAGAAAAATTTCTGAAAGCCCTTGATGAACATCCGGGTGCAGTAGTAGGATTGTCAGCGCTTCTTACCACAACAATGGAGAATATGAAGAAGATTGTGACGGCTATTAAAGAAAAACACGCCGGATCAAAAATTCTGGTTGGAGGTGCACCTGTAACAATGGATTATTGCATAAAAATAGGGGCAGATTACTATTCTCCTGATCCTCAGGGCGCTGTGAATTACCTCAAACAACTTGTATCATAGAACCAATTAGTCTGAAATGCAAACAATACTCAGAGGAAGAAAAGCTGAAGTAATAATTGATACAAAGGGCCCGGTTGTCATAATCGGAGAATGTATAAATCCCACAAGAAGAAAAAAGCTTGTTTCCACCTTACAGGAAGGCAATTTTGAATATGTGCTTGAGCTGGCTGCAAGTCAGATCAAAGCCGGTGCAGATGTTTTGGATGTAAATGTCGGTTTCCCGGGCGTTGATGATGTGAAATTGCTTCCAGCTACTGTTCTTGCTATAATGGAGAAATTTGACATTCCTATTTGTCTCGATTCACCCAACCCGAAAGCAATCGAAGCCGCTTTAAAAGTTGCTGGTGGAAAATGTCTGATTAATTCTGTAAATGGTGAAGAGAAATCATTGAATACACTGCTTTCCATTGCCAGGGAATATGGTGCTGCGATTATTGGCCTCACAATGGATAATGAAGGCATATCCAACGATCCTGAAAAAAGACTCCGTATTGCCGCAAAAATCCTTGAGCGAGCAATAAGGGAAGGCATAAAAACAGAAGACGTAATAATTGACCCTCTGGCAATGGCAATAAGTGCTGATCCTCAGGCTTGTATTATAACACTTGAGACAATAAGACTTATTCATACAAAACTTGATTTAAATATTACACTGGGTTCCAGTAACATATCATTCGGACTACCAGACAGGGAAGTTTTAAATTCTGCATTCATGACATTGTCAATAATTAATGGTCTGACATGCCCGATTGCGAACCCTGAAAAGATAACTGCTGCTGTAAGGGCAACTGATCTTATTCTGGGAAGGGACGATTATGCAGTACGTTTTGTTGACCATTTTCAGTCAGCCGGGAATTAATATCAACTAAATTATTTACCGCATGTCTGTTTTTAAACCTGCACGCAGATGGCAGCCTGCTTTTTATCCATTTAAAAAGGAAAAAACCGGAAGAAGAGTTTTGGCTAAGACGGAGCTCCTTATTAAAGGTCCGGTTTTTGGCTGCAGGATGTGCGGCAACTGTCTGCTTCAGGAAACAGCTTTTATATGTCCGATGGAATGTCCGAAAGGATTAAGAAATGGTCCCTGCGGTGGTATTACTCCGGACAAAATGTGCTATGTGGACACTACGAGAAAGTGTATCTGGTACACTATTTATAAGAGGGCACTCAAAACGGGCAGAGCAGAAATGTTACTCGAAGTTATGCCACCGCTCGATTATGATAAAACCGGAACAGAAACCTGGGGCGATGTTGTGAAGCAGATCAAAAAGGTTGGAACCGGTAAATTTGTACATGCTGTTATTTCAGGCGATAAGCTGAAAAAGGATGAAGTCTGGAATTCAGTTTTCAGAACCATCCGTCAGCCATTGTGGTGGCAGGGTGACTCTGACTATCATCCTGCTAAAGAAGGTGACCCGGTTTCAGAACTGGAGAAAAAATTCCGGTCCGGAGAATTTGTTGTTGCAACCGAGGTCTCTCCCCCAATTGGTTCGGGAACTGATAAATTTGTCAGGGATCTGGAATCCGTAAAGCAGTATGTCACAGCAATTAATTTTACCGACTCATCATCAGCACGTCCTAAGATGTCTTCGGTTGCCTGCTGTAAAGTGGCTGTGGATCACGGTGCTGAACCGGTCTTTCAGATTACTTCACGCGATACTACCAGAACGGGACTTCAGTCTGCCGCAGTGGGTTTAAACGCAATTGGCATCAAGAATATTCTTTGCCTGACAGGAGACAATGCGATTGTGGGATCCTCGCCAATATCGGGTATGAATATAGTGGATGTTGATTCTGTTCAGATGCTTTGGATCCTGAGAAGAATGAGAGATGATGGGATATATCTCGATGGCAGACAGATGAAGAACCCGCCCCGCTATTTTCTGGGTGCTGCTACTTCGCCATTTGCTTCCGATCCTGAGCTGCAGGCAATAAAAGATCAGAAAAAAGTAAATGCCGGGGCTCAGTTTTTTCAGACGAACCTGATATTTGAACCTGAAAAACTTGACACATGGCTGGAGCAGCTTGACAGAAGAAATATTCTCGATAAAGTATTTATTCTGATTGGAATTGCTCCACTTAAGAGTTATAAAGTGGCTGAATATATTAATTTGAAGGTTCCGGGTGTAAGAGTTCCTGAAAAAATATTGCAAAGGATGAAACTGGCAGGTGAATCAGCGCCTGAGGAGGGGATTAAGATCGCTCTTGAGGTTATTGATTCTGTTAAAGGGAAGATGGGTGTAAACGGAATTCATATTATGACATTGGGATGGGAAGCAGCAGTTCAGAGACTTGTGACAGAGTCGGGTCTTTAAAGAAAATAATTAATGTTTATCCTCTACGAGGAACTAGGGGATATTAATAATAGTTCTACAATACTATATCGCCTACGGCGAAGTTAAGAGTAAAGATTTGAGGCAAGTTATGAGGATGAAAAGCATAGCACGTAGTGCTTTAAGTATTGTAGAAATTGTAGTAGTAAATATTGTGTACCTCGTAGAGGTTCAGGAAGATTCATATTGAATCAATTTAATTTTATGAATAACCAGATATTCCAGTTTGACTTTAATGATCTGAAACTTGATGTTTCTCAGATTGAGAATATCATTGGATTCAATGAGGGTGATGACCGTGAATTCGTCAGAGGTCTAATTGAAGAGTTATTGATTGAATCTCAGAATGTTGCAGATGTGAAAGCTGAGTACAGAATATTCAGTGGGATCAGTTTTGAAACAGCAAATAAATCAATAATTGTAAATAATACTGATTTCCATATAAAACATATTGTTTTCACTCAGTTAAAAAAATCGGAATCTGTAGCACTTTTCCTATGTACTGCCGGCTCAGAGATTGGTGTCAGAAGCCGCCAGGCAATGCATGACAGGGATCTTTTGCGTGGCTATATATTTGATGTTATCGGAAGTGAAATAGTTGAGGCAGCAGCCGATCTAATGCAGGCTGAGCTTGAAAAAGATGTGGCAGATTCGGGCATGAAGATAACAAACAGGTATAGTCCCGGTTATTGCGGATGGAACGTAGAAGAACAGCATAAGCTTTTTAATCTTATTCCTGATAATTATTGTGGCATCAGGCTCACAGAATCGGCGCTTATGGATCCTGTAAAATCGGTAAGCGGCATTATAGGAATCGGGAAAAATGTGAAAAGCAATCCCTATACCTGTCAGATGTGTGATATGAATGATTGCATTTATCGCAAGGCGAAGGAAAAAAGAATCTGAAATCCATTTAACCACGGAGGACACAGAGTTTCACGGAGCATTTCTCTGTGGATCTCTGTGTATTCTCAGTGTCTCTCTGTGTAACTAAAAAGAACTGTCACAGAGTTACACAGAGTCCCGATAGCCATCGGGAGCACAGAGATACACAGAGGAATAACAAAACAGGATTTGTTATTTTTCGGTTTTGTATTTTTCGAAAGCCTCGGCTATTTTAGCCTGATTATGATCCCCCGAATGAACCAGAACCCTGTACCGGAGAGTGAGCACCGTACCTTTTTTCATAACTGTTTCCTTATCATTTACAGGCCAGTACATCGGCGTTGGTGACATGAATCCGTAATCGCGTGTGAACCATGGTGATGGATACCACGGATTTGAAGGATGCTGAAATATCGCTAGACCTTCAATTGCTTCACCACGTTTTCCATAAAAATCGATCCACGGAGAGTTCTTCCCGAAGGTATCCTTTTCACTTTTTAATCCTTCAGCATTGATCATAGTGCCTCCGTTTTTCACAGAGAGGTCTGCTGCCATTCTTGCGCTGAAGAGTGAATGATTTGTCTTTTTGATAGTCACATCTATCAGCATCTCCATTACTATTTCCACATCTATCTGGCTCACTGTTGCAGAAGGAGATGTAATGAGTATCTTCCGCGTATCTTTTACAGGTGATATGGCACCAGGACGGCTCCAGATGCACTCATCAGTAATGAGTACCGTGTCTCCACCCTGTTTCTGAATCTGGGCATTTACTGATATGATTCTGCCGCGTTCAAGTCCTTCCTGCCAATAATTTCCGCCATTAACCAGGTCGCAACCGAAAAACAATGAGCTGTGATGTGGGTATTCGCCATTTCGCATTGAGGTTACTGATCCTCCTGAGGCAGGTCCGTTAACCGGATAGAAAAAAGGATATTTTTCATCACCTGTGAAGATATAACTCGTGAAGAACTTATTACCTATGGTTACATTAATTTTAGAACCGACCTTTTCAGCTGTGATCTTTGCAGCCGAAAGTGGCAAAACGATCATCAGACCGGCAATAAATAGTGTCCATATAAATAGCTTTCTCATAATTCAGTATTTCGGTAAGTTACATTTTGATATAATCGGTTCCGTAAGGAGCCCTCTGTGCGCGCGATAGAGTCTTATTGGCTTCTGTGTCGTTACCGAATTTCTCGCCAATAGGATCCCATGGCAGCTTTCTTCCAAGCTTCATTGCAGTATGAGTTATGAGGCATATTGAACAGGTGCGATGACCAATTTCAACAGGCGATATAGGTTCTTTTCTCGATTTGATGCAATCCAGCCAGTTACCGTGCTGATTATCAATTTTATACAGGTGAATCTCATTCTCTTTTATCACAGAACTAAGAATTTTCGGATCGCTGGCAGTAAGTGCTCTTGCGTTTCTTCCGGCCACAACAGGATCGCTTGCTGATGCTGTATAATTTCCACGGGTAACAAAAATCCAGCCTTCAGTACCTTCATATCTTATACCATTCGGATAACCTCCGCTGGTATACATTGTTATACCATTCTTATATTCAGCTTTTGCCATGAAATCTCCGTGAACATCCCACATTCCCGATTTTGGAAATTCTGCAACCGCTTCTATCGAGATTGGTCCGGTTAATTCAGTATCCATACCCCATGCAGCTGAATCGAAATGGTGCTGACCCCAACCTGTGATCATGCCAGCTCCAAACTGTTCGCATCTCAGCCATCCCGGACGGTCAGACAGACTGTTTTGCGGATGCACCCTTGTTTCTGTGTAATATACTTCAGGAGTTGATCCAAGCCATGCGTTGTAATTGAGATTTTTAGGTACAGGCATTTCTGTTGTTTTCGGTCCGGGAGGATCACCTGGAAGACCAATTTTAACTGTATGCAACTTACCGATCCTTCCATTTCTGACAAGCTCGGCCGCAACTCTGAACTGAGGCATAGCGCGCTGTTGTGTCCCGACCTGAAGAATAACTTTTTTTCTTAGTACAACTTCTCTTAATAACTGACCTTCTTTTATTGTAAGCGATGTTGGTTTCTGTACATAAATGTCTTTACCTGCCAATGCAGCTTCAATAGCAGGCTGCGAATGCCAATGATCGGGAGTAGATATCATTACCGCATCAATGCTTTTGTCGGCGATTATTTCGTGATAATCTGCATAAGTTTTTACATCTACATAACCCGGACTTCCGGTTTTCTTAGTATAAAAATTCTCAATATATTGTTTGCCTTTTGCTACCCTGTTTGAATCCCAGTCAGCAACTGCAACTACACGGGCAACATCATAGGGTAATGTTTCGGTCAGGTCATGACTGCTGGCGATCCGGCCAAATCCAATCTGACCGATATTAATCTTATCACTTGGAGGGTTCTTCCCAATTACTGACGATGGGATAATTGTTGGAAGAATGATCGCCCCTGCTGCCGCAGATGCCGTACTCGTAATAAATTTTCTTCTTTTCATTGTATCGATAATTGAAGTTATAATTAAGTGAAAGTTCCGGTCTGATCAATGGGACAAACCGGAACTAAATATACTGATAAAATAGATATTTAAAATATTTCTTGCTAACAGATACTAAATATCATCCGAAGGTGGAATTGTTTCCAGCGGAGGAACATTATTTTCGTAACCTGAATAACCATAATTCTGATTAATAATTCCCTGAGTATTAGACTGGATGGAGGCTTGTGGTATAGGCCAAAGAACATGGTATGCGCTCATGGTATATTCCTGTCCGTTATTTGCCTTCACGCCTTTGTTATACCAGTCGGTTTTTTCCATTATCCTGTCAAAGAAGAAATTCTTGGTGCCGAAAGTAGACATTGAATATGTATTGCCTTTATATGCTTTCCCGGTTTGCGCAAACAGAAAAGCTATTCGGGTGAGTTCTGTTTTCCTTGGCTCCTCCCAGTATAATTCACGGGCGCGTTCGTCGAGAATTGTTCCGATATCGAATTTCGACTGGTCAGTATATGGATCGCATCCTGCTCTCTGACGGATAGCATTCACATCGGCCATAGCATTAGCGATGTCACCTTTCCACCAGTATGCTTCGGCACGCATCAGATAAGTCTCCGCCAGTCGGTAAACATACCAGTCGTATGATCCACCACGAGGTTGGATAGCTCTCGGATCGGGGTTGTAAAGTTTGTAGTGGGGCCAGCCGTACCAGTTACGAATTGTGTCGGTTGTCGCAACTTTCCCGGAATTATCATACTTCCGCAACGGAGTATTGTAATAAGGATTAGTTTTCAGGTTTGGATGATTATAAACAAGATCTTCCATATTCATCCAGTTATACTTCTTATGTCTCAGATCTTTAGGATCGTCCCATATGACCCTGGTAGAATAGTTGGTTCCACGTGCTCTGCCGATTCCACGGCCAAAAGTCTCGACCAGTCTGATATCCTGGGCAGCAAGGTCAGATGTTCCGGGTCCCTTTCCATCAGGTGTCCTCAGAAAGTTTGCATTTGATACACCCCAGAAAGGAACAGACTGACGCATAACTGAAAGATCGAGTCTGGATTCTATAAGATCTTCCTTCGACATCACCATAAAGAGTACCTCTTTGTTTGCGGCAATTGCTTTGTTTGCCCACCAGTGAAGTCTGGAAACAACATCATCCCTGACAATTCCCAGTTTTGTAAGATAGTCGCCATCTTCCTTTGGAACTGATCCAAAAGATGAATTCATGAGATTGTACGAGCCACCGTTTATTACAGCATTAGCTGCAGCAATTGCACCATCAAAATCGCCCAGTGCGAGACATATTTTTGAGAGCATATGCTGGCAAGCTCCCTTTGTAACGCGGCCACGGTCAACATTATCCAGACACCATAGGGAGGCAAATTCCATATCCTTTTTGATTTTCTGAAGAATGACTTCCCTTTTGGTTGTGGCGAGGTCAAGCTTTGGTTGGGTAATCTCATTTCCAATAAACGGAACATCACCAAATTGCTGGGTAAGACGATAATACCGGTAAGCCCTGTGAAAGTAGGCAGAACCTAAAACAGCATTACGTTCAGCTTCTGAAGCGAACTTGGTATCGTCAATTCGTGAAATAACCACATTGGCATATTTAATTCCATTATAGTATTCAAGCCAGAACCAGCCAATCTTGTTATAATCAACGTGATTCAGCTGGGCACTTGGGGTGATCTGTATGTTCATATTCATGGCAGGTCCGGGTTTATCGGTAGTGCCCTCCACGCAGATCTCTGAAAAAAGGAGTTCGGTTATTATTGGGGCACCATCGCCATAGAATTCATAACGTATATTTCTTTCACATGCAGTCAATGCACCATACATTCCACGTGCATCAACAAATGCATTTTCGGGTGTGAAAATTGAAAGAGGTTTTGGTGTAAGCCATTCTTCACTGCAACTCATCAGCCAGAATGTTACCGGGATGAGAATTACGACACGTAAAATTGATTTCATATTATTTGATTTCATATGTCTTTTCTTTAGTGATGAATTATAATGTCAAATTAATACCAACTGTAAAATTTCTTGGGTTTGGGCCACTTTCCTCAGGATCCCAGAACAACCAGTTTGGAGCCCAATGACCAACATTATTTATGGTACCATAGATTTTCAGATTCGCAACATTGATTTTCTGCACCAGGGATTTTGGAACTGAATAAGCCACACTAAAGTTATCTAGCCTGATAAAGGATCTGTCTCTGTAAACGTTGAAAACTGCACCTCCTTCATTTGAATAGATACGTGCATAATCATTCAGAGGATTTTCAGGAGTCCAGTAAGGAGTTATATACTGATTCACACGCTCCGGAAAACTTTCGCGATTCTTGGCTACATTATAAACACCGTCATGACCCCAGTAAGAATACATTGAGAAAGAGATGTCGATGTTTTTAAATATATTAAACTCCTGCCGAAGATTCCAGCGGAAAAGTGGTTCAGTCTGTCCCTGAAATTGATTATCAATCTGATTGATCTTGCCGTCTGCATTTACATCTTCCAGCTTAAAATCTCCCGGATACTGACCATACACTATTGCAGCGGCTTCTTCTCCCTGTTGCCATATACCAAGGATTTTAGGTTGCCATATCTGACTAATCGGGTGACCAATAAACCAACCATTTGTCGGATCATCACCTTCTTTCTGGCCAATGACAGCTCCTGAACCATCAGTCACATTTACCATGTCGCCATAGAGGTGCAGGATTTCATTCTTGTTGTATGATATATTAAAGCCACTTCTCCATTTGAGATTCTCTTTCTCCATTACCCTGGCATTTAAAGTAAACTCTATACCATTATTTTCCAACTCCCCGAGATTTGATGCAACAGAGCTGAATCCCAGCAGGTCAGGTAATTTACGATCTACCAGAAGGTCGAGTGTATTCATCTTGTAGTACTCGATTGATCCGTCAAACAAACCGTTAAGGAAACCAAAATCAAATCCAAGGTTTAGTGATCTTCCTTTTTCCCATTTAAGGTTTGGATTTGCCATCCTGTTAACATACAACTGGTTACTTTCATAAATAGTTCCTGTAATAGTCTGATATGGGTATTTCCCAATACTCATTGAAGACAATGCATCATACCGGCCAACTTCGCGGTTCCCGTTTTCTCCCCATGAAACACGAAGTTTAGCATATGTAAGGATATCATTCTTGAAGAAATTTTCTTCAGACATAACCCAACCTACAGCAACAGACGGGAAAGTACCACGTGGATATTTCAGTCCGAATGCAGAATAACCGTCCCGACGGATAGACCCTGTGAACATATATTTGCTCTTATATGAATAGAAGAGACGTGCCATGAGAGCGTCGCCCGTACTATATTCATCGTTACTGTAAATAGCATTTGCCGTGCTTTTTCCTGCACTCATATTGTGGTATCCAAGAGCATCGGTCGGGGAGAAACCCTGTGTAGACATTGCACTCTGCCAGCTCTGATATTTTTCGGCATTTGCGAGCAAAGTTATATCTATCAGATGATCCTTCTTAATGGTTCTGTTCCACTTGATCAGGTTATCAACCTGCCAACTGTAAATTGTACTCTCTTCGCGGTTTGCCTGGCCTCCGAATTTTGCCCATTCCTCATGGAGAGCTGATTGATGGTTGTAATACTTATAGAACTGAAATCTAGGGGCAAAATTCAATTCATAGGTTATACCCAGAGGAAGAGTCATTTTGGCAAATATTGTATTATTCAGTGTATTATAGATCCTTTTGCGATCCTGAAACATCATATCATACAAAGGATGCTTGGCGCCACGGCCCAGATCATCTACAGGGCTGATTCTGATTGTTACACCGTCATTGTTATATATTGAACCCCATGGAGAGTTGTTTACCCTTAGCCCCCAGGCAGCATTAACCGTCGGGTTTGCAGAGGTATTGGCAAAGTCGGAATTCAAATGACTTTCATCGCGATTTGCAAACTGGGTATTGATACCTACTTTCAGCCATTTGGTTACATCAGCATCAAGATTAACCCTGGTCCTTATTGCCGTAAATTCATCACCGACAATAATACCTTCATTTTTATTATACCCGACGGAAAAATAATAGTTTACTTCATTTTTCTTACCGGATAATGAAAGGTTATGATCCTGGCGTAGTCCGTTCCGAAATACCATATCTGTCCAGTCAACAGGTGTTCCTGCCTTATAATTAGCAATTTCAAGAGGCAGAAGACCCAGCCTGGAAAGCCAAATATCAGTCAGTTCTCCGGTTGAGCCATCTCTCCACATTGTCTCATCCACTCCTGAAGGCAATTTAGCGGGGTCATCGAATATATACAATTTGGTATTTGTTGCTGCATTATAATAGTTCAGTGATTTCATAACATCTGTACGCCAATCGATGAAATCCAATGGACTATGAACATCTTCAAGGGTTGCCATGGTAGCCAGACCTATACTTGAGTTAAAGTTGATCATTGGTTTACCTTCTTTACCTCTTTTTGTTGTTATAATAACCACCCCGTTAGCTGCCCTTGCACCGAAAATAGCCGAAGATGATGCATCTTTCAGAACATCAATTGATTCAATATCGTTTGGGTTTATATCTTCCATTACACCCTGGTAAATAACACCATCGAGCACCAATAATGGATTTGAGGAGGTTTTAAGTGTATTATCACCCCTTATTTCCAGGGCGCCACCACCTTTGGCATTGGATGAAAAACCAACACTCAATCCGGCAATGTTTCCCCGGAGGATGTCCTGAACAGTTTGTGGTTTCTGGTTTTCGAGACTGGCAGGCTTAACTGAAGCAACGGCTCCCGTCAGATCTTTCTTTCTCATTGTTCCATAACCAACAACTATTACTTCATCGAGCATACCGATATCAATGGTCATAATAACATCGAATTTTGTTTGATCACCTATTTCCACTTCATATGATTTCATACCTATGAATGAAAAAACAAGTGTTTTGGCATCTGCAGGAACCGGTATAACGTAATCACCGGTCGAGCCTGTAAGAGTACCAACAGTTGTCCCTTTAACTATTACGGATACTCCGGTAAGAGGGATTTTATCTTCGCCTGTCACCGTACCGGTAACATTTTTTTGTGCCAATGAGGTTCCTAAAAATCCCATCAGCAAAACTAAGATCAGTAGTAGTTTTCTCATAGAGTTAGATTAAAATTTTGATTAAGAGAATTTTGAGGATTAACGAATATTAGAATTTAAATCAAGTTGAAGATATTTTTTTTTGTTACACTGAGGAAATCCTGAGGAGGCACAGAGGGTCATGGAGAATTAATAATTTTAGAATTTAACTACTTCCAGGTAAACTTTCTTTGGTTTCAGGTTCTGATCAAAGAGCAAGGGGTAATTTTTTCTTCCTCTTACAGGAAAATTATCCAGCCAACTGCTTTTATCCGACACATTCCAGAATGTAACACCGGTAATTGCATTCTTATTCTCCCGGAATACCCTGAAGATCATTTTATATTTTTCAAGTTGTTTTTGTTCCCTTTCAGCAGTAAAGACATTATCCGCAGGATTGGTTTCGGATGAAGAATATACCGAAACATCAAGCTCGGTGATCTGAATTTTTATCCCAAGAGAGGAATACTTTGCAATTGCATCACGGAGATCATTTTCAGAAGGATTATTTATATTCCAATGACCCTGTAGTCCAACACCATGCACAGGCACACCGGCATCGACCAGTTTTTTAAGCAATGTATAAACCTTGTCTCTTTTGCCAGCAAATTCGGTATTGTAATCATTATAGAACAGAAGTGCATCAGGATCAGCTTCATGCGCCCATTGAAATGCTTTTGCAATGTACTCTTCACCACATATTTTGTACCAGTTTGTCGCTCTGTAAAATTTTGAATCATTGTCATCAAGAGCTTCGTTAACTACATCCCAGGCATAGACTTTCCCTTTATACCTTGAAACAACCTGTGTTATATGTTCTTTCAGCCTCGCTAAAAGAACTTCTTTGGAAACAGTGTCTCCGGCTGCGTCCTTAAACATCCATGCCGGCGATTGCTGGTGCCAGACAAGTGTATGTCCGCGCATTTTCATTTTGTTTGACATTGCATAATTCACAATCAGATCAGCATTATCCCAGAAGTATCTGTTTTCTTCAGGATGGATCGGTGCAGGTTTCATAACATTTTCCGCTGTAAGACTTCCGAAATGTTTGAGGATCATGGTTGATTGAGCTCCTGTTAGCGAAGAGGGAGAAACGGCTACTCCAATCGGGAAGAAATCCTTGTAATAGTCCTTCAACCCCTTCAGCGAATCGGGATTGATTTCAGTATCAGCATTATTAGCCACTCCTTTGACTTTTTCACAGCTTGCAAAGAGAAGTACAACTACTAAAAAAATCAGTGATGAAATAATTTTTCCGGTTCGACAGAGATCGTCTGATTTGATTTTCATATCAGTGGGATTATTTTTTTATTTCAGGGTACAATGTAGATAATGTTTGACAAAAAGTCTTTTGATTTCATGATAAAAGTAAACATTTTTAATAAAAATGCAATCGGTTGAAATATTTATTGCAACCGATTGCATATTAATTGTAATTTTATTTCCGTTTATCTCATTTTGTTCTACTTTTGTAAATTATTCTCCCGAAATGAAGAGCAATAGTGAGGTAACAATTTATGATGTCGCAAAAGCACTGAATATATCTCCATCGACCGTGAGCAGGGGTTTGAAAGATCACCCCCACATCCGGAAAGAAACTATTAAAAGGATAAAGGCCACAGCACTGGAGATGGGTTATCAGCGAAACAAGTTTGCGAGTAACCTGAGACAAATGCATACAAATACCATTGGAGTAATTGTTCCTAAACTGAACAGTTATTTTATGGCCACAGTTATTGCAGGGATGGAAAATGTTACGAATCAGTTTGGTTATGGTCTGATAATCAGTCAGTCGCTGGAATCTCTTAAAAATGAAGTATCAAGTGTAAACACACTTTTCAACAGTCGTGTTGACGGACTGCTCGTTTCGCTGGCATTTGATTCAAAAGGAATGGATCATTTCAATATTCTGCTGAACAAAAATATCCCGCTTGTATTCTTCGACAGGGTAGCGGAGAGTAATGGTTGCATAAGTGTGGTAATTGATAATTACCGTGCTGGTTATGAAGTTACTACTCATCTTATTGGTCAGGGATGTCGTAGGATAATGCATCTCGGGGGAAATTTGCTGAGAAATGTTTATAACGACCGGTTCAGGGGTTATAAACAGGCACTTGAGGATAACGGAATACAATTCGAACAGGACCTTGTGATAATCAGTGATGTCTCAATTCAGTCAGGAACCGACACCGCAAAAAAGATCATAAATATGAAACTCCGTCCTGATGCTCTCTTTGCCTCAAATGATACATCTGCAGTTGCAGCAATTATAGAGCTTATTAAATCAGGCATAAAGATTCCGGAAGATTTTGCAATCGCAGGATTTAATAACGAACCCATCAGTCAGGTGATTCAGCCAAATCTGACAACTGTCGAATACCCGGCAAGAGAAATCGGAGAGATAGCTGCCCGGGCACTTATCAACAAACTAAATGGCACTCAGTCAGATAATCTTAGAACAATTATATTAAAACATAATCTTATAGTCAGGGAATCTTCTCTTCGAAGAATTCAGGATGCAAATATGAAGAGGATAAAATCATGAAAAAACTCGTAACATTTTTATTTACATTATTTATTTTACAGAGTTCCGGTATATTAATTGCAGAAGACGGATACCGGCTCTGGTTAAGGTACGATCTGATAGATGATCCTGCAACACTTAAACAATATAATAATTTGATTTCCGGATGGCAGGTTCAAGGTGAATCGCCGACTTTGAATGCAGCAGCAATGGAGTTACAGATGGGTCTGAGCGGATTGCTTGGAAAACAGATACCTGAAATGTATGATTTTCGGAAAAGCGGTCTGATTCTGGCTGGTACTCCTGAAAGTTCACCGGTAATTGCCTCACTTGGGCTTAAAGAGAGACTGGCTAAGATCGGAGAGGAGGGCTATTTAATAATATGTACTACGATAAAAAGAAAGAAAGTAATTGTTATTGCCGGCAATAAAGATATTGGAGTACTTTATGGCACTTTTCATTTTCTGAGATTGTTGCAAACTCATCAGGATATAAGTAAATTGTCGGTTTTCAGTTCCCCGAAAACCAAAATAAGGATCCTGAATCACTGGGATAATCTAAACAGGAGCGTTGAGCGGGGGTATGCCCGATTATCATTGTGGGACTGGAAATCGCTACCCGATAGCATCTCACCAAGGTATGCCGATTATGCCAGGGCAAATGCATCAATTGGTATCAATAGCACTGTTCTTACAAATGTCAATGCAAATGCACTCATTTTAACAAAGGAGTATCTGGTTAAAGTCGCTGCTCTCGCAGATGTTTTCAGGCCATACGGCATAAAAGTATTCCTCACTGCCAGGTTCAGTGCCCCGGTTGAGATCGGAAAGCTAAAAACAGCTGATCCTCTTGATCCTGAGGTGATTGCCTGGTGGAAGAAAAAAGTGGATGAGATATATTCGTTTATCCCTGACTTTGGTGGATTTCTTATAAAAGCTAATTCTGAAGGTCAGCCTGGTCCGCAGAATTATAACAGGTCTCATGCCGACGGTGCGAATATGTTTGCCGATGCAGTCGCTCCATATAAAGGTATTGTGATGTGGCGTGCATTTGTTTACGATAATAACGTGCCGGACGACCGGGCAAAACAGGCATATAATGAATTTGTTCCTCTTGACGGGAAATTCAGAAAAAATGTCATTATTCAGGTTAAGAACGGACCTATAGATTTTCAACCCAGAGAGCCTTACCATCCTCTGTTCGGGGCAATGCCATCAACTCCACTGATGACAGAATTTCAGATTACCCAGGAGTACCTTGGATTCTCAGTTCATCTGGTATACCTGGCTCCGCTCTTTGAAGAGTGTCTGAATTCTGATACCTATGCTAAGGGGAAAGGTTCAATTGTTGCCCGTGTTGGTGATGGGACGCTTGAAAATCACTCTGTTACCGCAATGGCTGGTGTTACAAATATTGGAAATGACAGAAACTGGACAGGTCATCCATTTGCCCAATCGAACTGGTATGCATTCGGAAGGCTGACCTGGGATCCTTACCTGGGATCAGCGGAAATTGCAGATGAATGGATCAGAATGACATTCTCAAATGATACTGATTTTGTTGAAAGGACCCGCAAATTCATGATGTCGTCGAGGGAGATTGCTGTAAATTATATGACTCCGATTGGTCTGCATCATATTATGTATGCCAGTCTTCATTATGGTCCGGGTCCATGGGTTGACCGTGGAAGAAGGGACTGGACCTCGGTTTATTACCACAGGGCAGATTCGGGAGGAATTGGCTTCGACCGGACCTCTAAAGGCAGTAATGCTGTCGGGCAGTACTTTCCGGAAGTCAGAGACATCTATGAAAAACTGGAGACTTGTCCCGAAAATCTCTTGCTCTGGTTTCATCATGTTCCGTGGAATTACAGACTTAAATCGGGCCGGGATGTCTGGGAAGAATTGTGTTTCAGATACAATTCGGGCGTCGATTCGGTAAGGTGGATTCAGAAGGAATGGCTTAAATCAGAAGGTATTGTAGATGCTGAGAGATATCGTAAGGTGAAGGACCTTCTTAATCAGCAGGAGGAAAATGCCAGAGTATGGAGAGATGCCTGTCTTCTGTATTTTCAAACATTCTCAAAAAGAGCTATTCCCACAAAATATGAAAAACCGGAAAATCCGCTTCAATATTATAAGAATCTGAAATACAACTCTAATGGGTTAATCTTATGAGAGCTATTGTTAAAAAATTAACAGGATTAAAATGAATGGTAAAATTAAGCACAGTATTGCAATTGTAACCGGAGGAGCCTCAGGAATAGGATTCGCGATAGCAAAAAAATTTGTGGGGCAGGGGATAAAGGTTGTGCTTATCGGAAGAGATAAAACAAGACTCAAGCTCGCCTGCGAGACACTCGGCGACCTTGCAGGATTTGTTGGTTGTGATCTTGCACAACTCTCTGAACTTCCGGGAGTTATACTTGGTATTCACAAGGAGTATGGCAGAATCGATATCCTTGTAAATAATGCCGGAATGCATCTTAAGAAAGCTATTGCTGACGTTACCGATGAGGATTTTCAGAAAGTAATTCTTACAAATCAGACAGCAATGTTCAGTCTGACCAGAGAAGTGGCAGGAATCATGCAAAAACAGTGTTCCGGTGCAATTCTAAATATCAGCTCAATGGCATCGCAATACGGACTTCCTAATGTTATTGCATATACTGCCTCAAAATCGGCCATTGAAGGCATGACGCGCGCAATGGCTGTTGAGTTAGCACAATTTAAGATCAGGGTTAATTGTCTGGCACCGGGTTTTATTAAAACCAACATGTCGACTCTGGCTCTGGAGAAGGATCCTGAACGTAAATTGAAAGTACTTTCCAGAACGCCTCTCGGCAGACTGGGAAAACCGGAAGAAGTTGCTGATGCAGCATATTTTCTTGTTTCCCCTTCGGCTTCATTTATTACCGGGGTGGTTCTTCCTGTTGACGGAGGGAATTCGATAGGGTTCTAATAGCACAGAGCAAAGCCCGCCCGACTGAACGATGGGAATCTGACATCCCTGTTACGGACACTCAGTCGTTCGGACGGGAGCGCAGAGCAGGGAGCAAAAGCTTTAATTTGATAGAATATGAAGATTACAGAAGCAAAAGTGATAGTGTGTTCACCGGGCAGGAACTTCGTGACATTAAAAATATTTACGGATGAGGGTGTGTACGGACTTGGAGATGCCACACTTAACGGAATGGAGAAATCGGTTGTATCTTATCTTGAGAATTATTGTATCCCATCGCTTATCGGTCGCGATCCTCGAAATACTGAAGATATCTGGCACTATTTTTACAGGGGAGTTTACTGGAGAAGAGGTGCTGTTTCGATGACTGCAGTTTCTGCAATAGATCTGGCATTATGGGATATAAAAGGAAAGATTCTTAACACACCTTTATATAATATCCTGGGAGGAAAAAGCAGGGAAAAGATTCTTGTCTATTGTCACGCCAATGGAAAAAATTCCGAAGAAACAATAGAAAAAGCCGGAAAGGAAGTTGAAAAGGGCTTTAAAGCCGTTCGTATTCAATCGGGTGTTCCGGGTATAGAACATACATATGGTGTAGCTAAGGACAATAAATCCTATGAACCTGCTCACAAAGGATTACCTCATGAAGAATACTGGGATACTGCAAAGTATCTTAACTTTATACCTTCATTATTTGAAAAAGTAAGAGAAGTTTTTGGGAATGAGATACATCTTTTGCATGATGTTCATCACAGGTGTACTCCGGTTGAAGCAGCACGACTGGCAAAAGAGCTGGAGCCTTATCATCTTTTCTGGCTCGAGGACCCCGTTGCAGGAGAACTTCAGGAGGGGCTAAGGCTCATCAGACAACATTCAACTACACCGATCGCTATCGGTGAGGTATTTAACTCTGTTTACGACTATTCATCACTTTTTTCAGAGCAACTGATCGATTTTGTCAGGATGCCTCTGGTACATGGCGGTGGGATAACCCATCTTCTGAAGGTCGCAGCAATGGCTTCTGTTTACCATATAAATACAGGCTTTCATGGCGCAACAGATCTCTCTCCGGTGAATCTTGCGGCTTCAATCCATTTCAATATGGCAGTTAATAATTTTGGAATCCAGGAATATATGCCGCATCAGGAGATTGTAAATGAAGTATTTAAGACAAATTATCATTTCGAAGATGGCTTCCTTAAAATTGATGATAGTCCGGGAATAGGGGTGGATATTGATGAAAAGGCAGCTGCAAAATTTCCATATACAATGGCCCGTCTTCCTGTTAACAGAAAATCAGACGGTACAATGTTTAACTGGTAGAAGAGAAGTGCCTAGAGTGCCTAGAGTGCCTAGAGTGACTAAAGTGCCTGGTGTGACTTGAGTGACAAGTGTACTTAAAGTTAATGGTTTCATTGAACGATTTTTATTACTTTAGGCACTCCAAACTTTAGTTCACTTTAGGCACTAGTTTACAAAAGTACGAGAGTTATTGTTTCGATTAAATATTAGAGATATATGTTATTATTAGGAATCGACCTTGGAAGCTCTTCAGTGAAAGCTTCTGTAATTGACGGTGAATCAGGCAAATGTCTGGCAACAGCATTTTATCCTAAAGAAGAAATGAAGATCATTGCCATAAAGCCGGGATGGGCTGAACAAGAGATTGAGATCTGGTGGTCAAATCTTAAGGCAGCGATTAGTGATTGTACCAGCCAACTCGGACAAAGAAAAAATGATATTGGAGCAATTGGAATCTCTTATCAGATGCATGGTCTTGTTACTATAGATAAAGATCAGAAGGTTTTACGTCCTTCAATAATCTGGTGCGACAGCAGGGCAGTCGGGTATGGTGAAGTGGCACTCATTTCCCTCTCTAAAGAATTCTGTCTCTCACATCTGCTTAATTCACCAGGAAATTTCACAGCGTCAAAACTGGCATGGGTAAAAGAGAATGAACCTGCACTTTACGACAGGATTTACAAGATCATGCTTCCCGGTGATTATATCGCAATGAAACTTTCAGGTGAAATAAGTACTTCATATACAGGCCTTTCAGAAGGCATGTTCTGGGATATCTCTGAAAATAAAGTTTCAGCTGAACTGATGAAATATTTTGGTTTCGATCCGGGTATCCTGCCGGAATCTTTCCCATCGTTCTCAACTCATGGGAACTTACTGAAATCAGTTGCGCACGAAGTTGGCCTGCCTGCCGGAATACCAATTTCATACCGGGCGGGTGATCAGCCGAATAATGCTCTGTCACTGAATGTATTGAATCCGGGCGATGTTGCTGCAACAGCCGGCACTTCCGGGGTCATTTATGGTGTTACAGATAAGAAAAAGTTTGATCCTCTTTCAAGGGTAAATACCTTTTTACATGTAAATCACTCGCAGGCTCAAACCCGTCTTGGTGTGCTTCTTTGCATAAATGGCACAGGGATTTTGAATTCCTGGTTACGGCGAAATACGGGCAACACCCTGTCATATAACGAAATGAATGAATTTGCTGCGAAGATTGCACCCGGATCGGAAGGTCTTTCAATACTTCCTTTTGGTAACGGATCGGAAAGGATGCTTGGGAATATGGAAGCAGGTGCACATATTGCAGGATTAAACTTCAATACACATACATCAGCTCACCTGTTCAGGGCAGCTCAGGAAGGAATTGCCTTTTCCTTCAGGTATGGACTTGATATAATGAAAGAGACAGGCATCGATCCGCAGGTTATAAGAGCCGGAGAGGCAAATATGTTCCTCAGTAAAATTTTCAGAGAGACACTATCCAATATAACAGGTACGGCAATTCATCTATATAATACCGATGGTTCCATAGGAGCAGCAAGAGGTGCTGGTATCGGTTGCAGCTACTATAAGTCTGAAAAAGAAGCATTTAACGGACTTGTAACACTGGGGATTACTGAGCCTGATATTTCAGGTATTTCAGAATATGAAGTGGCATATGACAAATGGAAAAATTTGCTTAAAGAGTTATAAAATAATGCATTTGCTTTGCGCTCTTTGCGTAAAACTTTGCGACCTTTACGCCTACCTGCCGGTAGGCAGGGTTAATAGATTTCCAAAGTTTCATTTTTAATATTTAAATATATGGTTTACAAGGGAAAAAAAGAAGCTTATCCCGGTATCGGGAAAATTGAATTCGAGGGCAAGAAATCGAAAAATCCCCTGGCATTCAGATGGTACAATGCAGAAGAGAAGATCGGCGGAAAGAAGATGAAAGATCATCTTCGTTTTGCAGTTGCCTACTGGCATTCATTCTGCGGCGATGGTTCAGATCCTTTTGGAAATGCCACCCGATTTTATCCATGGAAAGATGCAGCCAACGATGATAAAACAAAACAAAGACTCGATGCTGCTTTTGAGTTTATCACGAAAATAGGAGCAGGGTATTATTGTTTTCACGATACAGATGTTGTTGGTGATGGTACTGTTTTCGAAATAGAAAAACGGCTGGAAAAGATAGTACCGGTAATAAAAAAGATGCAGGAACAAACAGGAGTGCAGCTTTTGTGGGGAACTGCAAATCTTTTCTCCAATCCCCGGTATATGAACGGGGCAGCAACAAATCCTGATTTTAATGTAGTTGCAAATGCAGCTGTTCAGCTCAGAAATGCCATAGCCGCAACTGTAGCACTGGGTGGAGAAAACTACGTGTTCTGGGGAGGAAGAGAAGGATATATGAGTCTTCACAATACAAATATGAAAAGGGAACTAGAGCATATGGGAATGATGCTCTCAATGGCCCGTGATTATGGCAGGAAAATAGGTTTCAAAGGGACTTTCCTTGTTGAACCTAAACCGATGGAGCCTTCAAAACATCAGTATGATTTTGATGTGGCCACAATAATTGGGTTTTTACGTGAACATGGTCTTGATAAGGATTTTAAACTCAATATCGAAGTCAATCATGCCACTCTCGCCGGACATACATTCCAGCATGAATTGCAGGTTGCTGCCGATGCAGGATTACTGGGAAGTATCGATGCAAACAAAGGTGACTACCAGAACGGATGGGATACTGACGAATTTCCGACTAATATTTACGAGATAACCGAGGCAATGATGGTTATACTTCAGTCCGGGGGATTTTCAAAAGGAGGCATCAATTTTGACGCAAAGATCAGGCGTAACTCAACCGACAATGAGGATATTTTTATAGCCCATATAAGTGGAATGGATACATTTGCCAGGGCACTAGTAATTGCGGATAAGATCCTGAAGGACAGCGATTATCTTAAGCTCAGAAAGAAAAGGTATGAATCTTTCGATAAGGGATCAGGTAAAGATTTTGAAAAGGGAAAACTCACTCTCGAAAAACTCAGGGATATTGCTCACGAGATTGGGGAGCCCGAAACAAAAAGCGGTAAGCAGGAGCTCTATGAGCAGCTTATCAACATGTATTTATAGTAATAATACGCATATGAAAAAAAATCAATTGGTTATTGAACAACAGAGTAAATTTAAGTTTGAGAAAACAGTTGATTTACTCGTTGCAGAGGCTGAACGCAGGGAATGGAAAGTCCCTGCAGTTCACGACCTTCAGCTTTCATTGGCAAAGTCAGGAAAAGAGGTGAAGCCTGTAAAAGTGATTGAGATATGCAAGCCTCAGTATTCAGGCCAGATGCTGGAACTTAATGATGAGCGGATTATTTCTGTTATGATGCCCTGCAGGATTTCCGTTTATGAGAAGGATAATGGATTGACCTATGTCAGTCTTATTAACGCCGGTAACCTTGCATCAGGATTACCCTCAAATATCGCCGGCGTAATGAAGGAGGCGTCTGATGAGACATTTGAAATAGTCAAATCTACCACAGAATAATCATGTTGCAACCCTTTGTGTTCCTTTGAATATGACTTAGTGATCCTTCGTGGTTAATTTTTTAACACAAAGGTCACAAAGGATAACACAAAGGTTCTCAAAGGGATCTTAATTTAAAATTAAAGATCAGGCGAGTATTTCTTGTATTGATGATCTTTCAGTTTCTGTCAATGAATTCATTTCCTGAAGTGCATGCTTTATCTTCGTCTTGAAGTTCCAGCATGTCATCTGACGGAGTGACAGGCGTCTGGCGAATTCATATGTCGAAATATCTTCCTTCCCTTTACACACATTATACGCAATATAAAAAGCTTTGCTTACAGGAAATTTGCAATTGTGGAAAATTGTACCTGCTGTTGAAGATTCTTCTGTTTTACATTTGGTGCACCGGTGAGAGTGAGGAGTCTTGCCTTCGCAATAATTATTGTTACCGCATTTGCGGCATATGAATCCATCAGGCCATTTTATAGCCGCCAGAAAAGCATAGCACTTTTCATCACTTATAAAAAGTTCCTCAAGTTGTTGTTTACTAAGCTCTTTTTTAAATATTGAACCCATTCCTTTTCAATTATTATGCAAAGATAGCTTTTTAATTGGTGATACTAAAAAGATTTAGGTGATACTATTGCGATTTAATAAAAAGTGTTTATCTTTGCATCGAAATATATAGATATATAAATATGGAAAGCAGTTGCAAAGTAACCCCGAGGCCAAAAAGTATAAAGGAGTTTTTTACCACATGGTATTTCTGGAAACCCTTTCTGGGTGTTGTTTCCGGAATGACTTTAGGTTTATTTTATAATATTTTTGTAGAAAGTACAGCTATTCCTTACGAGTTGACAAATGATACACTCAGTTCTGTATTTTTTGGCGGACTAATTGGTTTTTTTGTAACAGGTAGCCCTTGTGCAAGGTTTGGAAGGTAAATTAAAAAAGATGGAATACATACATATTAATAAAAGGTATAGTGAATTGGCTGAATCAACCTGCTGTCTTTCATGCGGTGGAGCAATAAATCACTCAGGTGCAAAACAAGGCGAGATCTGTGTCGATTTGGGAAGTGGCCGGGGAACTGATGTGATACGACTTTCAGAAACAGTTGGGAATGAAGGATTTGTTTTCGGTATAGATATATCAGATGGCATGATTATCAAAGCGACAAATACTGCCCGGCAGCTGGGGGTAACAAATGTAAGTTTTGTCCGGAGTCCGCTTGAAAGAATAAAGCTGAAAGACAATAATGCTGATCTGGTTATTTCTAATTGTACAATAAATCATGCTTCCGATAAACAAATGGTTTGGAATGAGATATTCAGAATTCTCAAGACCGGAGGGCGCTTTGTAGTGAGTGATATTTATGCAATTGAACCAATTCCCGACGAATATAAAAATGATCCGGTAGCCATATCGGAATGCTGGGCCGGATCAGTGACAAGGGATGAATATCTGGGTCACCTTAATTTTGCAGGGTTTGTAAAAGTCCGCATAATCGAAGAGTCTGCTCCATATGAAAAAGGGAGAACAATGGTTTCAAGCTGGACTCTTGCAGGCGAGAAACCTTTAGTAGGTATGTCAGCTGAATCGAAAACAAACTGAAAAGTATATAAGAACATGAAAAAGAGAGTATTAATGATAATTCTTGTTTCTTCAATTTTATTTATAAATTGTGGTTCTGAAAATCGAACATACCAAAAAGCCCTGAATAACTCAGATAGTTCTGTGAAACAATTAACAAATGAAAGTTTCAAGAAGCTTGTATTTAATTATGATGCAAGTGAAGACTGGAAATACGAGGGGAACAAACCGGCCATAATTGATTTTTATGCCGATTGGTGTGCACCTTGCCGTCAGCTTTCTCCGTTAGTTGAGTCAGTCGCGAAAGAATATTCGGGTAAAATAGTTGTATATAAAGTTGATACGGAAAAGGAAAAACTGCTTGCGCAGAGTCTCGGTATAACAGGGTTACCTACACTTCTTTTTATTCCGGCAGAAGGTACTCCCAGAGCCTCAATGGGGTTAATTTCAAGAGAAGATATGCTTAAAGCAATTACTGATGTTTTACAAATTAAATAATTAAAACTATTATGAAGAGTGTTATTAAAAAGAAAGAAAACGGAACTAAGGGTAAGGTTGCACAATGTTGTGCAAAAATTTCTAAAACAATAGTAGGCTGCCACGATTAATTGAAATGAGATACTCGAAGTACAATATTTTTTCAAAGATCATCGATTCTGAGAATTTTTTTATAATAAATCTTCTCACCGGGAATGCTGATATTCTCACCAAAAGTGATGCTGAAAAACTTGATACTATAAGAAAGGGAGAGCAATTTTCTGATCAGGAGATTGTAAATGAGTTGACTGAAAAAGGTTATCTGATAGGTGAAGCAGAAGAGAAGAAGCTCTATCGAACGAGGTACCTTGATTTTCTGGATTCCCGTGATAAGGATGAGATCCAAATATTCTTTGTAACCAATTACAGCTGCAACTTTGCATGCACCTATTGTTATCAGGATCAATACACGAATCCCCATAACGGGCTTAGCAATGAAGTAATTGATGCTTTCTATAATTATGTAAATAAAGAGTTTGCAGGGAGAAAGAAGTATATTACAATCTTTGGCGGTGAACCATTGATGGGAAATGCAAAGCAGAAAGATCTCATCAGTTATCTGTTGAAAAAATCAGTTGAATCAAATCTTCAGGTTAGTTTCGTCACAAACGGTTATTCACTTGAAGAGTATTCTGAGATTCTGAAAACAGGTAAAATAAGAGAAATTCAGGTAACCCTGGATGGAACCGAAACTGTTCATAATAAACGACGTTTTCTTAAAGGAGGAGATGGGACATTTGCCAGGATTATAAAGGGTATAGATTCCTGTCTGGGAAATAAGATTGATATAAATCTCAGAATGGTTGCAGACAAAGAAAATATTGACAATCTTCCTGAACTGGCGCAATTTGCTATTGATAAAGGATGGACAGAAAGTCCAAATTTCAAAACTCAGATTGGTCGCAATTATGAGTTACATCACTGCCAGGCGTCTTCAGATCTTCTCTTTGACAGGATCTCCCTATTTGAACGGATTTATGACCTTGCAAAGAAGCATCCACAGATTCAGAAGTTTTATAAACCTGCTTATTCGGTGGCAAAATTTCTTTCTGAGAACGGTGAACTTCCTGATCCTTTGTTTGATGCCTGCCCTGCTTGTAAAACCGAATGGGCCTTCGATTATACCGGACAGATATACTCCTGTACTGCTACAGTCGGAAAAACTGGCGAATCCCTGGGAAGTTATTATCCCGTTTTAACAAGGAATGATACTCTGATAAACCAGTGGGAACAACGCGATGTTACATTAATACCGGAGTGTAAAGAGTGTTCAGTTCAGCTTGCATGCGGCGGAGGATGCGGTTCTGTTGCAAAAAACAGAACAGGGAAAATATGTTCTACAGATTGCCGTCCGGTAAAAGAGCTGCTTGAATTAGGATTCTCAGCCTATCTGGAAGACAAATCATAATAAGATATTACACAAATTTTTAATCAGTAATGAAAACAATAAATTCATCAGAATTTGAAGCCGAAGTATTGCAGTCCGGCAAGGTTGTTCTTGATTTCTATTCAACTGAATGTCCGCCATGTGAGGCTCTGGCTTCAAAGTTTGAGGATCTGGCATTGCTTTATGGTAAAGATATAAAATTTCGTAAAATGTATCGTCAGGGTAATCGCGAACTGGCTGATAAGCTTGGAGTTAAGTCTTCTCCTACTTTATTGTTTTTTAATAATGGCAAAGAGGTTGGTGAGAGATTAACCG
>JANNKF010000442.1:0-2108 GCA_031396165.1 Bacteroidales bacterium | reverse complement strand
TTATCTTTCAAAAAGACTAATGCCAACTCTATCTATATGACTAATTAAATCCTGTTCGTTGATGCTGTCATATATGATTAAGTCAACTTTATAGGGCAGTGACAAATTTTCAATTTTAACTTTAGACTCCAGGATATCTTCAAGTTTCAAGAGCTGACCCTTGATAGCAATATCAATGTCTGAACCAGGATTAAAATTGCCTTTTGCCCGGGAGCCAAATAGTATAATCTTATCAATTTTATGATTTGTTCTTAATAATGATATCAATGAATCAATATCTTTTTGTAATAAACCGAATTTTCTATTTTCCGTCATTCAGATAATTCACTTTGTTTACCATTCCTTTCTTCTTCTAATCTGTTTTTTAATCGGGTAAATAAATCGTAGTACTCTTCGATAATTTTTTTAACAATCTCATCAGCAGTGTCCTGATTGTATGTATGACTAGTTAAATTTCGACTACTATGCATTCTCATCCAGGCTTCTCCATCCATGATATATCCATCCTGGAAGCTCTGTTCAATAACAGGTTTCGGACCAACGCTCCACGCTCCGCGCGCTTCCCTCACGCCTCACGCCTCACGCCTCACGCTCATCCCTAAACAAAATTAACTACCTTTAACCTATGCCACAACCTACACCACAACCATGACCCCACGCGAAAGAGTATTAAAAGCCTTCAAAAGGCTCCCCGGATTACCCGACCGGGTACCCGTACAATTTGAACTTTGCCGCCAGCTGGCAGATCATTTCGGAAAAAAGCTGGGTATTCCTGTAAACTATACTGAGAATCTGTATGAAGATGTGACTTACCGCATCAGCGCAAACGAGCTCCGGATTGCCATGGGCAGTGATGTTGTGGTAACAGGAGCTTCTGTTTCAGATGATTACAGGATAATTAAGGATGCCGACGGTACCTGGCTCAACGAATACAAAATGCGTATGCGTCAGGGTGATATCTATGTGGAGGTTGTGGAGTATCCGCTGGCCGGAGCCGAAACTAAAGCAGATATCGATGCATTTCACTTTCCTGATCCTGATGCCCCCGGGCGCTATCGTGACGCTGAAGCATTGGTGAAGAAATATAAAAATGATTATCTGATCTTTGGTGATATAGAAGTCACGGTATTTTCCCTGGCCCACCAGCTGGTAGGGATGGAGAAGCTGTTGGTCGATATGATGATGGAATCGGAATATGTGATGCCGCTTTTCAGGGCATGTGCTGAATTTCAGACCCAGATAGGTTTGCGGCTCATCGAAAAAGGAACAGATGCTATCTGGTTCGGTGATGATTTTGGAACACAGGTCAGTCTGATCATCCCACCGGAGGTATTCAGGTCCCAGCTGAAGCCTATATATAAAGGTATGATAGACAGGTTCAGGGCAGCCAGGCCCGATATTATTCCAATCCTTCACTGCGATGGCGCAGTAGCTGACCTGCTGGATGATATCCGTGAGATCGGGTTCGAGGTGTTTAATCCGGTGCAGCCCGGTGTCCCCGGACATCTGCCTGAAGATATGAAAAACAACTTCGGGAATAAATTTGTTTTCTGGGGAGCCATCGACCAGCAGGATTTGCTGCCGCATGGCAGCGATGATGAGTTGGAACAGGATATCATCAATAAGATCAGGATCCTTGGAAAGGACGGAGGATACATGATCTCACCGGCACATATTATTCAGAATGATGTGAGTCCGGAGAGGGTTGAGAAGTTTATAGAGTTGTGTTTGAAACATGGGAAATATTGAAGAATTCAAAATTCAAAATTCAAAATTGGCTGCACCGAGCTCGTCACCCTCTTTCATCGGGATCCTTGGTTCAAGATTCAAGATAAGATTCAAGATTCAATTAATTGAATCTTTATTTCACCTAATTTTGAATTTTGAATAAGGAATTGTTAGTGCAGATATTTGTCGCCTTTATATCCGGATTTTTTTAAATAACTGATAAATCCGGCTATTTCTCCGGAAAGATTTTCGGTTCTTTCAATCAAATCCTTATATCTTACATCAGTTAAATATTTAAAATCATAAGCTCTGTGTGACTGTGATCGTACCTCACCACAGGATCCTTTGGCAACAAAAAGAAATTGAATAAATTCTTTGTT
>JANNKF010000438.1:0-5832 GCA_031396165.1 Bacteroidales bacterium | reverse complement strand
AAAAGTCAATACATAATCTGCATGTTCCGCAATATTCTCCTTTAACCGGAGTGTCATAATCGAGTTCAATATTCAGTATCAGGGTTCCAATGAAAAAAAATGAGCCGATTTCCTTATTAATAACAATTGAGTGCTTGCCCTGCCACCCCAGACCAGCCTCAACTGCCCATGCTTTTTCAAGAAGAGGAGCTGAATCAACAAAGGGTCTGCCTTCAGCCTCACTATTAATGGTTTTTATATAACCCATTAATTTATCAAGTTTCCTTTTTATAACTGTATGGTAACTCTCACCGTATGCATATCTCGAAAGCACAGGTACACCGGGTTCTCTCTGTTTTTTGTCGCTGTAATAGCTCAGACCTGTAACAACTAATGATTTTGCACCGGGAACCAAAAACTCAGGATCAATCCTCTTTTCAATATCTCTGGAGAGATAGCCCATGCAATCGTTCATACCTGCTGAGCACCATTCTTTTAGTACAGATTCCCTCTCCTGAAGAGGTCTGGCTGCCGCAATGCCACATATATCAAAGCCAAGTTCAACAGCCTTATCTTTAATGAGTAACGATAGATTTTTACTTGTTGAAGTGGTCATCTGCTTTCATTTTAAAGAAAACCCAGCTCCAGCTTTGCCTCTTCGCTGAGCATACTTCTGTCCCACCGGGGATTAAAAGTAAGTTTAAGCTCGCAGTCTTTTACACCTTTTGTTCCGGCCACTTTATACTTAACCTCCTCAACAAGTTCTTCAGCCATCGGACAATTGGGAGCAGTAAGAGTCATTGTTATATGGGCTATATGATCATCGTCCACATTGATCTCATAGATAAGTCCGAGGTCATATATATTTACCGGGATTTCAGGATCATAGATACTTTTCAGTACGTCACCAATCCTGGTTTCTATTTCGAGTTGTTCAGTCGGATCCATATCATTGATATTATAATTTTTACTTTGAAATTGCATTGTATGCCATTGCATACAGTTTAATCTGACGGACCATCGAAAGAAGTCCGTTGGAACGTGTAGGAGAGAGATTCTGCCTTAACCCGATTTTTTCTATAAAATAAAGATCGGCTGACAGTATTTCGCCCGGTGTCCGGTTTGAAAGAACCTTTATTAGAAGTGCCACAATTCCTCTGGTTATAATTGCATCACTGTCGGCAGTGAAAGAGATTATACCTCCATCATATTCAGGGTGTAACCAGACTTTTGACTGGCAACCTTCAATAAGGAAATCCTTCACCTTGAATTTTGGATCAATAACCGGAAGTTCTTTTCCAATATCAATTAATAGGTTGTACTTATCCATCCAGTCATCGAAAAGGGAGAAATCACCAACAATCTTATCCTGTAATTCATTAATTGTCATATACTTAATCTAAGCAAACATAGTTTTAACCTTTTCAATTCCATCAGCCAGCAAATCAATCTCTTCCTTCGTATTATAAAAACATAGTGAGGCCCTGACTGTACCGTCTATGCCTAAAAAACTCATCACAGGCTGCGCACAGTGTGTACCGGTCCTGACTGCTATACCCATCTTATCAAGGATCGTGCCTGTGTCGTATTGATGAATCCCCTCAAGAAGAAATGAGAGTGTAGATATTTTATTAAGTGTTTTTCCATAGAGTGTTAATCCTTTTATAGATGATAGTCTGTCAGTTGCATATATCAACAGGTCATACTCCAATGAAGCAATCCGTTCTCTTCCAATAGCATTTACATAATCGAGAGCTGCCGAGAGTCCAATAGCTCCGGGATAATTCATGGTTCCTGCTTCAAACTTAAATGGCAGTTCATTATATGTTGTTTTTTCAAATGATACTTTATCGACCATATCGCCTCCTCCCTGATATGGAGGGAGTTCAGCAAGCCATTTCTCTTTCCCGTAAAGAATACCAATACCATTCGGTCCGTAAATCTTGTGTCCCGAGAAAACATAGAAATCGCAATCAAGCTTCTGAACATCTGTAATTCCATGCTGTACTCCCTGAGCTCCGTCGATGAGGATTGGTACATTTATTTCGTGCGCTGCCTGTATTAATTCTTTTATGGGAAGTACCGTTCCAAGAGCATTTGATGCCTGTGTTACTGCAACCAGTTTTGTCTTTGATGTAAGAAGTTTTGTGTAATCACAAATAATGATGTCGCCATTCCGGGTCATCGGTATTACTTTTAGTTTGGCCCCTTTACGGTTACACATCATCTGCCATGGAACAATATTGGCATGATGTTCAAGATGACTTATTACTATTTCATCACCCGGCCGTATATATCTTTCTCCAAAAGAGAATGCTATACTGTTTATTGAACCTGTTGTACCAGATGTGAATACAATTTCTTCCTTCTTACCGGCATTTATAAATGCCCTTACATTCTCGCGGGCATTTTCATAAGCCTCAGAAGATGAATCGCTAAGAAAATGAATACCTCTGTGAATATTTCCGTTATAGGTAGTATAAACTTTATTAAGTGTATCAATTACACTTAATGGTTTTTGTGTAGTGGCCCCATTGTCGAAATAAACAAGTTGTTTATTGTAAACCTCTCTGCTGAGAATCGGAAAATCGCTCCTTATTTCATCAATACTTTTCACGTTTAAATATTATTATCCGCATTTAACCATACAACTTGCACAACGTGAAAGTTCACCTTTAAGTCTTTGCATTACAAGAGAATCCATCCTTTCCCTGAGAGCCTCAACTTTTATATTCTGAATAACTTCGTGTGCGAATCCGAACATGAGCATCAATCGTGCTTCGCGCTTATTAATCCCACGAGACTGCAAATAGAAGAGAGCATCGCCATTAAGCTGGCCTATTGTTGCGCCATGACTGCACTTCACATCATCTGCAAATATCTCGAGTTGCGGCTTGGTGTCCATTTTTGCATCATCGGTAAGAAGAATATTATTGTTTTTCTGATACGCCAGTGTTTTTTGAGCATCCGGTCTTACGATTATACGTCCGTTGAATGCACCGGTCGACATATCATCTAGAACACCCTTAAACAACTGGTTGGATGTACAATGCGGGAAAGCATGATCGACATTTACGAAATTATCGACATGTTGCCATTTATCAGCCAGAAAAAGACCATATGAGTTGCATTCGGCACCCTCACCACCAAGATAATGATAAGTGCTGTTTCTGATTAGTCCGCCGTGAAGTGTCATATTATTGGATGATACCACACTGTTTTTTTCCTGATGTATAAAGGTATGGGTCATCTTACCGGCAGAGTTATGTTCATTTTGTACTCTGATCAGGTCAAAATGAGCATTTTCGCCAACATAAGCTTCTGTTACGGCATTTGTAAGAAACTTACGGGGTGAAAGAGTATGATCGCATATTATTATTGAGAACTCTGAATTCTTCTCAACGATTATCAGGTTTCTGTGCTGGTTAAACATGTCTTCATCTGACTGAACCAGGTTTACCACCTGCACGGGCTTGGTAAGTGACACACCTTCAGGAACATAAACAAATACGCCATCCGAAGCCATTGCAGTATTAAGATGAATCAGGCCATCGGTTCCGCTATCGGCATATTTGCCATAATGTTTTTTAATTAATTCCGGAAACTTCAGGGCCGCTGCATTAAGACTCCCTATCCAGACACCACTTGGTAACTGCCTGAGGGTTTCATTTATTGTAGGATAAAATCCATTTAGAAGTACGATACCATGGGCATCAAGGTCGGTAACATCGCAACGGAATTCCTCTGCTTTCACAAAATCTGCGGGTTCAGGCATGAAATAACTTTTGTATTCATGATCGAAAAAGATATTCAGATTGGTATACTTATATGCCTCATTCTTTTTAGTCGGGATCCCAAGCTCACTGAATCTGTCAAAAGCCGGTTTCCTGAAAGAATTGATATAAGGAGTGGATAATGAGGATATTCTGTCAATATTCTCCTCATACAGAGTAACGTATCTTTCTGTTATTTCAGTTCTGCCATTCATGCTACTGCATTATTTTCAACTTCTTTTTTAATCCAGTCGTAACCTTTTTCTTCCAGTTCAAAAGCAAGCTCCTTCCCGGCAGTTTTAACAATCCTTCCATCGTATAACACATGCACAACATCGGGTACAATATAATCGAGAAGTCTTTGGTAATGAGTAATTACTATAAATGAATTATCCGTCCGTTTAAGCTTATTCACCCCATTGGCAACAATCCGAAGGGCATCAATATCCAGACCTGAGTCAGTTTCGTCAAGTATTGCAAGTTTCGGATCGAGCATGGCCATCTGAAAAATCTCATTCTTTTTCTTCTCTCCGCCGGAGAAACCTTCATTTACCGATCTGTTTGCAAGTTTGGAGTCTATCTCGACGAGTTCTTTTTTATCGCGCATCATTTTTAGAAAATCTGATGCAGACAGCGGATCCTGACCTCTATGCTTACGGTGCTCATTAACAGCTGTTTTCATGAAATTAACCATACTCACTCCTGGAATTTCTATGGGGTACTGGAATCCAAGGAAGATCCCCTCCTTAGCCCTGTCTTCCGGAGTCATATCAAGCAGATCTTTACCCAAATATACTACAGACCCTTCCGTTACTTCTACGAATTCACGACCGACCAGAACTGATGCAAGCGTACTCTTCCCTGAACCATTCGGACCCATGATCGCATGGATCTCTCCCGGTTTTATATTTAGACTTATTCCTTTCAGGATCTCCTTGCCATTAATTGAAGCCTTTAAATTATTTATGATAAGCATGATATATATAATTGAATTAAATTTCCATTAACCAACACTGCCTTCGAGGCTGATCTGCAGAAGCTTCTGGGCTTCCACTGCAAATTCCATGGGCAGTTTGTTTATTACCTCGCGGGCGTACCCATTCACTATCAGCCCGATAGCATCCTCTGTTGAGATACCCCTCTGGTTGCAATAGAAGATCTGGTCCTCGCCGATCTTGGATGTTGTAGCTTCATGCTCAACTATAGCTGTCTGATTATCAACCTCAAGATACGGGAAGGTGTGTGCCCCGCATTTATCACCAAGCAATAATGAATCGCACTGTGAGAAATTACGGGCATTTGATGCATTCTTCAGGACTTTAACCAGTCCACGGTAGCTGTTCTGACCATGACCGGCCGATATACCCTTTGAGACTATTGTACTTTTTGTATTTTTCCCGATATGGGTCATTTTGGTCCCGGTATCTGCCTGCTGATGGTTATTTGTAACAGCAACCGAATAGAACTCACCCACCGAATTATCTCCACGGAGGATACATGAAGGATATTTCCATGTTATAGCAGATCCGGTTTCAATCTGTGTCCAGGAGATCTTTGAATTATCTCCCTTGCACATTCCTCTCTTTGTAACAAAATTGAACACACCACCTTTGCCTTCCTTGTCACCCGGATACCAGTTCTGTACTGTTGAGTATTTGACTTCAGCATTTTTTTCTGCAATTATTTCAACAATTGCTGCATGAAGCTGATTTTCATCCCTCGATGGTGCGGTACAACCCTCCAGATAGCTGACATAACTCTCCTCATCGGCAATAAGAAGAGTACGCTCAAACTGGCCTGTATTGGCTGAGTTTATTCTGAAATATGTAGAGAGCTCCATAGGGCATGTTACTCCTTTAGGGATATAACAGAACGATCCGTCGCTGAATACTGCCGAGTTAAGAGTTGCAAAGAAATTGTCGGTATACGGGACAACCGATCCCATATACCTCTTTACCAGGTCGGGATATTCTTTTACCGCATCGCTGAAGGAGCAGAAAATGATTCCCATTTCGGCAAGCGTTTCTTTAAAAGTAGTGGTAACCGAAACACTATCGATCACTGCATCAACTGCCACACC
>JANNKF010000423.1:0-22003 GCA_031396165.1 Bacteroidales bacterium | reverse complement strand
CTTCTATCCTGCTTTATTCATAAACCTTTGTGAACCTTTGTGTAATCCTTAGTGCGCCCCTGCCTACCGGCAGGCAGGTTTGTGGTTAAGCTTTTTTTTACCACGAAGCCCGCCCGGACGAAGTCCGTTCGGACGGGGAACTCAAAGTACAGCACAAAGTAACACAAAGGAATAGAGCATCTTAACTAAGTTTATGAATAATTCAAACTATATTGGATTGAGGTGATTGGAACAGGAAAACTGCTTTTATTTTAACAAACCATCCAGTGTTGTAAGAAGCTTCTCAATATCCTCTCCGGTAATATGAAGATGGGGTGCAAACCTTACGGAATTGCCTCTCTGACTTATAAATATTTTCCTGTCGCGCAGCGAAGAGACCAGATTTCCTTTGTATTTCTCCGGAATCACGGCGCCAAACATATGTGGCGATCTTTGGGTATCTCCGGGAAGCTGAAATCCCAGCTCAGCCAGATGACCCGCAATGGTATTATTAATTGCGGAGAGTGACCCGGAAATATTATCGACACCCCATTCTTCTATCTGTTTAAAAGCTGCAATAACACCAGGCAGGATTGTCGGTGTTCCTTTCTGCCCGGCATCAAATCTGCGGGCTCCCGGTTTGTAAACCCCGGAATAATTTACTAATGATCCAAAGTCCTCAGCATTTTCCCTTGCCTGCCACGACTCCTCCAGTGGTCTGCCGCTGCGCCACCGTTCGGAAACATACATAAGTGCGAATCCATAGGGACAAAGCAGCCATTTGTAGCCTGCAGCCACAAGAAAATCGGGTTTTACGACTTTCAAAGGAAATGGCATTGCTCCTAACGACTGAGTTGCATCTATCGCCATAAAGACGTCTGTATTATCAATCGCCTCTCTGATTTTCACAAGATCAATATATGCTCCGTTTGTCCAGTGACATGTAAAAAGAGCAAGAACCTTTGTGCTCTTATCTATCATATTGATTATTGCACTGCTCCAGTTTCCATCCTCCGGAACAGGAACAGTTACAATCCTTGCTTTTTTCTCTTCAGCAACTCTAAGCCATGGCAGGATATTACTCGGAAAACCCTCTTCGAGAATAAGGATCGAATCGCCTTCATTCAGTAGTGGCTCAACTGCCCTGGCAGCGCTGCTCAGGCCATAGCTTGCCGACGGAACAATTGCATAACCATCAGCATCGCCACCAAAAATACCGGCTGCAAGTGTCCTGATTTTTTCTGCATCATCAAAAAAATCCTGAGGAGTACGGTCCCATGGACTGCTCTTTGAGTTCACCCCCTCAATCAGTTTTTTTCGAGCCTCATTCAGCTGAGGTGAATAATAGGCACAGTTAAAATATGCTATATCTGATGGAATATCAAATAATTGACGTTGTGATGGTATAATGGCCATAGGATTCAATGGTCTAGCTTATTTTGCTGAAGAAGGTGATTATGTCTTCCCCAAGCTGTTCGGGTTTTTCCATTGCAGGGAAATGCCCTCCTGAAGGAAAATCTGACCAGTGTTGAATATTGTAGCCCCTTTCAATGAATTTTCTGAGAGGGAATGGTTCCTCCAATTTGAAATGCGCAATCCCTGTAGGAGTTTTTATGAATGAATCCTTACCAATGATCAGTGGACTTTTACTGTTTTCATTGTATAGTCTTATAGATGAGTGAATTGTTTCAGTTATCCAGTAAAGAGTCACATTTGATAATAGTTCATCTTTCGTAAAAACGTTTCCTATATACCCGTTACAATCAGCCCAGCCGTGCATCTTTTCAACTATCCAGGCGCATAACCCCATAGGTGAGTCATTAAGACCATAGGCGAGTGTTAATGGTTTCGTATTTTGCTGCAGGGAATAACCACCTTCTCTGGAATACCATGCTTCTTCAAGATCTAGATAGTCGTTTTCCTCTTTCGTAAATTCCTCATTTTCTTCAAGGAAGGGTACGTAGTTACCGGGAATATAATTTAGGTGAATACCTGTAACCTGGTCAGGAAATTTCATTGCAAGCGCTGTTGACACCCCAGCTCCAAAGTCACCACCCTGAACGCCATATTTTTCATATCCCAGTTCGATCATTAATTTATGCCACAAACCGGCCATAAATATAGCATTGCACCCGGGCTGGGTGATTTTTTGTGAAAAACCATAGCCCATCATTGAAGGCACAACAAGATCGAATGACAGACTTTTATTCTCAGTGAGTAATGGAATAAGTTTCATCATTTCAAGAAAGGAAGAAGGCCAGCCATGAGTAATGATAAGAGGGACAGACTTTTCACCTGTTCCCTTGATGTGAAGGAAATGAATTTTAAATCCGTCAATTGTCGCTATGTAATTTCCATATCTGTTAATCTCGTTTTCTGTTTTTCTCCAGTCATATACATTAATCCAATAATCTGACAGCTCTTTCATGTATCTCAGATCTGCACCATAATTCCAGCCGGAACCTTCTATTTCATCCGGCCACCTGGTCAGTCTTAACTTCTGTTTTAGGTTATCCAGGTGAGACTGAGCAATCTGAATTTCAATTTTTTTTATCATTGTATTATCGTATTGCAGAAATATTTTTTAAGTAATTGTATAAGCAGGTTGTTGTCAATTGGTTTTGAAATATAATCGGTACATCCTGCCTTAATTGTTTTTTCCTTATCACCTTTTAATCCGAAAGCTGTCTGGGCAATGATTACAATATCTTTATTAAAACTCCGGATGCTCTGAATGGCTTCGTAACCATTCATCCCGGGCATCTTGATATCCATCAGTATCAGATCAATTTCAGGATTATTTCGGCAAGTTTCTACTGCATCCTCTCCGGTTCTGACTTTTAATATTTTACTACTATAGGGGCTGATTATTTTTGTAATCAGCAGTTGTGAATTTTCGTCATCTTCAGCAATAAGTACAACCAGGCTGCGAAAGTCGTGAGGATCAGATATCTGAATTGAAGACTCATTTTTAAGCTTCTCTGAACTTCCGTTGACGGAACAGGGAATTGTGAAATAGAAAACAGATCCTTTACCATGTTCACTCTCAAACCAGATCCTGCCATTGAGCATCAATACATAAGCTTTGGAAATTGATAATCCGAGACCGGTTCCTTCGTAGCTCCTTGTAAGAGTTTCACTACCCTGCCTGAATCTCTCAAATATGAACTTCCGGTGCTCATCGCTGATTCCGATCCCGGTATCTTTTACAGAAAATTCGAGGTAATTGCCTTTTTTTTCATAGCCTATCTCAACTTTCCCCGAATGCGTGAACTTAATGGCGTTTTTAACAAGGTTTGTAAGAATGGCATCCAGTTTTTCCATGTCAGTAATCAATATAGCCTCATCTGCCGGCAGAGTATTCATTATGCTCAGACGTATTCCCTTCGCTTCGGCTTCAGGTTTAAAAAATGAAAAAATGGATCCAATCTGTTCATTTACATTAGTAGCTGAGAAGTAAACCTTTATCTGACCCGATTCAATCTTCGATATATCAATAATGTCGTTAATTATTGTTAGCATACGGTTCCCGCTTTTCTTTATTATCCCCAGATAAGCCTCTTTTTCTTCTCCTGTAAGATCGGTCATTTTCAGCAGTTCGGTGAATCCAAGGATCCCATTCATAGGTGTCCGTATTTCGTGGCTCATATTCGCAAGGAATGCAGATTTCAGCCGGTCACTCTCTTCAGCGTGTTCTTTTGCCCTGATCAGTTCCTGCTCAGCTTTCTTCATGTCGGTAATATCATGAATAATAACCAGACGACTTCCCTGCTGATTCTTAATGGGTTTTTTGATGATCCTGAATGTTTTGGTTATTTCACCATGAAGTACCTCAAGCTGACTGACGGGTTCCGATTCCATAACCGCATCTAATAACTTTCCGCCTGAAGCACCTGATGACAGAAGCCCCATACCGATACTCTTTTTCTGACTAATGCCCAGAAATGAAATTGCTGCCGAATTTATGTCCTGTATCCTGTTCATTGAGTCCAGCGCCAGTATCCCATCGGGTAAAATTTCAACAAGTGTCTCGCGGGCAACAGGTACCAGATCGAGAAACCGAAAATATAAGATAGCGTAAGCTGCCATTACACCACTCATTGTGATGCTGATCGGAGTAAGATCGAGTCCGGTAACCGGACTGTTTCCTGTGAGATAAAGTACACTTACCAGCCAGGGAAATAATCCTCCGGACAGAACTATCCAGCCTTGTGAACGGAAATTCCCCGATTGATTGATTATAAAAGTAATCAGCAAGATAGACGACAATAACAGCAAAACATAAGAATAGCCGATATAACCGATCCAGAACCAGATACCATGGTAATATTCCATTAGGTTGGTTTTGGCTGAAATTTCTGAAAATCCCGACCATATGAGGTAATGATTCTCATTGGTTAAGGCCATTATGAGAGTAATTATTGGTATTATAAAAAGTACAATAAGGTTTCTTGCCGAAAGCAATTTGTCTTTACCGGTATAACGCAGTATAAATATCAGGTAGAGAACCGGAGTTGCCACACCACCAAAGTATTCAAGTTTTGCCCAGATAATTTTTTCGGACATTACAGATGCCGAAACTTCAAAAATAAGCCAGAAAGCTCCAATCCCCGCAGCAATCATAAGCCAGGCAAGTTCAACAGATCCTTTTACTGATTTACGTTGAAGAGCCAGAAATGCAACAAAGAATGAGACGAGTGAAGTTGTAATGAAGAAGACTGAATATATAGTAAAAACCTGGCTCATAAAGCAATTTTCAAAACGCACTGTTCATTCGAAAGGGAAGAGAATATTTACCTGCCTACTTTCAGAAAACAGGGGCTGAAAGGTACGAATTGCATTTGTTATTTTCGTAACAGCAGGGTTAACATTTTATTTGAATCCATTTCTGAATGAACTTACCACCTTCAGGAAAATTATTTACCAAATAATCTTCTGAGAAATCCTTTCTTCTTCTCTTGTTCCGGTTTTGTACTTCTATCGGGAAAATTTCTCTTTTTCTGAAAGATATCCAGGAATCTGCCAAGTATATTCTTTTCCTTAAAGTCAGGACAATCGAGCATTCCTGTCAAATCAGACGACAGACCGGGAAAGGGAGCGATTAACTGAGCCTTCAGAAGCCGATTCTCCTGCACTTTTTTTAAAGTTAATGCCACAAGTGGTAATGCGAGTGCGCTGCCGGATCCAAATGAACCATTATTGAAATGGATCAAAGGAGATGAGGCACCCACTCTTGAAACAATAACCAGGCGTGGATTGAATGCTGCAAACCATGCATCTGAATAGTCCTGTGATGTTCCTGTCTTCCCTGCCAACGGGAGATTGACACCAAAAACACTGCTCATTGACGCTCCGGTTCCCTCCCTGATCGCTTTCTGCAAAATTGCCATTATCAGAGTGGCCGATCTTTCTGTCAACACCTTTTCTTTAGTGTCAGCAAAATCATTCTTCCAGATAATTGTGCCATCAGTTGCTTTAATTGATATAATAAATTGTGGAGTTATCCTGTAACCCCCATTGGCAAAAGCAGAATAGGCCACAGTTGTTTCCATAATGCTTCCCTCCGCAGTTCCCAGTGCAAGTGAAGGAGTATTGTCCAATGGAAAAGAAAAGCCCAATCTCCTCCATAGGGAATCGAGCCTCTCAAAACCAACATTTAAAAACAGGTTATACGACGGGATATTCATTGAATGTGCAAGTGCGCCAGCAAGTGAATAATATCCGCCGGTAGAATGATCAAAATTTGCCGGGCTCCAGCCGTCAATGTCTGACGGAGCAATTGAATCATTCTCAAGATACTGACATGGGTCCATTCCTTCTTCAAATGCCTCAGCATAAAGGATAGGCTTAAATACTGAGGCAAGTTGTCTCCGGGCATAGATCTGATCATAGGGCTGCGTTTTGAAATCTATACCACCGACCCATGCCCTGACCGATCCTGTAACGGGATTAATTGCCAACAAACCGGCATGAAGGACTAACAAGGCCTTTCGCATACTGTCGTTTCCCTCACCGGCAAGTTGCCCCAATAGCCTTTGACCCGAGGCAGTCTGATATTGTTCCCATAATTTTTTTTGCATTACTTCCAGATGCTCACCGAAGGCTTCCAGAGCATACATCTGAAGAGTAAAATCCATTGTTGTAACAATTGTCAATCCGTCCTCTTCTATATTCCAATCTGTTCCTGTAATAGAATCTGCCATTTGCAGAATCTTTTCAGCTTCACTCTTTACCCTCACCAGAAAATAGTCGGCAGGGCCTTCAGATTCGATGTCTGTATAATTCTGTATTAAAGGCAGTTTACTGAGTGAGTCTTTCTGTACAGATGAAATATAATCGTATTTCTCCATCTGCTTCAATACAACATTTCTTCTGGCTATTGCATTTTCAGGATTAAGCCTGGGGTTGTAAAAGGTATTCGCTTTTAGCATCCCGATAAGAACAGCTGATTCTTCAACCTGCAGATCTTCAACTTTTTTATTGAAATATCTGCGTGAAGCAGTCTCAATACCATAAATATTTTCTCCGAACGAAACTGTATTAAAATACATTGTCAGAATCTCTTCCTTGTTAAAAGTCTGTTCAAGCCGATGGGCAAGAATTGCCTCCTTGGTTTTGATTATCGGAAGGGCAAACGGACCAGAGTTCTTCCTGCCAAACATATTCTTCGCAAGTTGCTGGGATATTGTGCTGCCACCTCCCGATTGTCGTTTATTCAGAAGAATTGATTTTATCAATACCCTGATCAGGCTCCTTGAATCAATTCCCTTGTGTTCAAAAAAACGGGAATCTTCTGTGGCAATTAAAGCATTGATAAGATTATCAGGAAGTTGCCGGTAAGTTATATTTGTCCGGTTTTCTGAAAAGATACTACCTATAAGCTCACCCTCAGCAGATAACACTTTTGTTGCTATTGCATTTTTATAACTAAGAAGTTCAGATTTTGTTTGCAGGTGCCCAAATGCACCATAGTGTACTGCAATTACAAAAACTATTGGTAAAAACAGTATTACAACCGCAATTAAAACTAAGATTTTCCACTTTTTCTTCATCAGTCAGGTATAGTCCCTATTCAGTAACGCTTTTACCCATGGAAAAGTACAATTCAATAAGAAGATAACTAAATTGTAATCAGGGTTCTTCGGTTTCAGCTTTTCTCCCCTTCTCCCACCCTCTCCTTTGGAAAAAGAACACAAACAGATTTTAGGCTTATTAAATTTCTTCGTAAATTTGCAGTTCAAAGGATACTGAAGTCAATGAAATAACAATTAAGCTTGTCAGTCATGAATAGTTTAGTGATAAGACCATATAATGTAATAGACAGAACTCACCTGCCGGAAATGTCGGTAAACCAGACGCCTTCGGATGGAGATGCTCTGGAAATAGATGGGGAAATGTTCTATGTCTGTGAAGGTGCAAACAGATCACAATCAGATTCTTCTGTAATTGGAGTCATTCCGCTTGTTGTGAAAAACCCTGCAAATGTGAAAAATATTCAAAATTATCTTGATTGCCTGTCTCTCGCCCACAGAAAAGTACTGTTTAAAAATAACAAGGGGACTTGCGATCTGGACAATTGTGATGAGATGGTGATAACATGAACAGTCGTCAGGCGTCAGGAGTCAGGCGTCAGGTGGAAGTCGTCTTTCGGTTGAGTCTTTTTTCGAAACAAACACTGTTTGCCACTCCGGTATACTGACCATAATTAGGGATAATTTTGTAACCGGTTGTTTTGTAAAGTTCAATAGCCTCCGGTTGTTTTTTGCCCGTTTCAAGAATACATGTGGTATATGATAATTCAAGTGCCCAGACTTCAAGTCCGTTGAGTATTTTTTTGGCTATCCCTTTTTTTCTATGTTGGGGAGAAACAAACATCCTCTTTACTTCCATAGTATCTGAAGAATATTCCTTGATTGCACCACAGCCTACAGGGATATTATCATCATACGCAATTACAACATGCCTGATATTATCGATCTTATTGAACTGCGAATAGAATAAATTATCCTCACCGTCGCGTATTGCCAGATCGGCATCAAGATGTTTCACCAGATCTCTGAAATCTCTGTTCTCCGAATCAGATCTTAATAAAGTTATCATAATACAAAACTAACAAAAATCAGATGATGTTTTTCTGATCTTAAGCCTGATTTCATACGATATAAGTCTTAGTTTCATAGTAATACCTGTCATTTCATAAGACAGGATATAAAATGAAATGCTGCTATAAATAAATGAACTGTTAAATATTTAACAATACCCGGGGTTACATTACAATTTTAACATTGAACGCTCCGTTGCTTGTGGAGTTAAAAATGCGTAACCATAAAGGCACGTACATTTCAGTTCCCCTTGATGCGCTTATATCGCCGAGATCAACTATACATTTATCTTTCCATCCAAATGAAAGCAATATATTTTTCACCATGTCTTTTGAACTACTGTCGTTGCCACAGATGAATGCATTGTGATCGCCTCCATTCAACATTGACGGATTCACCATAAGTCCGCTCCACATTGTGTTCAGGGCTTTTACTACTTTTAAGGAAGGAAAAGCTTTCTGAATCTCTTCACCCAATGAATTTGTATTTGAATACTCAGGTAAAAGGCTTGGGGGCATACCTGCTTTAAAATCGAGTGGATTAGCAACATCGATTAGTATTTTCCCATTCAGGTCTTTTTCGTCTGCGAGTTTCAGGGCACTAATTGAATTGGCTCCCTGAGTGGCATTCAGAATGAACTCACCAAATGCAGCGGTTTCTTTAAATGATCCCAGTTTAACATCTTTGTTAAGTTTATGCCATTCACTGAACGGGGGATTGCCATAACCATCTTTCGCCGTTCCGGCAAGTTTTTCCGATACATTACGTGTACCAATCATAACACCATAACCCAGTGAAATGAATTTTGAAGCATAGGTCTGACCCACACCTCCTGTCCCAAGGATTCCTATTGTTTTCATGATTATTATTTTTATTTCTTAATTACTTTAACAGATCTTCCTCTCAGACCTTCTAGCTGAATGAGGTAAACACCCGGTTTTAATTTACTGATATCAACAGAGCTTACCTCGTCGGTTAATTTATTTTTGTAAACAGAGCGTCCTGCCTGATCGGCAATGAAATATCGCGAACCGATCAGAGTGTTACTACTTTTGAGTGTTACGAAATTGTTTGCCGGATTTGGGTACACTGTCAGATCTGGCTGTAACTGATTTTGAAAGATATCAGTTGTGGTCTGAACAATGATTACCCCTTTCATACCCGATAAAGCATGTGGAACACAGACGTAATAATGGGTGCCCATCTGAAGTTGAGCAGTGGTTACCATACCGCCTCCGAAACCAGTTCCAAATCCGCCGGCAAGAGGAGTGGTTTCATTGGCATTCCAGGTTGTCTGACTTACTTCCACAGCATTATGCATGGCTCCAAGGGTAAAATTAATATCATCCCCAACATTGATTGTAATGGAGTTGGGACTGAATGTAAATGCAGAATTAGTAATTGTGTAAGTGGTAGCAAAGATTATTGCATACCCCGGCATCAACAATAGCGAAAGTAAAAGTTTTTTCATAGTGGTCCATATCAATTTTCCTACTCATAAGGCTTTTCGGTATCGCCCCGTTATTTTAGTGGTTTCTGAACTCCACTGTATCTTTCCCGTCACATCCGACGATTACTTAGAGTAACCGATAACCCAACAAACTGCGTATCCGGAGAGAACAATTGTTAAACAAATTGTGAATGCAAAAAGTTCTGTCAGGCATCAGAAATTACACAATAAACTCAATTTTACTCACTTAGCTACTATACAGTTATGCCATTTTGTAACCCGACCGGACAATATGACCTGTCTTATTGTTTGGCTTCAATATTGATAACTGTTTTTTGGATTAATACTGAAAAAGATGGATAGTTTTTCTGAAATAATAACAGGGGCTGTCGACAAAGCAAAGAATGCAGTTGTAAAAATAGATGGCACAGCCACAATTAGGGGTAGTGAAAGAGCTACCGGAACGGGCTCAGGATTTGTGTTTTCGAGCGATGGAATGATATTCACAAATGCACATGTAATAGAGAGATCTGAACGGCTAAATGTATCACTGCTCGATGGAAATGAATTTCCGGGTGAACTTATTGGCATTGATAAAGACACCGATATTGCAATCATAAAAATCTTCGGTTCCGGTTATACCCCTGTAAAACTGGGTGTCTCGGGTGAACTTAAAATTGGTCAGTTAATGATTGTTATCGGTAATCCGTTAGGTTATCAGCATTCAGTTTCTGTCGGTGTGTTAAGCGGCGTGGGACGAACAATGAGAACTCCCGGAGGTCAGCTAATTGATGACATTCTTCAATCAGATGCTGCAATGAACCCCGGGAATTCAGGGGGTCCAATGATAGATACAAACGGGGAGGTTATAGGAATCAATACTGCAATTATCCCAAGTGCCCAGAACCTGAGTTTTTCGATTGGCATAGATACAGCAAAGGAGATAGCAAAATACCTGATTCCCGAAGGAAAGGTGATAAAAGCTTTTCTGGGATTAATGACTCATGAGATAGAAATAAATCCAAGAATCAGGAATTTTTATAAGCTCACTTCAAACAGGGGGATAGTAATTGCCGGTCTTGAGGAGTCATCACCTGCTTCCCGCGCCAACCTTCGGGAAGGTGATATAATTGTGGAGTTCGACGGAGGAGTAATATCCAAATCTGTCGATCTTACGAAACATCTTATCGGGAGGAGGCTTATTCTCAATCCTACAAATATTAAGATCATAAGACAGACAAAAATCATTGATCTTACAATTGTACCTATAGAGCGACCGGCAGCATAATATCAAGGACAATTTCAACGGGTACTGCATTCCGGTTCTACTGAAAATCAGAGGACTTCATAAAGGCAGTCAGCAAAATTAAACTGGTTAGAGATGAATGAAAATGAAAATTTGTTGGTAATATTACTTACTTTTTCTAATCCTTTTCAGAGTTAGAATTTATAAACTAATCCAATATGAGAATCATTAAATTTTCCTTTATTATCCTGATGGTTATTTCAGGATGCACTTACCAGAAAAATAGTAACCTTATGAAAAAAAACTCTTATGGTGCCACAGATAAAGAGAGCCGGGATTCAGTTCCGGGAGTAATTTCTGTCGTCCATAAATTAGCTTCCGGAAAACAAATATCAGTAGGTGGCAAAAATGCAGATATCCAGGGATTTACATCCGAAGCCATCCAGACAGCTATAGATGCTCTCAAAGAATCGGGTCAAGGGGGAACAGTATTTCTCAATCCCGGTACATTTGATATTATTGCCCCAGTCAGGTTGTATGATAATATCATTCTTACCGGATCGGGACAAAATACGATCCTGAAAAAATGTAAAGGATTCAGGTCACAGTTTACAATTGATGCTGATTACGGTGAACTAAGGGTGACTGTAGCTGACGCAACTGGATTCTCCCCCGGAATGGGGGTAGCAATCTACGATGAAAAACAACGATCAGGATGGGATCTCACAACTGCAAAAATAACCTCAATAAAAGATAATACTCTCTTTATAGATGAATATCTGGTCCGTGACTACCAGGCCAGTGATAATGGAACACTTTCAAACGCATGCTCAGTGATAAGTGCAGTGGAGGCAGATAATGTAACTATTTCAAATCTTGTTGTTGACGGAAGTCGAGAAAGCAATGATATGATTGATGGTTGCAGAGCGGGTGGGATATACCTCCATAAAGTTCATAAAGCATTAGTTGAGAATGTGATCGTGAAAAACTATAACAGCGATGGAATAAGCTGGCAGATAACTGAATATGTCACAATCAGAAACAGTGAGGTTTTCGGTTGTTCAAACAGTGGTTTACATCCGGGTACTGGCTCCCCTTACACAACAATTGAAGGGAATAACAGTCACGACAATGATGGTTACGGGCTTTTTGTATGCTGGAGGGTCAGGAATGGTGTAGTAAAAAACAATACATTTTCACACAATGGAAGAAATGGGATATGCACAGGCCATAAAGACACAGATATGCTTTTCACAGGTAATATAGTAAGTGAGAATGGATCAGATGGTATCAATCTAAGGGGAGAGATACCCGCCAATGCTCCCCACGGAACTATTATAAAAAATAATACAATTGAAAATAACGGAACCCTGGATGGAGGTTATGGCATTTCGGTTAACTGCAAAGCTGAGGGTGTGGTTCTAGAAGACAATATAATAAGGAATATCGGAACCGGAAAACAAATTGCGGCATTAATTCTGTATAAAAACAGCCTTCCTGCGACGTTGAAAAACAATACTATAAGTGGTCATAAGCAAGGTGAAGTTGTGAATGAGTAAAAAAGTTGGTACGTGATTTGTAAGTATTACCGTGAAGAGATGATTCTTCTAAAACTTAAAAAAATGAAAAAGGCAATTTTTACATCGATTCTCGCACTCCTTATCACAACCGGAACATCGGTACTGGGACAGGAGAGACCGGATGAATATCTGGGTCTGCCGGGAGACAACCTTAACCTTTATGCTGTGATGAACCTGTTTCAGGAATCTGAAACACTTGAAGGTTTCGAAAGGAAGCTTAATGAAGAAAATTCCAGGATCAACAACCTCGATCTGAATGGAGATAATTTTGTTGACTATATTATGGTTACTGATTATCCCGACAGGGAAAACCACAACATAGTATTATCTGTAGCATTGAACACCAGTGAGAGACAGGACGTGGCTGTGTTTACTGTTCAGAAATTACGTAACGGAGAAGTAGAGATCCAGCTGATTGGCGATGAAAACCTTTACGGCAGGAATTATATTATCGAGCCGATCTACGATGATAATAATGGTGAAACTCCAAATCCGGGATATAATAACAGAAATCCCAACAGACAGAATATTACTGTTATCAGAACCAATTATTATGAAATCGCTGCATGGCCAATGATCAGGTTCATATATCGTCCCGATTATGTAATCTGGAGGTCATCATGGCACTGGGGATATTACCCTTCATACTGGCAGCCCTGGAGCCCCTTCTACTACCATCACTATTACGGATATCATTCTAGCTGGTACCCGGTTTATTACCAGCATTACAGGCACTGGCCACAGCCACGGTACACACGCTATAACGACTTTTATTATAGTAGTGTAAGGGCCCATTCACCATCTGTGAGTATAAGAATTAAGGAGGGAAACTATAAGAATACCTACTCGAGGCCGGAAACCCGCAGAGATGGAGAAGCACTTTACAAAAAAACGCGTGGGAGTCAGGACTCAAGGACTTCAGGAACAAGAGCTGCAGGTAACCAGGAAGGAAGATCGGTCAATCAGAAAACAGGTGACCGTTCTGTAAGCACAAACTCAGGTACAAGCCGCAGAGCAGCCAATACCTCAGGCGACAGAAAAGCCGTAAGTACAGGTTCGGGGTCAAACAGCAGATCAACCACTAACGGTAATGTTAATTCAGGAACTAATAGCAGATCAACTAATCCGACTAATGCAAATTCCGGAACGAACCGAAGATCAGCCAGTCCAACAAATGCCAACACCGGAACAAACGGCAGATCAACCAATCAGACAAGTGTAACGCCTGGGACAAACAGCAGATCAACCAATCCGACAAGTGTAAAGTCGGGGACAAATAGCAGATCTACGAATGTTAAGTCGGGAACGACCAGCAGATCAACTAATTCAGGTACTAGTCAGAGTGCTGGTACTTCCAGAAGATCATCGACTTCTGCATCTGAGCGGGCTGTTTCTAAACCTGCACCGGTTCAGAAATCTGAGTCAGGAACCAGAGCCAAACAATCTGCAACAAAGGCCTCTGCCCCTGCCAGAACAAATACAAAAGCAAGCAAATCAGAATCTTCTGCAAAAAGTACAAAAGCCAGGGAAGCAGAAACTACAAAGACTACAAAAAGAAGATAAGTTCAAAGCACAGCCCGAGAACAATGACCAACGAAGGAATATCGGTAACTCGGGGCAATATTTCAGAGGGATTAAGGATGAACAATTCTTAATCCCTTTTTTCTTTTTAATGGTACCTTCTTATGAAGTGATATGATTTACCGGCACCAAAGTCCAGGGTCATTACTACAATTTTGAAAATGTCTTATAAAGAATTGAATTTTTCTGATATAAAGAGTCAGCTGCAAAGATAAACAGACAACTACCTTCGGAGATTTTATCAATTATTTCTTTCGAAAGTTCAACAGGCAGGGCCGGACAACCCCAGCTACGTCCAAGCCGGCCGTTCTCATTAATAAATTTCTGACTCACGTAATCGGCCCCATGAATAACAATTTCCCTCAACCTTGCACTGTCGTTAATTCCCTTCTCCAGACCATCGAGTTTCAGTGAATACCCGTTCTCCCCAAAATAGGTTTCTGCCGTGATAAAAAAACCAAGCGAGCTTTTTAATGATTCTGATTTATTCGAGAAATTTACAGGTTTATTCTCACCTGTGTTTTTGCCATGGGCAACCAGGCACTTGTATAACAGCTGCTTGCTGTCAAGATCGATTACAAAAAATCTCTTTTCTGTTGACAATTTTGAAAAATCAATTATAGTAAGAATGTTTTTCTTTTTTATGACATCCAGCTGACGGAATCCGACAATTATAGAGTTAAATATTTCGAATGACACTTCTCCAGTCAATTTGCAGTCGAGCCATAACCTGTGTATCTCATTATCTTTTACCGATTGAGTACAACCTGTGAAAATTATAACAAGAGTAAATGCGCTGTAAACTATGGTTCTCTTTAAAATATTCATTTGCCGGGTTTTCATTTCTTTAAGAGATCTTACTTAATTTTTAACAAAGCCAGCTTATTTAGTTTGAAGGTTATTTTTGAACTATGCAGAATCCAAAAAATTACACCACTTAACAGTGCTGCAAAGAAGCACCATACAGAAGTAAGATACTGGGTAAAGAATATAGCTGTGACCAGACATGACAAAAACATTAAAATGCCCATAAGATGAGTTCTTTTTATACTGGAAACAAAGAGCGGGGTGATTGTGACTATCAGATAGATTGTAAAAGCCGGCATCGAGAGTGACTTCGGGAATGTTGTTTCATAATGTATATGATAACCCATAATCTGAGGTGTAATACTATATGTGATTAAGCAGTAAGCATAGTATGCTGACAAGGTAATGCCCATACCGAGAAGAACCTTTAGAATCCTTTTCTTTTTTTTGTTCTCCTCCATCAGTAAGACTGACAGAGGGATCATAGTTGGCCAGAGAAAGTCTGCCATAATTAAGAAAATATATGTTCCAATATGTTTCAGTGTTGCATATTCCGGCAATGGAATTGTTAGCCATAAACTACCCTCAACCATCTGTTGTATTCCAAAAAATAATGGGATACTTGCAAATACGATCTGTGAGGATTTATGAACTTTCGTAACGGTGGCTATACCAATAGCAGAAATGATTATTCCACCTGCGAAACTTGCTTCAGCTGAAAAACACATAGTTCTATCTTCCTGTTAGTAAGTAATGAGACTTTATCAGACCTAAATTCCGGACTTAGTATAATAGATAATGTTACAACTATTAATCGGATTTTCAGGTATGAAAATGGATTGTTCCTGGTTATATGATGTTCGATGATGAGCATCAGGTTGTTCAGGTTCATCCTTAAAGGAGCGTTGTTTTTTGACTGACCAGTTTGCTTAAGATTCAGTTTCAAAATAAATTTTGTAATACTTCCTTCCATCATTTTCAACACCCTGTTTTATTAATTCATGATCTCCATGAATGTAGATATGGAAGTTCCTGTCTAATTTTAAAACACTTTTGAATACCTTCATTTGTTTTTTTACAACCTGAGACGAAATGGCGAAGTTATCTGAAATCTCAATATCGTTCTCCTGCCTGTATTTTGAATCGAAAGACTGAAATGATTGTATGACGCCATTGTCCTGAAAAACCTCCTGCTCAAAATCCTTAATGTCAAATCGTTCGTGATTTTTAAAGAACTCAACCGAGCGATTGAGTAATTCTATCTGGTCAGTCCTTGTCGCCTCAAAATCAGATGGATAATGTTCTGTAACGAAAGACTTTGCTAAAGTGAGAAACTGGCTTGTATTGTTCATACTGTCGTTTTTCAATCTCACTTTTATGAATTCGTTTTGCCAGTAATCAGTCTCAGCGTTTGTATTATCGATAATGAAAACTGTATAAGGTTCTTCAGTAAATAGAATTAAACATGCTTTATCCAGTCGTTTACTCCCAATACCCTTTTTAAAGGCAAGCTCAGCTTCCCCGCTCATGCTTACATTGGTTTCAATGAAACTTTCTTTCTTCTCAATTTTGTATATCCCCAAACCGTTACATAGTTTACCATTCAATTTTATATCGTCAAACTTCATTATAAACAGATCACCGTCTTTAATATTCGGATGCTTCGAGACTGTTACAAGGTGTTGACAGATGTTCCTGGTCTGGAAAATAAACTCCTTATCTTCAAATATGTCTTTTGATATTCTGAATAATGGATTTAATTCTATATCAATCTCATGATTAAACTCATAAGGGGTAATATTTGATAAGAAAGGTTTGAGAAATATTTTTTTCAGTATATCTGCCTCATCATCATTTGTGAGGTCGTACAAACGGTCGTTCAGTACAGATTTTTTATCTTCCGGAGTTACTCTGTGATAGATTATTTTACGAATTACAGAATCTTCAATTTGAATCATTTTTACTGTCAGTTTTTAAAACCGCTGCAAGATAGCTGAGAAAAATGCAGATTCAATGTAGCGAATAAGTTTCACTGTCAAAAAATTTCCCTTTGCAGTGTGTATTGAAATCTTAAGCTTTAACTTTATTTTTCATATACTTAAGATGGCTAATAACAAACCTTATATCGCTCCAGGAGACCTTTTCGCCCAGAGCATCTTTTACAGGTCCCATTATAAAATCATCGGTTCCGTTAAAACAGGGAGCGATCAAGTCCTTAATTTCCTGTGATACAAAGTTAGTGACAGGAATTTCGCCAGTACCCACATAATATGCCAAATGACCTTCGATTGTAGTTCTACTCAGTTTTCGCTCCTCAGCGATTTGTGAAACAGATTTACCTTCCTTATAAAGATCGTAGCTTAGCTTCTTTGTTTCTTCCCTGATCTTTTTTGGAATCTCTTTCTCAATCAGAGCTTCAACAGGGGGGTCAATTTTTTCTTTTTTACAATATGAAATTATTATATCCAAAAGTTCCTCACCGAATTTCTCCGTTTTCTTCTCTCCCATTCCCTTTACCCGTTTGAGGGCACGCAACGACTGAGGCATAATATTAGTCAGCGCAACCATTGTTTTTTGTGGTAATATCATGTAATGCGGTAGTGTCATTTCGCTTGCTTTTTTATTACGCCATTCTTTAAGCTGGCCGAACAAAGCAGGAGATTGAATAATTCCGGAAGCATCATCTTTTGAGTTTGCAGCATTAGATTTGACTGCAGGAATATCAATAGCGGATTTGGCTCTTGCATCGAGATATGTGCTTAAATTAAAACCAGATCTGACAGCATTCAGGCAGGCTAACTTTGTGACACCTTCCTTTCTTATGCGTTCCAAAGCATCTGAAACTGATTTACGTACTGTTTTATTATCTGTTTCCACTGAATAACCGGCCAGAATTTCTTCCAGGGCTGATTCGAGTTTAGCAGAGAAAAATCCGGCAGCTTTTATTATCCGTTCCTGCAGGAGGCTGTTTGATTCAGCATCAGTGCCCCCGTTTAAAAGTCCATTCAACTGATGACGGAATTTTTCAGATACTTCAATAAGGTCTGTCCTGAAGCTTGTTAAAGTATTTTCGAGCTTTTCCCGGGGATTTCCCAAAATGCTTTCCTGATGCTCAATTACAAGCTTAAGACAATAAATGAGTTTATATGTCAGTGGAGTAAAATCGAAAAGCTCTGTCAGCAGCTGTTGCACATAAGTTTTTTTCGATTCTGCCAGTTCCTTTTGGCCGGGCTGATTTTGTTCTGTTCCTTTAACAAAATCAGAAATAGCGGGATTGTCGATTATGCTTCGCTGGTTTATCCGTGTACTTAATACCAGTCCGCTTAAGGTGCGGCACCGGCTGAGAGCGACATACACCTGGCCATGGGCAAAAGCAGCGCAGGCATCAATTACGGCTCTTTCAAAAGTAAGTCCCTGGCTCTTATGAATTGATATTGCCCAGGCAAGCTTGAGAGGGTATTGGGTAAATGTTCCGATTACTGTCTCCTGAATCTCTTTGGTTTCGTCATCGAGAGTATATTTCATGTTTTGCCATTCTGCCATCTCTACTCTGATGGGAAAATCGTCGCCGGGACACACTACCACAATGATATCCTCCTCAAATCTTTCTACCTTCCCTATTTTCCCGTTAAAGAAAAGCTTATTCCTGGATAAATCATTTTTTACAAACATAACCTGTGCACCTTTCTTCAGGATCAGTTCACTCGCAGCAGGATACGAAAACTCCGGGAATTCATCGTTTATTATGGCTTTAAAGGAATGAGGGTGGCCTGCAAGTTTCTCAAGTTTTGAATCATTTAGCGTCAGTGCCTGATAATTATGAGTAGTCAGAGTAATGTATCCCCCACCTGAATCAGGGTCAAAATCAGGAATATATCTTTTGTTGAGTTCGCTCAGCACATCCGAATCCACACGATTATTTCGGACTCTATTAAGCAGGTCAATAAAAACCTGATCATCCTGCCTGTAAATATGTTTCAACTCAATAGTTACATAATCAGTACTGCAGAGAGCCCTGCTTCCGAAGAAAAATGATGAATTATAATATTTATCAAGGATCTCACGGTCTTCCTCTTTTACAACAGGGGCAAGCTGCTGAAGATCGCCGATCATCAGCAATTGGACACCTCCAAATGGAAGATGACGGATCCTGTATCTCCTCAATGCAGAATCAATGGCGTCGAGTGTATCTGCCCTTACCATGCTTATCTCATCGATTACAAGCAGATCAAGACTTTTGATAATATTGATCTTTTCGCGACTCATTTTATAACCTGCCGGGGCTTTTCGTTCCTCTTGATTATCAGGATTATTTTGTGTTAAATAAATCGATGGAACATATGGGTGAAAAGGCAATTGAAAAAATGAATGAATTGTAACACCTCCTGCATTTATTGCGGCTACTCCGGTAGGGGCTACAACAACCATCCGCTTGGGGGATAAATTTTTCAGGTCACGCAGAAATGTGGTTTTGCCAGTGCCGGCTTTTCCCGTAAGAAAGATGTTTCGATTTGTATATTTAACGAAATCGAAAGCTAACTGCAGATCCTTATTTGTGACAGCATCCATATTATGGTCCTTGATTTTAACTTTTCAGTTCAAAATAAGTACGGGAAATGTGCAATATAATTAACTTTGATTAAATAATTATAACTATGAAAAAGTCATTAATCCTTCTATTCTTATTTTTTCCCGTACTGGCTCTGTGTCAGCCATTTGCCGATAACACTCAGCCACAGACAAAGAAGCTTATATGGGCTGAAGAGTTTGACAAAAACGGACTTCCGGATGAAACCATATGGAATTTTGAACAGGGAAAAGCCAGAGCAAATAACGAGCCTCAATATCACACTAAAGACCTTAAAAATGTTCGGGTTGAAGACGGGAAACTGATAATTACAACTCGTTTGGAGGAGGTTGACGGTGTGAAAAGATATACATCAGCCCGGATAAATACAAGAGGCAAAAAGGATTTTACCTATGGACGTATTGAAGTCAGGGCAAAACTACCTCAGGGCAGAGGAATGTGGCCGGCTATTTGGACACTTGGTCTTACCGGAGGCTGGCCCGCATGCGGCGAAATTGACATAATGGAGTACTGGGGACACGATCGTGATGTAGTTGCTGCAAATGTACATACCCGTGATTACAACCATACAAAAGGAACCGGCCGCGGTGGCAAGATCACATATGAAAACCCATTCGGGGATTTTCACGTTTTTGCTGTTGAATGGTATACCGACAGGATGGATTTTTATATGGATGACAAAATGTATTATACCTGCAAATCAAAAGGAGAAGGGATCGGGGAATGGCCATTTGCAGCGCCTCAGTATTTAATTCTTAACCAGGCTCTCTGGGTCAATTTCAAAGAAGGAGAACCAGGAATAGATGATTCCATTTTTCCTCAGGAATTCATTGTTGATTACGTCAGATTATATGAAATAGTTCAGTAAAGGAGAGAATGAGAATTGATATTATTAATAACTGAAGCCTGAAATATTATACAACTGGCATATAATTACTGCTATGGCAGTAATTATTGGTGTAAAGTTTCTCTTATACCGTTAAAAATGGACGATTTACTGCTAAAGCAGTAAATCGTTTAGGATTATGAATACAACAGCATAGAGTTAATATTAATAAACCCTGCCATTTCTGACAGGGTTTATTCTTAAAAGCTACAAAAAAGTACAAAATATTTGTAACTTATTGATTTTAAGTACCTAAAAGTCGGGGTGAGAAGACTCGAACTTCCGGCCCCTACGTCCCGAACGTAGTACGCTACCAACTGCGCCACACCCCGAAATAAACTCTGTTAATTCACTAACAGGTTTGCAAAAATAACAATTTTTTACAATGAAATTCAATACTTACATATTTGTTATTTCTCTTTATTCCACCAACCAGCTTCGCGGTTGGCCCGGAAACACCACTCAGCTGAGAACCTGCTTCCTCTCTGGCAAACAGCAGAACATAAACCATTTATTTATTCCAGTTAATAAAATATGTATTCCCTCATAAATCATTATAGGCAATTGTCAACATGACCAGATGAGAGATATCCACAGGTGTTTCAGGTGTAAACGAAAATACTCCGTTCACACAGGTACAATGATCAAGGCTTGCACCCTCATTTCTTAACCATGGACTGCTGTAATATTGTTGTTGGGAGTCATTATTGAATTGTAACATAATGTCAGTTAATATTAACCGGATCTACAGTACTTCTGCCAGGTCGTTTGTATTCCAGAGATACCGAGACAACCTTTCCCTCATTATTTGTATGTAATGTTGGCAGGACAAACACCTGATTCAGATTTACATCATTGTTTGAATAATCTAATGTACACGTATATCCATCAATATTTAAAGAGTATGTACCCTTTCTGAATAATCCTACGGTTCTTGAAATCACGGAATAAAAACCACCATTGCCATTCGCATTAATGAAAGATGTAGAAATATCATTATAAGGGTTGTCAAGAAGACCAGAAAAAGCAATACTCACAGGTTTTGAGAACCCTTTTTCACCGTCTAACTGTATCATAAATCCTCTGGAAGCCATTTCGATGTCCGACATCTTCGGAGGGGTGCCATTGATCCTCCAGTGATTTACCTGTGATCAGAATCGTGTTTTAATAAAAAGTTGCTTATCCACTGTGGCATCAGGAATGTTATCATTATTTGCATCAGTATTTTTGGCAAGTGATTCGAAGAAACCATCAACTTCTATTAATCTGTTTATTTCCTCATCTGTAATTATTATTTCTTCCCCGAAAGGATCGTGAGATGGAATTATACTTGTACCATCCGGTGTAAGATCTGCTAAATCAATTGTTGTATTCTCTCCCTCAGCTAACCTGCCGAGAGGAAGAAAGTTTATTCCAAGTGCGGAAAGTGTTCCGATATACTTATTGTTGGCATCAAGGAATACCAGGGCTGTAGAAATTCCATTTTCGGCAGTGGTAACGAATTAACCTTCTGTTATATCTACAAATTCTGACCTGAGAATTCCATTGTTCAGATTAACAACGAATACTTTTTTTGCATCTGTTAGTGGGATTGCTCCGACTGACTTCATTCCGGCGCTTTTCACACTGCCCTGGAAAATTCTTCCCTTAATGACAACTCCGGTGTTGCTTTTGTCTTTAGTGCAACTAGCTATCCCGATAATGATGATGATAAATGATATTATATTTCTCTTAACTGGTTTTTTCTAACCTGCTTTATTCATAAACCTTTGTGAACCTTTGTG
>JANNKF010000420.1:0-3555 GCA_031396165.1 Bacteroidales bacterium | reverse complement strand
CCGGAGTAAATTGAGGTGAAATCCATCGCCACAGCCAACATCCAGGATTTTGGCGTCAGCAGATAAATTCCGGCAATGGTTTAATAGCCGCAATGCTTCGAGTCTTGAGCGAATATAATATACAAAGCCGAAATTTTTTTGTGAAAAATTATAAGCATGATAAGTCGCAGGGTATATTTTTCCAAATTCTGAAATGGCCGGACGGGGATTTAAATAAACCAACCCGCATGTATTGCACCTCACAGCTGTAAATGTGTCGGGACTTGTATGATATTCAAAGTCTTTACCCTTTCCAATAAAGATTGAGTCATTGCTTTCGCAGATGCAGCAATTGACATATGTTAAATCTAAATTAGGGTTCGTGGCCATTTTTAGTTTATTGGAGTTTTTTAAAACTTATTTTTGTAGTTGAGCCGAGGGAATCATGGTGTTTCGACATATTTACAATCGTATACTGTCTTGAGAGTGTCAGGATAACCTGTTTAAATATTTTCACTTTCTTTTCACTCCCTACATTCATTCCCGGAAAAAAGGCCAGTTGTGCGATCTGATCCCCGCCGATGAGGTCGAGTGGATGAAGCAGAAAGCTGATGGGTGTACCGGTGATCTTACACATTCTAATGGCCATTCCTAAGTAAAGGTTCATCAGTGTCATCGACATATTGCCCAGGAAAATCAGGTAGCTCAGATGAAATGGTATTTTAAAAACCGGCATCGTTGTAACCGGTATTTCGGTAATGCTTTTGCCTTCTCCCAAATCCCATTTATAGGGTTTTAGATCTCTAAAGCCTTCACTGAATTTCCCGAAAAGCTCCTTGCGTGCCTTTTTCTCTTCTTTTGAGAGGTCTGACTTACTGAAATAATACATTCTTGCCAGAGGGCCGAGATAGGTTGGTAAAGTTGAGGCGTCGAATTTATAACCCCTGCGCTCCAATACCTTGAGCAGATCGTTACTCCAGCTGAAACCGGGTCCCCGGAAGCCGGTGGTGCGCTGTCCGGTAACTTTTTCTATGGCTTCTTCTGCCTGCCGGATCTCCTGCTCAATCTTTTCGTAACTATATGTCTGGAGCCACGATTCGTGGTGATAGGAATGATTCCCTACTTCATGGCCCCTGTCGGTAATCATTTTCAGATACTTCCTGTTCTCTTCGCGTTCAGTATCTTTTCCTACAATGAAGAAAGTAATTTTAAGATCCAGTTCATCCAGTACATCCAATACATGCGGAACGAAAATATCGAAATAGGAAGGATATGAATCCCAACCCTCATCCCCATGAATTTTCATGTATGACCATTGGTTGTCAAGATCCAGAGAAACACTGGCTAAGGGTTTATTTTGTGTCTTGGATTCCATCAAGAATGATTTTTAGTTTTGATTCTGCTACCTGTATGGTTTCATTTACGTTAAGCGTTCCGTTGATGATCTGGGCAGAGTTGACGATATAAAAGTTTTCCATGGAAGTTTTTATCCCGGGCAGATTCACAGAGTAGTCAATCGTAGGTAGCGCAAAAACTATTCTTGCTTTAGAAACGCCAAAATACAATACGTCAGCCTCTGAAATTTCAGGATACATATTCAGCAATGCTCCCAGGAATATTTTCCGGATCACCCTGTCATCTGCATTAAATAATGCATCATCAGGATCGACGTATTTAGGGAGATAGACCAGATTTTTCCCATTGAGCTCTTGTTTTTTATCGATCAGCGCGCTCATTTCAATGATACCTGTGAATGGTGTGCCGTTATCGGTGATGTTGGTGACATAATAGGGAGAGATGGCTTTGCGCAGTATTACTGAAGGACAGATAACGCCGAGGTATTTTACATTCCGGTGCTTTTGCTTTTCATCTTCAGTTAGGCATTCGGCTATCTTTACAGATTGAACTGGTGAAAGAGTTGAAATGACATGATCAAATTCATAGGCGCCGTTACCTGCCACGGTAAGACCAATTAAATCGTTTTCCTGCCTGTGAACTTGACTTACTTCAGCATTCAATTTAAATTCAACACCTGATTCCAACAGATGCCGGGCGAATTTTTTATTGATTACATCATAGCCTCCACTCACATATCCGAACATTTCTTTCTTCAGACCGCTCTTTCTGGCAGCATACATCCGCTGAATGGTCGACCAGATAAATGCAGCCGAAGTTTTGCGATAATTTTCGCCTAGTTTGGCCTTTAAAAGCGGAAGCCATATTTTCTCAAACACATTCTTCCCCGACCAGGAAATAAGCCAATCGGCCACGTATATTTTCTCCAGTTTCTGCCAGTTTTTAATCCGTGAAGCAGCAAAAATGGTGAATCCAAGCCTGAATTTATCTATGAGATTGATGGGCGGAAATTTGAAAAACTCAATCATATTAGACATGGAATAGAGCCTGCCGCCTGAATAAAAACCTGTTTTGGTCTCCACCCATTTGAATTCATTTTCCAGGCCTATCTCTTCAATTATTCGGCGGGTGTTTAAATCAGACATCAGAATTACGTGATAAAACCGATCCCAGGTAACTCCATCCAATTCCCAGGAGCGGGTGAGGCCACCGGGTTTATCGCCTGATTCAAAAATGGTTACTTTATATCCTTGCTGTGAAAGCCTCAACGCGAGTGTCATTCCCAACATTCCTCCTCCGATTATTCCCCAGGTTTTTTGATCTGACATAAAATACTTTTTAAGGATCTGTTACGATCAAACAATTATTATAATGACACGGTATTTAAGCATAGGCCTTGGTTGCCTGATTTTTTTCGGGCCTATCTTATGGTATCCTTCATCCTGCTGCCACATTCTGCCAGTTTTGAAGTAAAACCTTTATAAGCAGGCACATTATCAACAGCAATAGGATCAGCAATTTCACAACCGGTGGAACAGGTCCTGGCAAGTTTCTGAACTTCAGTAAACTTCACTTTGTTAAATTCGTCGAATGCATAATTTGCATTATAGAATTCAATCAGCTTCAATAATTCGACTGCCAGTCCATGTTCCATAGCCTGGAAACTATTGTAAACGAAAGTTGTGAATTCCTCAGTTGGCTCATCACTGCCACGTCCGATACCTGTATAAGGAATATCCAGGGATTTAAAATAATCTGCCTGATAAATATTACAGGCGTCCACCAGGCCTTGTAAGGACTTATTGCTGGTGGCAATCTTATTCATGCCATCAATATATTCTTTATGCGAGTTACACATGATGATATAATCTGCATCCTTTAGCGCTTCGTCGAGGTCGCGGGTAAAATTGTTTTCCTGTTTATATTTCTGCAGATTCTGGTCATCATTTTTAACGTATGGATCGTGCATGATATAAGAAACACCATTATCCCTGAGGTAATTGGCAAGGGTAAGGGTGGGGGAATTTCTGGTATCTTCGGAATTAAAACGATAGGCAACTCCGAGCAAGGCAATTTTCTTATCCTTTAAACTGCCAAAAAATTTCTCCGCCTGCTCAAATGTGTATGAAGGAGATGCATCATTAATTATTCTCGAATTTAATATCAGGCTATTACTTGTGTCGATGCCTGTTTCAATGTTTCTCCACCAGAGCAGAATGC
>JANNKF010000403.1:0-1864 GCA_031396165.1 Bacteroidales bacterium | reverse complement strand
TAAAGATCATTACAGGGGTATTTCGCATTCGGCAAACCTCCATTAGTTTGCGAGTTTGTTCTTCAACTCCTTTAACAGAATCAACTACCAGTATAACACTGTCAACAGCAGTAAGAGTTCTGTATGTGTCCTCAGCGAAGTCTTTATGACCGGGAGTATCCAGTATATTGACCCGTACATTATTATAATCAAAAGCCATTACCGATGTTGAAACTGAAATCCCCCTTTGCTTTTCAATTTCCATAAAATCAGAAGTTGTTGTTTTTCTGATCTTGTTGCTACGCACAGCTCCTGCTGTCTGAATAGCTCCTCCGAAAAGAAGCAATTTTTCCGTCAGGGTAGTTTTACCAGCATCAGGGTGGCTTATAATGGCAAACGTCCTTCTTTTTTTTATTTCACTCTTTAAATCCATATTCTGTATTTCCGAAAGCTTCAAATGATGCCGAGCTACTATTAAGAAATCCACATGATGGCTCCTTTTTGTTTACTATTGTTAAAATTTTGAACGGCACAAAAGTAGTAAATTTTGAGATGTGAAACACAGAATGGATATTAGCGGTTTTATTATCTTTGCAGCCTATTAATTATAAATGGATAATACTTTTATTAATATACTTACTTCCGGTTCCCTATCCAGAACTGATCTCATCCGGTTCTTGAATTCTGAAGGAGAAGAACGCACTCTTCTGTTCAGGAAATCAGCTGAGATCAAGGAGATGTTTATTGGTAACAAAGTATGGTTCAGGGGACTGATAGAATTTTCGAATATCTGCGGAAAAGATTGTCTGTATTGCGGAATCAGAAAGGGAAACAAAAATCTTGTAAGATATAATCTCTCTGATACTGAAATTCTTGCAGCAGCCAGGTTTGCTCATGAAAATAAGTATGGCTCAATAGCTCTTCAATCGGGCGAGCTTGAAAGTCGCTTCGTGGCAGACAGGATTGAGAATCTGCTGCGCAGGATACATGATTTATCGGATGGAGAGTTGGGAGTTACTCTGTCTGTGGGCGAACAGGAACCTGAAATATATGAAAGATGGTTCAGGGCAGGTGCTCACAGGTACCTCCTGCGTGTAGAATCAACGAACCAGACTCTCTACAATAAAATCCATCCCAATGATTCAAAGCACAGTTTTACCCGGAGGCTTGACTGTCTTAAAGCATTGCAGGAGATTGGTTACCAGACTGGTACAGGTGTTATGATTGGTCTGCCTTTCCAGACTTCAGATGATCTGGCCGGAGATCTTCTGTTTATGAAAGAATTCGATATCGATATGTGCGGAATGGGCCCTTACATTGAGCATGCCGATACACCGCTTATAAAATATTCGGATAACCTTAAACCATTGACAGAACGGTTTGATCTTACCCTTAAGATGATCGCCCTGATCAGGATCATGATGAAGGATATTAATATTGTTGCTGCAACAGCGCTCCAGGCAATTGATCCGATTGGAAGGGAGAAAGCCATTAAAATCGGTGCAAACATTATAATGCCGAATATTACACCCGGAAAATACCGTGACAGCTACAAACTGTATGATAATAAGCCATGTACGGACGATTCGGCGGAAGATTGTCAGAGTTGTCTCGAAGCCAGGATAAGTCTTGCTGATGCTGAAATAATTTATGGCGAATGGGGCGATTCCAAACATTATTATGGGAGAATCAGCAAACAGAAAAACTGACTAAAAATCCTACGACCTCGCCCCCTGTCCCCCCCGCTTGAAGGCGGGGCAGGCTCTCCCCCGGGCCTCTCACCTCGGGAGAGGGGTTTGGGGAGAGGTATAAGTGTAGAGAATCTGGTATTTTTTTATGTGTAAAATAACTTTCAAATTAATAGTCTTCTTTCTTTGCATTTGTG
>JANNKF010000387.1:0-5144 GCA_031396165.1 Bacteroidales bacterium | reverse complement strand
CGAGGGCTTACTGCCGCGCGAAGGCAGGTCCCGATAAAATGTTGAAATATTATTGCCATGATAAAACAATATTAACACGGCGCGAGGGGCTAAGTCTCTCAGCCGCAAATATATGTGATAACAGCCCGCTGGTAGGTTTGTTGCCGTCTGTGTCGGGGTTGGCATGTGTTTTTGCATAGTCCCGATAAGTGAGCAGGATTTCGGTGTCACGGTAAAGTTGTCCAGATAACTGGGTCCCGATAAATGGCGATAAGTTGTCACCTCACAATAAAACTCTCCAGATGAAGATGCAAAAAGCATGACAACGGTGCGATGGCCGGCAGCCCCATAGACTTTGTCACGGTAACAGGATTAGTCACGGTACTGAAAACTTAATAAGTAGGTGAAAATTACCATTATAGACTTAGGGGCGATTACGAATGTGTCCGGGCTGCCGAAGGCAATTAAACCTACCATCCGTTGTTAGCGTTTCGTTTAAATTTTAAAACTGTCACGATATATGGTAATCTAAGAGAAATTAGTTTTAAATTAAAATTTTGCTCGGGCCAATAAAATAAATAGAGATATGGATTTAGAGGTCATTCCCCTAATCAGTCATGGTATATTTTTTCTGTCCCGGAGAACGGAATGAGTTTTATATCTCAATTATTTATTTACCATTTTGAAAGCCATCTTAGGGAAAACACGGGTAAATTTCTCTAATGCCGCTGTATTCCCTATATTCATTATATTTTCTCCTTTTGATAGCTTTTTGATAAATATTTTAGCAAATCTATTTGTTGACATTCTAGACACTTTTGCATCCTTACTGATTTCTGTGTCAACTACAGGAGGTAGTACTTCAACCACTCTGATTTTTGAATTAGCTAATTGTTGCCTTAATGACAGAGCTACAAAATGTATTGCCGCCTTTGAAGCACAATATGTTCCGATAAATGAAATTGGCACATATGCCAGGCCGGATGAAATAATTACAATTATTGGTTCTGCTGACTTTTTAAGCAATGGAAGTGCCTTTTTTGTAAGCCTGATAGGTGCGATATAATTAATTGACATTTCTGTTTCAATAGTTTCGATCAAATCCTTTTCGGTTGCATTTACAAAATCAAATTTTCCGCCTTTACCTGCATTGTTTATCAATACATCAATTCTTCCATGTAATTTTTCAATGCTCTCAATCGCATTATTTAATTCTTCGTCCGATGTGACATCAGCTTTTATGCTTTCGACTTTAGGTACGATTGTCTTTAAATTCTCAATTTTTGACAAATTCCGATCTATAGAAATCACGATATTATCGTTAATTAATTCTTTGATAATCGCCAATCCAATACCGGTAGCTCCTCCCGTAATTACAATAATTTTGTTTTTCATGTTCGTCATTCTATGGTTTAATTTCTCCTTAAGTTAATTGATTTTGTTAACATTATGTATAACCTATCGGCATCTCTTGTATTTAGGTCGGTAGTGTCAAATCTCATTGAAAGATGTAGTGGTTATAAGCAGAAAATGTCTGTGGTTTGCTATTTCTTAAAATGTCCCGGGTTTTTAGTCAAAGGTTGGTCTTGTGAAAAAGTCACCATGGTGCAATTTTTGCAAATCCCGGCGAAATGTAAAGTTGTCTCGGTTGCAGTATTTGTCCAGAGTCGAAGTCACGATATATGTAAAAGTACAAAAAGTTGGATGTCATGATATAATTCTTAAATAGTAAGGCAAAAATTGTGCCAGCCGGGAATCCCATTCTTGTTATAGTGCGTTTAATTTTATAACTGTCTCACAGCGATGAAATTGTCACGATAGCAGAATTAGTCACGGTACCGAAAGTTTGATAAGTTGGAATGTTTTTGATCTCACTGATTTAAGGAGTTGATAACTAATCAGACCGAGTTGCTGAAGGCATTTACCCAAATCATGAGTGTTATAGTGCGTTTTTATTAATCAAGTTGACAATTACTTTGGTCATCGTGTCTTTTTCATCGGGGTTGCTGACAGCAATCATTAAAGTCAAGGCTACAAGTGCGTTGTCGGGAATTCTTTTGTCTCCAGTCTCGGTAAAGAGTAGATTGTTTTTCTCAAGAAAGAGCAGAAATAAGAATGCTGCAATACGTTTATTGCCATCAACAAATGAATGATTCTTGGTGACTAAATATAGTAAGTTAGCTGCCTTTTCTTCAATGCTTGGATATAAATCCTTGCCGTCAAATGTTTGGTAAATAGTTGAAATTGAGCTTTTAAATGAGTTATCCTTTTCCTTTCCAAAAAGGGCTCCATTTTTGTATATTTCTCTAAGTCTATTAATATTATTTACAGCTTCCTGATAGGTAATCTTGTAAAGTTCTTTGTCTGAGGTATCTGATATTTTAAGATTTTGATAATCATATTGGTCAAGGATGTCTAAAGCGTAAGCATAATCTTTTATTATTTTTAAAAGTCCCTCACTTTCATCAGGTGAAAGTTTTTTTTGATTTACGATTTTAGTTAATATAAGAACCGATTCTTTAAGGCTTTTTAGCTGCTCATTTTTAGTGCTTAACCGTCTTTCGTTAAGAGCAAATCCATTAATAAGATAGTCCTTTATAACTTGGTTTGCCCAAATCCTGAATTGAATACCTCTTTTTGAATTTACTCTGTATGCAGTTGAGATTATAGCATCCAGGTTATATAGTTTTATAGTTCTGGTTACGTTTCTGTTACCTTCTTTTTGAACTACCGAGTATTTCTCGGTAGTTGCTTTTTCAATAAGCTCTCCTGATTTATAGATATTCCTCAAATGGAGACTAATGGTATCAGAATCCTTTTCAAATAGGTCAGCCATTTGCTTTTGAGACAGCCAAACTGTCTCGGATTGTACAACAACTTGAATCTCAGTCTTACCGTTCTCTGTTTGAAATATCTTTATGCTTGATTCGTCCATGATTCTTTTTTAGTAAAGATAACGAAATGTCGGTTGCAGTTTATATTAACCGATTCCGTGGTTTTTGCATAGTCCCGATAGAAATCAGAAAACCTGATCGCAAGGAATAAGTGTCAAAGGGACACTTATGGCAGATGAGCAGTGGTTTCGTATCAAGATAAAGCACTCCAGATTGAGATGCAAAAACCATTACAAAATAGTCAAGGTTATGAGGTCTTTTAAAGGAATCTTCGTAGCAGGATTAGTCACGCTATACAAATATAAATTAATAAAATGAACTTGAGTTATAGTGCGTTTGCTCGGGTCTATCTGGGGTCTGTCACGGATGATGAATGCACTATAACGGCCCGCTGGTAGGTTTGAGTTGCCGTCCGTGTCGGGGTTGGCATGTGTTTTTGCATAGTCCCGATAAATGAGCAGGATTTCTGTGTCACGGTAAAGGTGTCCAGATGACTGAGTCCCGATAAATGACACGGATTTGTCACGCTAAGATAAAAGTATCCAGATGAAGATGCAAAAACCATGACAACGGCGCGTCGGCCAGCAGCCCTATTGACATTGTCACGGTAGCAGGATTAGTCACGGTAATGAAATTTTAATAAGTGGAAATGATTTTGATGCATAGACTTTGGGGCTGATTACCAAGCAGTCCGGGCTGCTGAAGGCAATTACCTATACCAACCGTGTTAGCACATGTTTTACGTTAAAATTATCCGGAGGAATAAAACTGTCAATATTTAAAAGTTTCTATTATGAGCATGCTGATTTCTTTACATGTTTTGGTGTCCATGATACCCAATTTTTCAATCAATCTTGTTTTGTCCACACATCTTATTTGATCAACAACGAGCTGTCCATTCTTGCCTTTAAAATGACACTTAAGCCTTGTAGGATATGGTTTAATCGTACTGGTCATGGGTACAAATACGACAGTATTAAGAAATTTATTTACCTCATTTGGCGAAATTACCAGACATGGACGCATTTTATTGATTTCTGATCCCTTAGTTGGGTCAAGTTCAATATTCCAAACTTCAAACCTTTTTACCATGTCCATTCCTTTTTGTCAAAATCGTTCTCAATATCAATTACATCATCCTCTGGGGTAAAGCCTTTGGAAATTGCATCAGCAAATAACTTCTCCCAATTACTTCGTGTTTTATTTTCTATTAATGGTGTTATTACTAAACCTCCATCTTTCTCTTGAATATCAACTTGATTTGCTTCACCAAATGTGCTTAAAAGCTTCTTAGGAATTATAAGCCCTCTGGAATTACCTATTTTTACTATTGTCGTTTCCATATTAAATATCTTTATGCAAATATAATCATTGTACTAACATGTTATAACAATTATTAATTTTTATTTTTAGTGAAACCATTAAAATTAGTCCTTGATTTGTACAAACTTATGAATCAAGATATCTTAAATCCAATTGCAGTTTTGGGGCGTTAGGTTTTCAGCAAAGAGATTCATTTTCAATCGGATAAATCTTGGTTTTCCCCGTTGGTAGCACATGTATTGATTCTAAAACTGTCACGCAAGCAGAAAACTGTCAGGATATTATTAAAGCTGGATATGGAAAAGGTCAATATTTGTTTAAGAAGACTAATCTATTTTTCGCTTAGCCATTTATCTATTTCTGCTTCAAATTGTTCATTTGATAAGAACTCTCCTCTGGCTATTTGTTCCTGTGACTCTTTAATACGTTTTCTTTGCTCCGGAGTAATTTTATAGATGAGTTTTTTATACTTTGTATCAAGAATAGTATTTATTGCTGCAAGGAATAATTTGTCATTAATCGCTGCAATCTTATGAATCAAGATATCTTTAAGTTCACGGGTTGTCATGATGAATTAAGTTTGTACAAAAATACTACACCTTTAAGTCTATTTTATCTCCTTAATAAAATCGTTCCAGGTGATAATTTTGGTGTTATTTATCCGGTTTAAGGAAAGTAAGTCTGAGTCTCCTGTAACGAGATAATCAGCATTACTGTCAATAGCTAGATTTAACAGGAAGTTATCTTTTAAATCACGACATTTTGTAATATTGGATTCTACTTTTATTAGTTTACCATATTTATGAAACATTGAAAGTAGTTCATCAAAAGCTGATTCTGGAAAATATTTGGATATTTTGGGTCTCCTGGCAACAGTTACAAATTCTTCCAATGATTCTTCAGAAAAAATTAAAACTATTTTACCGCTATAAATTAGTGAGTCAATTG
>JANNKF010000371.1:0-5990 GCA_031396165.1 Bacteroidales bacterium | reverse complement strand
CATTGATTTTCTTCGATTACCCCGACCCCATGGGGAGCGAAGAAAATCAATTTACTCCCTTTGGGGCTGGGGTAAATAAATTGATTTTCAAGCATTTTGCATTATCTTATTTATGATTGCCGATACTCATTTAAGAAAATTTACTATTTTAATGAATCACAGTACTTTATATAATCCAGTACTATAGATTTTATAATATTGGCAAACTTAATATCAGGGATCTGCTTTCTCGAAAAATATTGTGGACGTTCACCTTCAAGCAGTGTAATTTCTTCAATAGGGACATTTATTTTCCCGAAGTAGATATATTTGATATTATCAAAAGCATCGCCCGAGAGACATTCATATTTTCTGAAGAAAGTATACTCCTTAAGGTCAAGATCCAGCTCCTCCTTAAATTCTCTCACCAGAGCTTCTTCAGGTGTTTCACCTTCTTCAACATGACCACCTATCAGATCCCAGTGGTTTGGGAAAGGGATTCCGGGCTTATTATCGCGTAATGCCAGAAAGAATTCCCCATTGTCATTTTCAAGGATGATAGCTGCAATTTGTTTCATCGGGCTTATTCTACAAATTTTGATGCAACCTCTATTCTGTTATCATCAGGATCGAGAGTCTCAAATTCATAGTAACCGTCTCCTGTTTTTCGGGGGCCACGTAGAATTCTGAATCCGGCTTTAGCCAGTTCCTCTGATTTCCGGTTTACCAGGGCCATAGTATCTACTCCAAATGACAGATGAATAATTCCAAGATGCTGTTTTACAACCCTGTCGTTCAGGTTTTCCGGAATCCCGGGTTTTTGCATTATTTCCAGTCTTGAACCTGAATCAAATGTCAGGAAATAGCTTTCAAATCCGGTCTCTTTGTTTACGTATTTTTGATTGGCTCTGCCATTGAAATACTTCACATAATAACTCTTAAGCAGCTCAAGCTGTGTCGTCCATATTGCAACATGATCCAGAGTCATATAACAGGTATTTTAGTGTTTGATCTCTCCGGTATTTCTGAAGCTGGCTGAAGCAGCCTGTTTTGTATTGTGCGAGGTGACTGCCAGTCCGAGGTAGAGTTTCGCAGGAAGCTCCAGTGTATAGGTTGTATAAACTTTCCAGTTCTTTCCGTCTGTACTGTAATATCCTGTAAATAAATTATTTACTCGCTGAAGTCTTACCCAGGTGTTTGGATAACTAACTGGAAATTCAGGCGTGCCGGTGGCACTTGCAGGATAGATTGCTTTCATCTCTCCGTTACTTGTCTGCCGGTACTGAAATTCAAATCCGCCGTTATTTTTATTACGTGGATTATTATTCGGGAAAACCTGGAAATAGATATGCCTGCAGCCCGCAGAAAGATCTTCACGTGCCATAAGTCCTGCTTTGGTATAGAGATGAGGAGCACTCAGACTTTCAATCTGTGTTACAAAATCAAAATCGCCTGTTCTCTCAACATAGACAAAATTGAATTCATCTTTAACGCCCCAGATGTCTGCACCACCGGCGATAATATCAAATCCGTCCTTAACTGTTAGAACAGTCCCTGCAATTGCAGGATTTCCTACATCAGTGTGTTGAAAGTTTTTCATTGGAATGAGTTTTACTTTTTGAGATTTTGATTCGGTTTTCTGAAAACTGCCTGCATAAACGACAGGTCCTGCGCTAATAAGAAGTAGCACAAATGTTGAAATGCAAATTGATTTTCTGAGCATGGTAGGTATGGTTTGTTTGTATTTCCAAATCTAGTAAAAATAGCAAAGCACTTCTAATCAAATCCCTTTGTACCCGAAAATTAGTATTTTCTGAAATTGTTAATTATTCCACAGGAACCAACCGGATTATTCTTCCCGGAGTTTCTATGGCCACATAAATATATCCATCAGGACTCATTACCACGTTGCGGACACGTCCAATGCTTTCAAGCAGTTTTTCACGATGCATTACCGAATGCTGGTTTAAAACTACTCGCTCAAGGTATTTAAAGCTTAGCGAGCCTACCAGCAGATTACTACGCCAGTTCTTATACCGGTCGCCGGTAACGAATGTCATTCCACATGGGGCGATAGAAGGTGTCCAATAGAATACAGGTTGTTCCATTCCATCTTTTTCTGATATAGGAGTCAGTATCGTGCCGTCGTAATTTATTCCGTATGAGATAACAGGCCATCCGTAATTTAACCCTGGTTTTATGATATTCAACTCATCTCCGCCTTTTGGGCCGTGTTCTGTTTCCCATAGCTCGCCTGTTACGGGATGAAAACAGGTCCCCTGTGGATTCCGGTGCCCATAGCTATAAATTGAGGGCATTGCACCAGGCGTTTTTACAAATGGATTATCGGAAGGAATTGAACCATCGTCATTTATGCGGTGGATCTTTCCATTATGGTTATCGAGTTTTTGCGGAAAGTCGAAATGCTGACCTCTTTCGCCATTTCCGAAATAGAGTTTCCTGTCTTTGTCGAATGCCATTTTAATGCCAAAATGATGGCCCTTGTCGGTATCGGGCATTCCTTTATAGATTATTTGCTGATCGGTAAGCTTGTTTCCAACGAGTCTTGCCCTCAATATGGCCGTATTGCCAATCCGTTTTCTGCTGGTGGTATTTAGTGCAGAGTATGCAATATAGATCCAGCCATTCTTATCATAATCGGGGTGAAGGGCAAGATCGAGCAACCCTCCCTGTCCGAATGCCATAACAGGAGGTAATCCTTCAATGGGAGGCGAGAGTTTCCCTGAGGAGAAGCGATGCAGAGTACCTGCACGTTCAGATATGAGAAGATCACCGTTTGGCAGGAACACCAGGCCCCATGGGACCTCTAATCCCGTGACAACAGTCTCAATCACAAACTTTTGAACTTCAGATTCAACTACTCCCGCGGTTGTGGTTGCAGGCCTCAGCTTGCTTTTATCTTCCGGGATCCCCCTTTTTACATATTCTGCCAGGGCCAGAATTTCCTCATCGTTAAAAGTCTTCTGAAAGGAGGGCATACCAATCTCTTCGATACCGTATTTGATACTTCTGAAAGCTGATGAAGAACCTTTTTCATCCATCCACTCTTTGGCAGCAAATTTTTCCAGATTGGCACCATGACAACCGGCACAATACATGTCATAGTTCATTGCAGCAGTTCTTTTTTGCATTGTTGCACAAGCCGAAGGAGTATGATTTGTTGATTTGAAACCTGTTAGTCCGGCAACAAAAAAGATGATAAACGATATAGTTACAATTTTAATTCTTCTCATTTTTCTGAAAGTTTGTTGAATGTCCATATCCGGTTAAAACGAAAATGATACTTAATTGTTCAGAGATGTTTATACTCACTTCAAAAATTGACTATTGTCAGGAAAGTCACTGTTTTCCGAAGTTCCTGAGGAAAACCTTATTGGTCAGATAAAATATTATTGTGCCTGTTATCATGCCAATCAGGTATCCGTTTGGGAGTCCAACAGCACAAACAGCAACAATTATGGCAATCAGAAACATATTTCTGTCGATTATTATATCCTTTACAAGAAGAATGAGTGCAATACCTTCGAATAGCAGGATAACTCCCAGGATTGGTTTCGGGAATATCATAAGAGTTTCTGCAGAGTTACCACTGAAAAAGATTCCGAGTACCAGATAGAATACACCGTAAATCAGCGTAGAGCCACCTGTTCTTCCGCCGAAAGTGTAATGTCCGGCTATTCCGCCTGAACCGTGACAAACAGGTATTCCCCCTAACAATGGACTAATCAGATTCATCAGTGAGTATGTTAATCCTATCTTTTTTACTGTAATTTTTTTATCCGGGAAGAGGTCATTGGCGATCTGATTTGTCGCAAAGATTGAGTTTCCAAGCGATAGCGGGATCTGAGGAATTGCCAATAAAATAAGTCCGGACAGGATGTTTTGATATGAGAGGTGGGGAATTATGAATTTTGGAACTGAAAATGTCAGATTAGTCAATATGCTAAAGTGAAAAAGGAACATGTATATCACTCCCAAAGCGAGGATGAAAATTGCAGGGGGGTATTTGCGGTTTCCAATAAGAATAAGCCCAATCAGAAATGCAATCAGTGCAAAGATATAACCGGTTGTTCTATCAGCTGGGATATAATCCTTAACGGCAAGTAAGCATAACTGTAATCCGAGTCCAAGCTGAATTCCCCGGATAACAGTTTTCGGTATTACTTTATTGAGCCAGACTATTAGTCCGGTAACCGTGAGAAGAAGCATTATTATCCCTATTGCCAGGCCTCCGCCCCAGATGATCTCTGCAGAGACATTCTGGGTTATAACTATCAGTGCAACAGCTTTCAGTGGCTGTACCGGCATGGGTATCCCATAGATGAGCGATGTCATTATCTGCAGGATTCCGTAGACAATGAGGGTGTTTGAGATCTGCAGATTTGTTGCAAGTAACATACCGATTATCAGCGGCAGGTCGGTACCAATATCCCCGAATGCCCCCGATAATTCGTTCCTGTTAATCTTTAATCTTCCGGTTAGTATTGACAATTGATTTAAGGACTTTTAATTTCTTAAAAGTAAACTATAATTTCAGAAATTGAAAGAAAGTATTATAAGGTAATTGTGGTTGCCCTTACCATCTGTTTCATGTTCCTGTGAAACTCTTTAATGAACTTTCTGTGAAAGTAGGGGTATAGCATGTTATCCCGGAAGCGGGAATCGCTTTTGAAATAGCTTTTATGGGTTATCCTGATACGGCCGTCGTCGTTATCGGAAAACTGAATTGTTTGTTTCCCCTTTGATTTATTACCATCGATATAACTAAACTCAATAATCCGCAGAATGGGATCGAGTTTAATTATTTCAAATGCCATTGGCAGATTAAACAGTCCGCGCATAAGTTTTAAATCAAGAAAATAGACCTGGCCGGTATCTATTTCAGGAAAGACTGAATTCTTGGAATAGACTACGGAATTGGATTTTTTTGAGATCAGCAGACCAAACCTCACAAATGGTCCTTTCCACGATTTGTTAGGATTGGCCTGATTGTAACAATCCCATACATGCGGAAGCTTATCTTTCAGGAAGAATGTTTTTTCATGAAACTGAAATGTTGATTCATCTATGCCTTTCTTCCAGCTGGCATGTATCACGCTGAAGTCCTGCATGTGATTAATATCCCGTGCTTCGATATATTTCCGGACTTTTCGCTGAGGCACGTCTTTAAGATTAATGGTCTGCGGTATCTGTGAATAAGCATATCCGGATGGAAGAGTGCTGATGATGAAAAAAATTAGAATTGAAATCCGGAATAAACCAGATAGTTTTTCTTTAAATCCCATTTTACGACCAGATAGGTTGCCTCAAATCTAGGAATATTTCAGGATAATGATCGCAACAAGTGATATGTTATCGCTTTTTAGCTTTTGAGCTTGCTTTATCAGTATTCTGTTTTACCCTGAATTTTACAATTGTTGTGATCAGAGAATATGGAATAGGCTTATCGATTGGAAACCTCACGGTGCCTTTACTTGATTCATAATCAGCCAGCTCTGTTTTAAAAACTTCGATTCCTTCCGCTCCCGGATAAAACCCGATGTGGTGCTCATAAGCTGCAAAATGAACCAGGTTTCCATTAAGAGTCAGGGTAGGAATGCCATAGCCTATTTTCTCCTTTGCTTCAGGGGCAGCATTTCTTATTGTGAGCCGGACTTCTTCAAGGATTTTTTGTGTGGTTGCGGGGAAGCAGGCTATGTAGCTATCGATGTCAGTATATTCAGGCATTTTAATCATCATAGGCATTTTTAGTCTTAAATTCCAATCAACTTTTTATATTCTATTAAACAAAGAATTAATCTGAAATGTTTAAAGCCTGAAGTGAAGTAAATTCCAAGAAAGGTTCAATGGGTGAAGTATCACGATTCATATTGATTTTCAGAGACATTAGAATATATGCATTCAAGATTGTCGATAGTCATTTTATTTAATATAAATTATGAGTATCGGTAATCAGTAATAAATATTTAACTGCAGCGTGGAGATCATTC
>JANNKF010000326.1:0-5564 GCA_031396165.1 Bacteroidales bacterium | reverse complement strand
AATATTCTGTGTTATATAAATTGTAGTAAAAAGTAACAGGCTACAGGCGACAGGCGACAGGCGACAGGCGACAGGCGTCAGGCGTCGGGCGTCAGGCGACAGGCGTCAGGCGTCAGGCTTCCGACTTATTTGACTGCAATTTGCAAGTTTTACAGGCAAATAGCAAGTTCTTAAAGTTCTATTTTTTATAAACTGAATACATAAAAAGAACCCCCTTCGATTTATGTGCGTTTCTTTGGGGAAGATCTTGCAATCGAAGGGGGATAGAAAGTTCCGGAGCAGATAGAATTTGGGGAATGGGGAACTCCGGAACGGAGAAACTTAACCTAAAACTACTAACCTGGCATTTTCCCTTTTTTCATTACTATTCCAAGGGTGTCTAATGCAATTAAGTCAATGCCTGGTTTAAGATTTCCATTTCGGATCATCTTTACAAAAACGGCTGCCACGGTTTCTGCGTCTTTCTTAGATGCAAAGCCCGAAGAGGCCCTTTTAACAGGTATATTTTTATAACGTACAAACGGTCTGCTGTTTACAAAAATTGTAAAACCCCATGTAGAATCAGGATTCTGAAATGATAAATATTTAATATAGGCGGTATTCTCTTCAGTAAGAATTGCCGGTTCGGCGGTTTTACTATTTTTATTTCCTTCTTCCATATTTTTTACCTTTCCACAACCCTTAGAAACCAAAGTTATAACAAGAACCATCAATAAATTAAGAGATGGTTTCAACCAGTTATTACTATTGATTATTTTCCCCATTGACTAACGGTTGTTGAAAACCACCACTAAAATATGCTGATAATATGGTATATTTTATAAAAATTCCGTCTTTTGTACGAACAGAGAAGTTTAATGTATGTATGAAGAAACTTGTTGGACGAACCGCACGATTAAGCTTACGTAAAACTCAGGATGCTGACGTGGGAAGTACCTGATAACTGCCTAGAGAAGAGCATTTTTATTCAGAAATTTCTGAAAACCAGCTTTATACTGATCACTGACAGGTATGTATATATTATTGTCAAAAACAATCCTGTTCCGTTCGATAACTTTAATTCTGGTACTATTTACTATAAATGAGCGGTGCACACGCAGGAAAACTGAAGATGGCAGCAGTTCTTCAATAGCTTTGAGGCTTATATGTGACGTAACCGGTTTTTCATTTATAAGATGAATCCGGACATACTCATGCATACTTTCAATATACTTAATATCAGATAGTTCAATCCTGATAATTTTGTATTCCGATTTAATATAAAGATGGTTTTTAGCTGCTGGCTCTGAATCTATCTGACCTGATTTGAGTTGAAACATTGATGTCGCCTTATTAGCAGCTTTCAGAAATTCTTTATACCCGATAGGTTTCAGCAGATAATCCACTGCATCAACTTTAAAACCGTCAATTGCATATTCGCTAAAAGCCGTCGTAAAAACGACTAATGGCTTAATAGTTAGGGATCTGACAAAATCCATTCCCGATAAATCAGGCATACTGATATCGACAAACATAAGATCTACCTGATGTGCCCTAATTACTTCCATTGCACTGAATGGATTATTACATAATGAAACCAGTTCGAGAAATGGAGTTTTCTTTATATAACTACCAATCTGTTTTAGTGCAAATGGTTCATCGTCAATAGCCAGACACTTAATTATCATCTAACCTGATTTTCCTGAAAGATAGAAAAAAAAATTCTTCCGAACTTATCCGAGGACAAGATACGGAAGAATCAATTTCCCTTTTTTTCTAACTTGAATACCAACCGGTTAATTTTATCAGTTTCTCTGATAATAAATATCATATGCGATCCAGTCGACTATATAAGCTGCAAAATAGACTTTGTGTAACGATTCAAAAAGTGTTTTAATATCATCAACAGACTCCCCTATGAGGGCTGAAACTGTTGCAACAGAACCATCATCAAAAGTAATCTGAATGTCACGTTTCTTGCAAACGGAAGCCTCCGGATCGTAGACTTTATCAAGAATTTCAACCTTGGCTGCATCCTGTATTACTCCGTTAACTGCAATCTGAACCGTTTTTCTGGTAGAATTCCTGATAATCTGAACATTTCCTATGGTAAGGGTATAGAGATGCTCTTTGCCAAATTTTGCAGTATCATTCCTGATAGTGAGCAATTCTTCTGCGTATAAAAGAGTCTCAGCGTTTTTAATGCTGAAACCTGAAGTTGTTGTATCACCTGATTCGTACCAGTAATTTGCATTATAGCTATTTGCAAATACAAATTGTGAAGCATAATCAACACCCAAAGTCGGACTAACTATTGACTTTATATTTAATTTACCTGCAAGTGTATTATCTACACTTATTTCTGATGCAAGGATATAATCATAATCATGATAGTTGTTATAATTGTTATGATAATCAGATACTGCTATTGAGAAATTATTTGTCAGTAGTGTATCTTCAGGAGAAAAATGTCGTAACGACCAGAGTTTTTTTATCTTTACTAATGGCATATTAACAATCATTTGACTGTTGTCGGAGGTTTTTGCGAAATACTTTATCAGAGAGAATCCCCATTTGTCGGAACTCGCGAAAGGTTTATAATCATAAACTCCCTTGATAAGTTCCAGCGGTATAGATACTTTATAATCTGCTTCTGTACCGCTTATAGATTTTGAGGTCCCGTCATCGCTTACAGTCAATATGCTATACGCTTGTGTTGCTGTAATTTTACCCATTGCATCATTGAGATTCAAAGCCCCTTTGTCAATTGCCTGTTTAAGTGAAGCATTATCAAGAAGACCTTCATTCTTAGAACAACCGGTAACGACCACGACAAAAAGAACTATACCTGTAAATACTCTTACCATACTTTTCATACCCTTGTTTTTTTTAATTTACACTTACTATAGACCTAATTTAACTTACAGATTCAAAAATATGAAGGATTAAATGTGTTATAAAATATATTCAACGAAACGCCGGAAATATTCACCCGAATACCGGTATCAGTCATCGGAGCACTTAAGATTATCCAAGTAAATGCGAAGTGATATATCTCTGAAATGCTTCTTTGTATTGATCACTTACAGGGATTAGAACCTTTCCGTTGAAGACAATCCGGTTATGTTCAATGGATTCTATTTTTTGAAGATTTACAATATATGACCGATGCACCCTCATGAATCTGTCCTGCGGCAATTGTTCCTCAAGCAAACGCAGGCTGATCAGTGGCATTAGAGGTTTGGCATTCTCGAGGTGGATCCTGACATACTCGCGCATTCCTTCAATATAAATAATGTCATTAACACGGATGCGTACCATTCTGTAGTCAGATTTAACGAAAAGGTACTCATCAGGATTTTCTGTTTTTGAACTTTCAGGCAGAGAGGCCTCAAAAAAACTTCTTGCTTTATTTGCGGATTTCAGAAACTCATTATAGCCCACAGGTTTCAAAAGATAATCCAGGGCATCGAGTCTGAATCCCTCAATAGCATATTCACTGAATGCCGTTACAAATATGACCTGGGGTTTATGATGAAGTGATCTGACAAAATCAAGTCCATTAATATCAGGCATATTTATATCCACAAACATTAGGTCAACCTCTGTATTTGACAGAAGTCCGATCGCTTCATAGCCCGACCTGCATAAACCGACAAGTTCAAAAAATGGAGTCATTTTAATATAACCGGCCATTTTGTTTAGTGCAAGTGGCTCATCGTCAATAGCCAGGCATCTGATAATCATGTTGGTATAATTAATGTTACCTTAAATTTCTGACCTGTATCTTCAATAATCAACTGCTGTGTTCCCTTGTAAAGCAGATCAAGTCTCTTCCTGATATTCTCCAATCCTATGCCCCCATGTTTTGTCATCACATCAGAATTCCGGAATGAAGTGATATTGTTTTCAGAAATAAAAATGAGATTATCTCTTTCCTGAAGGAGCTTAAAAGAAAGTGCTGATGGCTCCCTGTAACTCACTCCGTGCTTAAATGCATTTTCAATAAATGAAATAAAAAGAAGGGGAGGCAAACTGACATTATTATAATCCTCAGGAAGTTCAAAACTTACTTTTACAGAATCATCGACACGCAATTGCATGAGTTTCACATAACTTCGAAGAAATTCAATCTCCCTTTTGAGTGTAGTTGTGCCTCTTCCTGATTCATACAACAGATACCTCATCATCTCAGATAACTTAAGCACCGCATTCTGAGCCAGCTTCTGATCTGCCTCAATAAGTGCATGGATATTGTTTAAGGTATTCATGAAAAAGTGAGGACTGATCTGATTCTGCAAAAAGGCAAGTTCAGATTTCATGTGCTCCTTTTCGACTTCTTTCCGTGCCTGTTCTTCAGTAAACCATCTGTTTGTTACGGCAATGGCTGTATTGAACCCTGCAATGAGAAGTGATATGAAGAAGATATTGATGAACTGAATAAAAGATTGTCCGGGCAAAGGCATCTTCCTGTTTTGCGAAAGTCCTGCCTCCGGTCTGGCATTAAATAGTTCCGGAGTCGACAGAACATTTTCATTAGGCACAGGAGGAACGCCGGGTCTCATCTCTTCCCGTCCCCACTGGGGATCTTTTAAACTTCTTTGTTCAAGTAATCTGGGATCAGCCTTGTAAAGGACAGGATTCAGAATATGAAAAGCCGTTGTAACTGTTAGTGAAATAAAAATAAGTGAGACTACATAAATTTTGGTTCTGCTCTTAAACAGAAGCCGGGGTAACAACCACATATTATTGATAAGGAAGATTATAAAGAATGGTAGCATCCTCAGCCAGTCATAAAATATCTTGTTGAAATCGCCTCTTGAACTGTAATTATTTGTGATAATGGGTATTATAAGAAATAGAAGCCATAAGAACAGATAAATGATATATTCCGGAATTTTGCGTGAATTAATTTTCATCACAGACTATATTAGCTGATTGAGACCTGAAAGCGCCGACGAATCATTCGGAGAGAGCAGCAATGCCTGATTAAAAAGAACCTTAGCATCGGCTTTCTTTCCCTGATAAAGCCTTGTCCATGCCAGCATTATCACCGACCCATAATCCATTGGGTAGAGGTTAACAATTTTTTCAAAATTTCTGGCTGCATTGTCATAATCTTTCCTGTTGTATAATAAGACTCCCAGCCAGTAAAGCGAGGTTGTATTCTGAGGGTCAATTTTAAGGATTGCCTCATATTGCTCCTTAACCTTTTCCCAGCTCTCAAGGGCATCCAGAGCCTTTATCATTCCAAACCTTACCTCAATAGCATATGGTTTTAGTTTTATTGCCGTTACATAATAATTAACCGATTCTGTATATTGCTTCGCAAGAAAAAGCAGCCAGCCTAATCTGGCATTAACAGAGTAATTATCAGCCTGATATATAGTTTTAATTTCTGAAACGCTTAATACATAATTCCCGCTTAGTTCAGATTTATAACTACTTGCAAATGCTGCCAGAATTTTAGCATCCGTCTGAGCATCAATACTTCCTGCTGTAAAAGCTGAACTAAGCGGGAATTACGTATTAAGCGTTTCAGAAATTAAAACTATATATCAGGCTGATAATTACTCTGTTAATGC
>JANNKF010000319.1:0-4032 GCA_031396165.1 Bacteroidales bacterium | reverse complement strand
AAATATTTTGTTAATTTTGTATTGTTAAATTTCTTATATACTGAAATACAGTAGATTAAGTGTTGAAAATAAAATAATACCATTCAGTATTGAAACCCATTGTAAGAAAACCCGAAAAGATAATAAAGAGAAAGGCTTCATTGCCAAAGAAAGCGGTGTTTCCTATTGTGGCTATCGGAGCATCTGCAGGAGGGTTAGAAGCATTGGAACAATTTCTTTCCAATGTACCTGCTGGCAGCGGTATGGCATATATTATTATTCAACATCTCGACCCTACTCAAAAAGGTATGCTGCCCGAGTTGCTTCAGCGGATATCAAAAATGAAAGTATATCAGGTAAAAGACCGGATGGTTGTAAATCCTGACTGTGTATATGTAATTCCTCCAAATAAAAGCATGTCGATCCTTAAGGGGGTTCTTCTTCTGTTTGAACCAGCAGAGTCGAGAGGATTGCGGCTTCCAATTGACTTTTTCTTCCGAACCCTTGCGGATGATATTAAAGAACTGGCTGTCGGGGTCATTCTTTCCGGAATGGGGTACGACGGAAGTGTAGGGATCCGTTCAATAAAAGAGAAGAATGGCATTGTGATGGTTCAGGAACCTACCAGTGCGAAGTTCGACAGCATGCCCCGAAGCGCTATAGAATCTATTCAGCCTGATATAGTTGCTTCCGCAAACGAATTGCCTTCAAAACTTATTGGTTTATTGAAACATATTCCTGTTCCGGGACTGGGAAGTGAGTTTGAAATAAAAGATAAAACCTCACTCGAAAAAATTGTTATCCTTCTTCGGACACATACAGGGAATGATTTTTCATTATATAAGAAAAATACAATTTACCGCAGGATTGAAAGGCGCATGGGTGTACATAAGATCGAAAAGATCGGATCATATGTTCATTTTTTGCAGGAGAATCCAAAAGAAGTTGATATCCTTTTCAAAGAGTTGATGATCGGCGTTACAAGTTTTTTTCGCGATCATCAGGTCTGGGAAAAAGTAAAAGACACACATATACCAAATCTAATTGCCCGACTCGAAGAGGGGAGTGTAGTAAGGGCGTGGATCCCGGGTTGTTCCACGGGTGAAGAAGCCTATTCGCTCGCTATAATATTTAAAGAAGCTATAGAGAAAATCAAACCTCATGGTGGCATCTCTTTGCAGATATTCGCTACAGATCTCGACAATGACGCTATAGAAACTGCAAGGAAAGGACAATTTTCAGCAAATATTGCAACAGATGTGTCTCAAAATCGTCTTAAGCGGTTTTTTACAAAAACAGATGAAGGTTATCGCATAAATTCCGGGTTAAGGGAAATGGTTGTTTTTGCCAATCATAACATAATTATGCATCCACCATTTACCAAACTTGATATCATTACTTGCAGGAACCTTTTGATATATATGGATACAGAACTGCAACGGAAGCTGCTTGGACTGTTCTATTATAGTCTTAATCCTGATGGAATTATGGTATTGGGTACTTCTGAATCTCTGGGAGTTCAGAGTCATCTTTTTACAATTCTTGACAATAAACTGAAGATTTACAAACGCTCCTCTTTGTCGGTGGTTCCAGACCTGACAGATTTCCCTTCTTCATTTGGCAGAAACAGACAACCAGGTGTTGAAAGTCAGGCACCTCAGATGTCTTCTACCAATATTCAGACGCTTGCCGATCAGTTGCTTTTGCATAATTATTCTCCTGTTGGTGTACTTGTGAACGAAAGTGGAGACATTATATATATTAGTGGTCGTTCGGGAAAGTATATGGAACCTGCTGTAGGCAAGGCAAATATGAATATTTTTGCTATGTTGCGCGAAGGTCTGAGAAACGATTTTTCTACTGCATTCCACAAGGTTCTTCTGAAAAAAGAAGATGTGGTACTGAGCAATCTTAAGGTTGGTACCAATGGTAGCTCACAGACAGTGAATGTTACAATTAAATGGATAGATAAACCGGAACAATTGGCCGGAAGTATAATGATCGTTTTTTCGGATGTGCCTGATGTTGTTATCCATATGCAGCCCTCCAAAGTAGGGAAAAAAGTTGTCAGCGGGGAAAGACAGTCAAAGCTTGAGAAAGAGCTGCAGGATATGAAGGAAGAGATGCAAACCACTCTGGAAGAGATGCAGACTTCACAGGAAGAACTGAAGTCGACTAACGAGGAATTGCAGTCGACAAATGAAGAACTCCAATCAACAAACGAAGAACTTACAACATCAAAAGAGGAAATGCAGAGTATGAATGAAGAACTTCAGACTTTGAATGCGGAATTGCAATCGAAAGTAGACGATTATTCAAGGGTGAACAACGATATGAAAAACCTTCTGAACAGTACTGATATTGCTACGCTATTCCTTGATAAAGAGTTGAATATACGTCGGTTTACTAACGAAGCAACAAAAATATTCAAACTGATTAAGAGCGATATCGGACGTCCGTTTACAGATCAGGTCTCCGATCTTGTTTATCCCGAGATGGCTGCCGATGCTCTTGAAGTACTGAGAACACTGGTTTTTATACAAAAACAGATTCCAGCTAAAGATGGTCGCTGGTTTACTATCCGTATTATGCCTTATCGTACTTCGGATGACAGGATTGATGGTTTGGTAATGACTTTTATTAATATGTCTGATCTTAAACACCTGGAGATTGCACTACACGAAACCGGGCAGATGAATCGATTTCTTTTAAATTTTTCATCTGATATAATTGTCAGGTTGTCAGTAGATTGGAAGATTCTTGAATTTAATTCTGAAGCAGAAAAGCTTTTTGGCAAAAAAGTAAAAAACACTTTTAACAGTAACTATATTAAGACATTAGTTCCGGAGGCAGCATGGAAGAAGACAGAAAGGGATCTGAAAAATGCGCTTAATCTGGCACAGGATAGCAAAATTAATATGGATAATATAACTGATAATGGAGTTGTGAAAAAAGTTGAATGGTCGGTGAAAGTTTTATTGAATAATCAGAAAATGCCTTCTGGATTGATTCTTTTCACACAAAAAACAAATCTATGAATAAGAAAGATCAAATTATGTCAGATTCACAGCTGCTTAGGCTAAAGGCTGAGGAGAAGCTTAAAAGACAAGAGTCGTCTGATAATAGGCATACAGAGATGGAACCTGATGTTCAAAGACTATTGCATGAACTCCAGGTGCACCAGATTGAACTGGAAATGCAGAACGAAGAGCTTCGTGAGGCAAATGAAACAGCTGAATCAGCGCTAAAGAAATATACAATGTTGTATGATCTTGCTCCTATGGGCTACTTTACCCTCGAGAGCGATGGCAGTATATGTGATCTGAATTTTACAGGCGCAGAATTGCTTAAGGAAAAAAGGTACAGTCTGGTCAATAGCAATTTTAAACTCTTCATTTCTAAAGATTCGCAAAAGGTTTTTAATGATTTTTTCAGCAAAGTATATACCAGTGGTGCCAAGGAATCGTGCAACATCAGACTTGGTTATGATGGTAATCCTCTGGCATTCGTATACATCGAGGGTGTCGTTACAGGAGATAACCGCCAGTGTCTTTTGTCTGTTGTTGATATTTCAGGGATCAAACAGCAGATTAATTTATAAGCATTTCTGAATACTACTACAAAAATGCACGCCAGGTATTATGACAACTTCCTGCTGAACCTCGGGGAAGAGGGATCCCCTGCACACGTAAATGACCCGCATCAACCTGTTTTCCTGTATTCAGCGTTGCAACACCCGAATATTAATCCTAAATGGAAATTATTTGTTATATTTTAAAAATTGGTTGCTATGAATTAAATGTTAATCATTTATTTTTATATTCCGGTGCGCTGCACCTTTGTCCTCTACGATAAACATTTATCTACAAATATTCTGGTGCTCTGCACCTGTAATTGGCCCGAAAAGTATTCTGCAATTATTCCGGTATTCTTCACTAAAGAGGATTATCATTCCATTTATTTAGCAGCAGAGCTGCGAAATATTTGTAGAAATGCAATTGAAAAATATAAGCACAGGTGCAGAGCACCGAAATATTTATTCTTTGCAACACC
>JANNKF010000272.1:0-7254 GCA_031396165.1 Bacteroidales bacterium | reverse complement strand
CGAAGCCCGCCCGGACGAAGTCCGTTCGGACGGGGAACACAAAGTACAGCACAAAGTAACTCAAAGGAATAGAGCATCTTAACTAAGTTTATGAATAATTTAAGCTAAATGTAATCTATATATTATTTGAAAATATTATTTGTGGTGAATATGTTGACGTCAGAAAGTTTAAAGGAATTAGGATCAGAAAACAAATCTGCAATCTGATTGTTTTCCGGTATTATGTAAAGTATTGATGACTATAATTATCTGACGGGGGATTAAGGCTGATGCAATCAAAAGTATTTTCAAAATACCAGGTTTTCATTATTACTCTTTTGTCAGTATTGCAGTTCACTGTGGTACTGGATTTTATGGTATTGTCTCCTCTTGGTGCACAGTTAATGAAGGTAATGCATCTTACACCTTCCCAGTTTGGTCTCGCGGTTTCGGGTTATGCATTCAGTGCAGGAATATCAGGTTTTCTTGCGGCAGGTTTTGCCGACAAATTCGACAGAAAAAAAATACTGCTCTTCTTCTATACAGGTTTTATCACCGGAACATTTTTATGTGGTATAGCGCCGGATTATCACTTTTTGCTGATTGCCAGAATAATAACAGGTTTTTTTGGAGGGGTAATCGGGTCAATAAGTATTGTAATTATTTCCGACCTTTTTAAACTGAATGTAAGAGGACGGGTAATGGGTTTTGTGCAGATGGCTTTTGCCACTAGTCAGGTTATGGGTATACCTGTCGGTCTCTATTTCGCCAACAGGGTTGGCTGGCATGCCCCTTTTCTGATGATCGCCGCGGTTTCCCTTTTGGAGTTTATGGCCATTGCAGTGTATATGAAACCAATAAGTGAACATCTAAAAATACTATCTGGTCAAAACCCATTCAGGCATTTGTTTAATACAATCGCGCAACCTAATTACCTGTTAGCATTTATTTTCAGCACTTTACTCATTACAGGCGGTTATATGTTGATGCCTTTTGGAAGTGCTTTCAGTGTTAATAATTTAGGAATAACAATGGCACAATTGCCTGTATTATATTTTATTACAGGAATTTTTTCTATGGCGGCCGGGCCATTTTTAGGTAATCTGAGCGATGCAATCGGAAAATTTAAAGTATTCCGGCTTGGTTCAGTTTTAGCCTTAGTCATAATTCTGCTCTATTGCAACCTTGGACTTACCCCATTCTGGTTAGTAGTTGTATTAAACATTGTGCTGATGCTCGGCGTACTTTCCAGATTAATTTCATCGTCAGCTCTACTGACAGCTATACCTGAAAATAATGAACGCGGAGCTTTTATGAGCATCAACTCATCGGTTCAGCAATTATCCGGGGGCATTGCTTCAATCGTTGCCGGTTTAATCGTTGTACAAACAACAAGTGGGTCCTTAGAAAATTATAACATATTAGGGTATATTGTAGCAGGTTCCATAATTATTACAATTTTTATGCTGGCATCAATAAATAAATCCATCCTGCAGAAGACCCAATAATAATGTACTCAGACATGCAGTTCTCCTGCCCTATTAAATTTTCTCATTGGGAAAAATCCAAAACAATATTCTCATTTTGAGAATTTTCTTATCGAATTGGATCTGAATTCAAACAAAAATCAATATATATACATCTGTATTTCAGATATTTAAGTGGCTGAGTTCACTTTTATTCCATTGTGGCATCATGTTTGTTTTATAAAACAGTAGTAATAAAGTCTCTATTTGATACATCAATTGGGATAACACAGTAATAATCAAAATAGATACGCCATGAAAACAGACATAACATTTTTCTGGAATAATAAAAGGGAAAAACTTCTTAAGAAATATAATAATCTCGATTCGAAGGATTTGAAATTCAACCTTGGGGAAGAGAATAAAATGTTGGAAACTCTTAGCAAAAAACTTGGAAAACCATTAAAAGAACTGCTTTCTATTATAATAACATTGTAATAAATATATTTTCCGGATCATTTTGAAATTACAGAACTGTTTGGGAAGAAATACAGACTTCTATATTTCAGGGAATAAAAACCACTTTGCGAAAGCAAGGTGGTTTTTTTTACCTTAGCACTCATATTTACAAACTACTTCCGGATGGCTGATTCGAACCGTATTTCTTCAATCGACATCATGAGGGGCCTTACCCTTGTTCTGATGCTCTTTGTTAACGATCTCTATATGCCCGGAGTCCCATCATGGCTTGGCCATATGGATGCCGGCTTTGATGGCATGGGCCTTGCCGACTGGGTATTTCCCGGGTTCCTCTTTATGGTTGGAATGGCTATTCCCTTTTCAATCGGCAAAAGAATTGCTTCCGGGACGAATTCATTTGACATTTCAAAACATATTATCAAAAGAAGTATAGCGCTCATAATAATTGGTGTGCTCATGCTTAATTCAGGAAGAGTTAATCCTGAACTTACCGGAATCGGGACGAACCTCTGGGCAATACTTATGTATACAGGTGTTTTTCTCATCTGGAATGCCTATAAGGAAAATGAAAAAAACTTCTTTACCATAACAGGATTAAAAATGCTCGGGATAGGTATTCTGATTGCACTAGTCTTTAAATTTCAGTCGGGCGAGCCGGAAAACAATGGTTCGCTGATTACAGGCTGGTGGGGAATTCTTGGTCTGATCGGCTGGGGATATCTTGTCGCAGCATTTATCTACCTCTTAATCCGCGACAGCATCCTGAACACGGTTGTGGCATTACTTTTCTTCCTAGGAATGAATATCCTGGCAAAACTTAACCTGCTAACTTATCTTGATATAGCCAAACCAATTTTGGGTGTAATTATTGAAGGAAATGTTCCAATGATTGTCATTGCCGGCATGCTCACTACTCTGTTCCTGAAAAAATATTCTGATCACGATTCGATAAAAGGAATTGTAACAATTGTTACAATCGGGGCTGTCCTGATAATAATTGGATTTATCCTCCGTAACTGGTTCATCATTTCCAAAATACAGGCCACCCCAAGCTGGGGACTGATATGTATTGGAATTAGCATGATACTCTTTGCATTTTTGTACTGGATAATAGATGTGAAGAAACTGACAAACTGGACATTTATTTTTAAACCTGCCGGAGAAAACTCACTCACAACCTATCTCGCTCCTGACATACTCTATTACCTGATCTGGAGCTCCGGAATACACGTACTAATATATAAGCAATCAGGCATCCCGCTTGTAGCAATAATAGGATCAGTTATCTGGGCATTCCTGATGGTCGGACTAACTGCCTTACTTGTAAGATTTAATATTAAACTGAAAATCTGAATGTTAACCTTCATGGTCCTTTGTGATAAAAAGAGAATTTAACCACAGGACACTAAGGATTACACGAAGGAACACTAAGGTTGCATTATTGCCAGATCGACGAAAGGCTATATAATACTGTGTTCTCAAGAGTAACCTCACTTGTTGAGAAGACCTTTAATTTTGTGTAACTCTCCGACGGAAATACAAGATTTGTCATTACCAGCCTACCATCATCAACAAATAACTCGCACGAAGAGGCATCAATCAAAAAGTGCATTTTCAAACTGCTGCCTGCTTCATACGCAGCTGTAGAGACCCCTGCGAACTTCCTTGAGAAATCTGAATTACCTGCATTTGTACGGTCAACAAAAAATTGTTTCTGTTCAACTGAATATCCGATTATTAACCGTTCATTCAACTCGTTTTCTATGAAAACACCTATCGAATCGGCCAGATTATCTTTCAGATTAAAATTGAATACCAATTCGCTTTGCATGAGCTTAATGCTATCAGTATCAATCTCCATTTCACCTTCAAATTTTTGACTAAAAATAAACGGTTTGTAAGATTTTTCGCGAAGAGTAATAAGCTCTTTCACAGGATTTGATACAAGAAAGAAGCCATCTTCATTCCTGATTAAGGACAACTCCCGGGGAACCGTTGTTGCACTTCTCCAGACTCTTGTGGGAACAACTGTTGCATAATCCCAGTTGCTCATCCAGCCTATGAAGAGCTGCCGTCCATCTTCCTCCGGAACGTTTGACCAGGTAACACCCGCATAATTGTCCCTTCCCATATCAACCCATTTCTCATTTGTATAATCCGGCGTGAATTTATGTCCGTCGAATTCACCGGTAAAGTACTGTGTAGCAGAGCCACCACCGGGCCCGCCGGGATTAATGCTCACAAACATTACCCACTTCGAAATGTCGCTTCCGGCAACTTTAAGGCTGAACAGATCGGGACATTCCCATACCCCTCCATGCGCTCCGGCACCTTTACCGAATTCACTTTCAAAACTCCAGTCCAGCAGGTCTGGTGAGGAATAGAGGTGCACCCTGTCCTGAACTGCGAGGATCATTATCCATTTGCCGGTTTCATTGTGCCATATAACCTTCGGATCTCTGAAATCCCTGATCCCCGGGTTCTTAAGCACAGGATTTCCCGGATATTTTATCCAGGACCTCCCCTTATCTATACTATAAGCAATTCCCTGATTCTGAAAGATGTTGCTTCCCTTTTTCTCGAGGACCGGATCATGATATGTAAAAATAGCAATAACCGGAGGATTCTGTAAAGAACCAAGTCCCGAACTGTTTTTTGTATCGACCACTGTACTTCCTGAAAATATATATCCCATGGAATCAGGATAAATTGCAACCGGCAAATGTTGCCAGTGAATCATATCTTTACTTACTGCATGCCCCCAGTGCATTGGCCCCCATACAGTACTATCGGGATAATACTGGTAACACAGATGATATTCGCCATTAAGATAGAACATTCCATTCGGATCGTTCATCCAGTTTGCTTCGGGTGTAAAATGAAACTGCGGACGGTATTGTTCTTCGTAGTATCCTGGTGATGTACCTTCAGATCCTGATATTTTAACCTGACTGGTATTACATGAGGAAAATAAAATACCAAAAAATAATAAGAAGCGAGTTAATTTCAGATGCGGTATCATATTAGTATCTAATAAATTTCATGTAAAGCAGACCTTACTCAAAGCGACTAATCTTATTTTTTTGTTACACTCATAGAAAATGGAGAATTCTCTCCCTTACTACCGCGTGTAATATTCGGCTCTTTTCCCATAGAGAAAGTAAGTTTCCCGCCTTTCTGAAGGTCGGCATGATGTAGATAATTATTGTCTATTCTCCTGCCATTTTGCTTAATGTTCTGCACATATATATTCTCCCTGCTGTTTCCAGGGGCCGTTATTACAAGTTTCTTCCCGTTTTCAAAACTCAGAGTTGCTTTACTGAAAAGAGGTGATCCAAACACATACTCATCTGTTCCGGGTGTAACAGGATAAAATCCAAGCGCTGAAAAAACATACCAGGCTGATGTCTGGCCATTATCCTCATCGCCGCAATACCCATCGGGAGTATAGTTGTATAGCTTATCGAGTACTTCACGGACACGGAATTGCGTTTTCCACGGCTGACCCGAATAGTTATAGAGATAGATCATATGCTGAATTGGCTGATTGCCATGAGCATAGTTACCCATATTCATAATCTGCATCTCGCGGATCTCATGTATAACCTGGCCATAATATGAAAAATCGAATACCGGCGGAACCTCAAATACCGAGTCGAGTTTCGCATTGAAATAATCTTTCCCTCCCATCAGATTTATCAATCCTTCTACATCCTGAAATACGCTCCAGGTATAATGCCAGCTATTGCCTTCGGTAAATGCATCCCCCCATTTATACGGGCTGAAAGGCGACTGAAAAGTACCATCAAGATTCCGTCCACGCATCAGTTTTCTCGAGGGATCAAATACATTTTTGTAATTCATAGCTCTTTTTTCGAAAAGATCAATCTCCTCTTTCGGACGACCGAGTTCTGTTGCGAGCTTTGATATACAGAAATCGGCATATGCATACTCGAGTGTACGGGCTGCATTTTCATTAATGCCAACATTATAAGGCACATAACCAAGATCATTATAATAAGTTGCCCCAAATCTTCCAACAGACGACAATGGACCGACACTATCCGCATTCTTAAGGATCGCCTCATAGAGAGTCTCAATATCGTACCCTCTTATTCCTTTCAGGTATGAATCGGTAATAAGCGAAGCGGAATTAGAACCAATCATACAGTCACGGTGACCGGGGCTTGCCCACTCAGGCAGCCAGCCGCTCTCCTTATAAGTATTGACCAAACCCTCCATAATCTTACTATTCATTTCAGGGTACATGAGTGTTGTAAAAGGGAAAAGAGCCCTGAATGTGTCCCAGAAACCATTATCCGTAAACATATAGCCGGGTAAAACCTGCCCGTTATACGGACTATAATGAACAATCTCGTTCTTATCATTTACCTCGTAGAAACTACGGGGGAATAAAATCATGCGGTAGAGACAGGAATAGAAAGTCCTTTTTTGATCAGGGGAACCACCTTCAACGGAGATTCTGTTCAACTCTCTGTTCCATACTGCTTTCCCATCAGCTTTAACTGTTTCAAAATCTTTACCTTCAGTTTCCCGGGTAAGATTGATCATTGCCTGTTCCTGACTGATAAATGATGAAGCTATCTTCACATTTATCTTTTCGCCCCTAACTGTCTTAAACCCCAGCACAGCACCGGAATGCCTGCTTTCCGACTCAAGAGTATTTACCTCTAAAGTATCACCATGCCAGGTGTGTGTTGAAGTGAATTCCTTGTCAAAAACAGCCACAAAATAGTTATGAAAGTTTTCAGGAACGCCACCGCTGTTATTCCTGCAATAACCGATCACCTTTCTCTCATCTGGAATAATTTTCACCATAGAGCCTTTCTTAAAACCATCGATGAGAATAAATGAAGAGTCACTTTTTGGAAAAGTAAAACGGAAAATGGCTGCCCTCTCGGTCGGCGTCACCTCTGCTGTAACATCATAATCAGCCAGATATACGCTATAATAATATGGCCTCACTATCTCAGCTTTATGTGAGAACCACGAGGCTCTTTCATTTTCCCGGATCTTTATTTTACCTGTCAGCGGCATCAGTGAGAATGCAGCATAATCGTTTATCCATGGACTGGGCTGGTGTGTCTGTTTTATACCCATTATTTTATAATCGTCGTAGGTATAAGCCCAGCCATTACCCATGTTGCGGGTTTGTGGTGTCCAGAAATTCATTCCCCAGGGCAAAGCTATCGCGGGATAAGAATTTCCGTTCGATAACCTGAATTCAGAATCGGTTCCCATTAAGGGGTTCACCAGGTCGGCGGGATTCTTATCGGCAGAAGATGAATTTCGCTGAAAAAAATAACCC
>JANNKF010000229.1:0-11664 GCA_031396165.1 Bacteroidales bacterium | reverse complement strand
TGTTAATAAAAATTAACAATCGGGAATAATCAGTCATTATTAATTGTCTATATGCTGTAGTATGATTAAAGAATCGTACAAAGTTACTGAAGAAGATGAACTGGTCAGGGCCGCTCTGGAAGGTGATAAACAAGCTTTCGGAGAGATTGTGACCCGTTACAGGAAGATGGTTGCACGTACAGTTAAGGGTATGCTTGGCGATACTGTTTTTTCAGAGGATATTGGTCAGGAGGTATTTATAAAACTGTATCATTCATTACCTGAGTTCAGGGGAGAAGCAAAACTTTCAACATATATACAAAGGATTGCAGTAAACCTTACTCTTAACGAAATTAAAAGAAGAAAAAGGTTCTTTTCAATGTTTTCGCAAAAGGGAAACAACGAAATGTATGAATTTGAAATAGCAGATCAGGATACGCAAGAGAGAAGCGAAGCAAAGGAATTGGTAAATAAGGCGCTCGCAGCATTGGACCCAAAGTTTCGGATAGTAATAACAATGAGGATGCTACAGGGTTATTCCACGAAAGAAACTGCTGAAATACTCGAATTACCACTCGGAACAGTTCTCTCGCGGTTATCAAGAGCACAGGAACAATTAAAGGATATTTTGAAAAAATTATAAGAGCTATGGACTCATCAGAAATTAAAAAATTGTTAATCAACTCTCTTAATAAAGGAGATGATGCTGCTGAAATATCCGCCCTACTTGAGAAAGAAGGGATTTCATACGATTTCAGCAAAGATTTTCACTATAAAGTTCTGGACAAAATTTATTCAGTTCAGGCAGGTGTTACAAAAGAAGTTGACTTTTTGAAGTCGTTGAATTTTGTTTTCTATAGAATTGCACTTACGGGTGTTGCGGCAATTGTAATCCTTCTTATATCTATATTCCTTATGGAGGGATCTCTTTCGTTCAACTCATTCCTTGGATTAAGTGATAATTATGATGAGACAATTGTTAGTCTTTTAACAGGTAATTAATTGTTATGAAAGCAAAACCTATCTTACTCGTCATTGGCACATTGATAATCGGATTTGTGCTTGGAATGCTGACTTCAGCGCAGATCAGATATCATAAACTTAAGCCGATGAAGGTGTATTTTTCTGAGGACAGGTTCCGCGATGGCATTTATAAAACTATTGAACCGGATGAGCAGCAGAAAGAAAAAATTGACCTGGTACTGAGTAAGTATGCTAAAATAAACAGCGATCTTCAGACTGATTTTCGCAAGACACTTGATGTAAGTATGAAGGAGTTCAGAAAGGAACTCGAATCGAACCTCACTAAGGACCAGCTTGCCAAGCTTAAAGAGATGGACGACAAAAGGCAGGAGATGTTCAGACAAGGCAGGAGAGAGCGTAAGGACGACTCGATTCAATTCAGAGGAGGTCGTCATGATATGCCCGGTAGACAGTCTCCCGGCGGAGCTTCAGAGCGTTTCGAAAGACGTGACTCAGGCGGATCAGCCGATCGTAAATAAAAGATAATCAAGCAGAATAGGGAGATCGTCTCCATTTACACCAAGCGACAACAGCAGTGCGCTATCCTCTGAAAAGATTGACATAAACTGCTCTTTTGATAATTCCCCGCCGACAATGCTTTGACGGTATAGATCTATCGCCTCTCTCTTATTTCCCTTACATAATGCTAAATGGCCCTTATTTATAAGGTCATGTGCATTAAGTTTTTCTTCCGATAACCGATCATAATATTTCTCCGAATCATCAAATCTTCCCAGTGCAAAATAACAAAATGCTATTGGCCTTAAAATCTTAAGGTTACCCGGTTCCTGGTACTCTATTCTGAAATAGTACTTCAACGCGTTCTCATAGTCTTTAATATCGAGATAGCAATGTGCAACCATTATGGTAGTGTGAATGTTCTCCTGCTCCAAATCATTGGCCTGAAGGTAGTATTCAAGAGCCTCGTCATTTTTACCAAGTCTTCTCAGGCATAATCCTATCTTCTTAATGGTCCATACCTTACGATCGATGAGTTCGGCCCGTCTGTAATATTTCAGAGCTTCTTCATAGTCTCCGGTCTCCTGAAAGCAATAGGCTATTTTTTCGTACAATTGTACATCCGACGGTTTCTCAGATACATGTCTGAGAAAAATTGCAAGAGCATCATCATAAAAGTTTTTGCTGAAAAAATAGTCGGCAAGACCGGCCTCAGCATCAGATCCCTTATTTGTAATTCTGAAAAATTCTGAATTATAGATATCGAGTTTTCCGATAAAGAGATCTTCAAACTCCTTTTTGTATGGTGAAAGTTTAAAGAACCTGTAAATATCCTGAAGATACTGAGTTACATTGGTTCTGAAATTTTTATAAGGATCAGTACCTGTCTCATCTTCATTGAGTTGCTGAAGTCCCTCCAGTTCCATACGGAAAACTTTCAGCATCATACTCTTCTGGGCAGAAGGCAGATACTTGAGATTCAGAAGAAGCGAGTATTTGTCGCTGTTGCAGATAAAGGGGGTCTTATACAATGCCTCTGCAAGTTCATTTGTTCCAGGTCCGAGTATTTCGTCTTTATAGATCTCATCAACTGTCTCATGATCGGGATAGAACGGAACAAACCAGTTCTGGAAATCCTTAAAGAAATCGAAATGCTTCATATTCGCAAAGGCCGACATATATACATCGGCTCCTTCCATCTGAAGCTTCGTAAGTTCTTCCATTGTCTTGAAAATTTCTTCAGACTCACCGAACATCTCCGACCAGTCAGGATTTTTTTCCTCATTTTTATCTTTTGGAAGAATATTATCAAGATCGAGTTTCTCTTCAATTCTCGGTTTCAGTTTTGCTACCTGAGGTAAAATCTCATCGTGAAGCTTTTTTCCAAGTTTTTCTGTCTCCCTCGATCTGATAGTCTGTAATACAATTATCCGGCAATGCTCCCTGAATTTATTGTCATGGCTGAGCTTTGAGATCCTCTCAGTAATATCAGGATATAACATTATTCTTCCGTTATAGTAATGCAGATTAAGTATCAGGCCCGACAAAGCTCTTTCCATAATCTGCTCCTGACCTGCTTCATAGATACTTATAAGATGAAACAGTTTTTCTGACTGCCAGGTTCTCAGTGCACTTAGTGTAATTGCTGTGGTAAAGATACTCGACTCGTACCATCTGAATTTACCCGATTTCAGAATGATGCTTATAAGGCTTTTCTCGGCTTCTCCATAAAAATCGGTTAACCAGAGATGGTTGAAAATATTCTTGATCAGCTGCCTGTGCTTTTTCGATATTTCAGATTCAGGATTTGGATTGATCTCATTGCTGAGTTTGAGCCATTCATCAAGTTCTGATTTGAACATCAGATCATCAACGGTTTCCACAATTGTCTTTCCACTGAGTTTTATCTCTTTTTCAGCCTGTTGTTTTATCCAGTATGTATGCCATCCGGAATAATGTGACAATATGTCCTGTCTTACACGATCCGACAGACTGAGGATAGATTGTATGAGCTTCAGATAAATTTTATTCCTTTCAGGATCATTTATTCCGTCAATAGTGTAGGTAAGCATGTTCCTGTATGTCATAACAATATTTTCATACTCGTCACGTAGATCCCCTGCAGCAGATCCGGCAATCATATCAGACAGAATATCAAGACTTTGCTTAATTCGTTTTTCGGAAACAAGATTGCAAAGTTTCTTATGCTGTTGTATTACTTTTGTTACATTCATCTTTTTATTTTCTTGAGAACGAAATCTGACAATTATTCATTTCATTCAATAATTCATATACCTGCAACAATCAGGCCGCAACATTTAACCCTGATTATTAAGCTCTTCTCTGAAACATTACTTACTTTTGCCTTCTCAACTGACTGATATATTTTGGAAGACAGAAATAATTTACTGAACTGGTTGCCATCGAACAAAAAGGAGATGGAACTTCGTGAGTGGGACGAGCTTGATGTAATCATTTTCAGCGGCGATGCTTATGTTGATCATCCTTCGTTTGGCCCTGCAGTTATAGGACGAGTTATTGAAGATGAAGGATTCAGGGTTGCCATTGTTCCTCAGCCCAACTGGAAAGATGATTTAAGGGATTTCAGGAAACTGGGTAGACCTAAATATTTTTTCGGTGTAACTGCAGGGAACATGGATTCGATGGTTAACCATTATACTGCTGCCAGGCGTCTCCGTTCTGATGATGCTTATACACCAGGCGGTAAGGCCGGTTTCAGGCCGGATTATCCTACAATTGTCTATTCAAAAATTCTAAAGAAACTATTTCCCGAAGTCCCTGTGGTTATTGGAGGTATTGAAGCTTCTATGAGACGTCTCACGCATTATGACTACTGGAAGGATAACCTCGAACCGTCAATCCTGGTGAGCAGCGGAGCCGATATGCTGATCTATGGAATGGGAGAACAGCCATTGAGGGAATTATTAAGGCTGCTGGTAAAAGGAGCTCAGTTCGGAACCCTCAAAAATATACAACAGACAGCGGTTTTAAGTCAGAAGGATGATTCTCTTCCTGTTCAGAATCTATGGAAGGACATAACTCTTAATTCATTTGAAAAGTGTTTGAAGGATAAGAAGTTGTTCTCCGAAAACTTCGTGAAATTTGAAAAAGAATCCAATAAAACAGACTCAGCAAGACTTATTGAACCATCAGGTGAAATAAAGGTAATTATTAATCCCCCTTTTCCACCCATGGATGAGGCTGAGGCCGATCGTACCTTTGATCTGCCATATATGTACCTTCCTCATCCGCGCTATAATAAGAAAGGAGACATACCGGCTTATGAGATGATCAAATTCTCGGTTAATATTCACCGTGGATGTTTTGGCGGCTGTAGTTTTTGTGCTATTGCAGCTCACCAGGGTAAACAGATTGTAAGCAGATCGGAGGAATCAATTCTGAAGGAAGTTACAAAAATTTCCCAATTACCTGATTTTAAGGGATATCTTACCGATCTGGGAGGCCCGTCAGCAAATATGTACAGGATGAAAGGCAAGGATCTGAAGCTTTGTCAGGTCTGTTCACGTCCTTCATGCATCTGGCCCAATGTATGCAGAAATCTGAATATCAACCATAAAGCACTAACTGATCTGTACAGAAAAGTAGATAAGCAGAAAGGAATTAAAAAATCATTTATTGGCAGCGGAGTACGATATGATCTTCTATTTCCGGAATGGAATAAAAACGCAGGCAGGGATGAAGGTGAATACCTCGAGGAACTGGTTACGAAGCATGTATCCGGGAGACTTAAAGTTGCACCGGAACATTCATCCCCACATGTATTGTCGCACATGCGGAAAACGCCATTTGAGCTGTTCAGGAAACTTAAAAAAAGGTTTGATAATATAAAAGAGAAAAATAGTCTTAAGTATGAGATCGTTCCATATTTCATCTCCTCTCACCCCGGCTGCACTGATGCAGATATGAAGGAACTAGTGTCTGAAATGAAAAGTATGGGGATCAGACCCGAACAGGTTCAGGATTTCACCCCAACACCGATGACACTTTCCACATTGATGTATTATACAGGATTTGATCCTTTTTCCGGAAAGAAAGTATATGTTGCAAAAAGCAGTGAAGACAAGAAACGGCAAAAGGAATTTTTCTTCTGGTATAAGAAGACACCTGTTTCCAGACAACCATTGAGGAAATTCAAAACTTAATGAATGTTAAATCTTTGATTTTGCTTATACTATCTGAGAAAAGCTTTCGTTTGAAGCATAAAAAGTATTAAATTTGATTGTAGATAAATAAATTTACCTGATGCTACAGATTGAAATAATATTTAGGTATGTCTAAAACTGCTCACATCATATATTTAAGTATCCTGGTGGTAATTGTTGTTATTATCACAAATGCTCTTATTTACAAGGGGTTGCCTTATTACAAAATAAGTATGGAAGAGCGGGTTTTTCATCAGGACCATGTTTTATTCAAACCAAGTGGCACTATAGGCCATGGTATTGGTATTGCCGGATCTTTATGTATGATAATCGGTATGGGAGCGTATATGGCAAGAAAGAGATACCGGTTTCTTTCAAGAGTTGGATTATTGAAGCATTGGCTTGAATTTCACATATTTCTATGTACAATGGGTCCTATTCTGGTTGTATTTCATACCTCTTATAAGATTGGAGGGCTGGTAGCAATCAGCTTCTGGAGTATGCTGGCTGTATTTCTGAGTGGAATCATCGGCAGGTTTATCTATATTCAGATTCCCCATAGTATTGAAGGAAGGGAACTTAGTTTAAGTGAGGTTATAGGAATGAAGAGTGATGTTGCAGGAATTGCTAAGAATAACTATAATCTGGATGATGAGAGTTACAATATCTTAGTCGATTCCATAAAAAACAGGGTTGTCGTATACGCAAAGAACCCATTTATCCGTTATATTCAAAAGTACAGAAACGACTGGCATGCCATCAAGGCAGTGAAAGGGGTTTTTAAAAAGAATAAACTGCCTCACAGTGACTTTGAAAAGATGATAGGGCTGGTAAAAAACGATATCAGACTGAATCGGAGAATTGAACGTCTGGAGAGAATGCAGAATCTGTTCAAATACTGGCATGTGGCTCATCTCCCTTTTGCTCTGGTGATGTTGATTATTATGTTCATACATGTGGGGGTAACACTTCTGTTTGGCTACCATTGGATTTTTTAGATTATGGAACAACAGGTTGAAAGTATTTTTATTTATTCTATCGCAATTCTGCTTTGTGTTAGTGTCGTTGTGCTATATATGCGAAAAAAAACCAGGGAATCGAAGATTGTTGACCAAAAGATTAAAAAGGCAAAATAGGAGGGACTCCACGAACCTGTTTCACTGCACCCTGTTGTAGATGTAAGCGCGTGTATACAAACAGGAGCCTGTGTTGCTGCTTGTCCCGAACATGATATTCTGGGTATCAGAAACGGTAAAGCAACTATTATCAATGCTTCACAATGCATAGGACACGGTGCATGTTATCATGCATGTCCAACAGAAGCTATTAGTTTAAGGATCGGAACAGAGAAACGCGGTGTCGAACTTCCACATGTGAGTCAGACCTTCGAAACAAATGTCCCGGGGTTATACATTGCGGGTGAATTGGGTGGTATGGGACTGATTAAGAATGCTGTGCAGCAGGGAAGGGAGGCCGTTGATAATATTGCGAAATCATTCAATAAAAACCATTCTGCAACTTATGATATTATTATAATAGGAGCAGGTCCGGCAGGAATATCAGGAGCCCTTACTTCAAAGAAACACGGACTGAAGTTTCTGTTACTGGAGCAGGATACACTTGGAGGAACTGTCTTTACTTTCCCAAGAAAGAAAATTGTGATGACCTCGCCGATGGATTTACCTCTTTACGGTAAAATCAAATTATTTGAAACAAGTAAATCTGAGTTATTGGATCTCTGGCATACCGTGCTTAAGAAAAACAATATTACAGTTTCTGAAAACTCCAAGGTTGAATCTATTATTTCTGAGGAGGGAGTTTTTAAGGTGACAACAATCAAAGGAGACAAATTTACCTCTGCCAGGATTCTTATTGCAATAGGGAGAAGAGGAACACCAAGAAAACTGAATGTCCCCGGGGAGCTCAAAGAGAAAGTAGCTTACAGACTTCTCGAACCGGATGAGATTACCGGAAAACATATAATAGTAGTAGGTGGAGGAGATTCGGCAGTTGAGTCTGCGCTTCTGCTTGCAGATCATAACCATGTAATTCTTTCATACAGGAATGAAGTTTTTAACCGCATCAAGCCACTGAACAGTATTGCTCTGAATAAGGCAATGGCTGATGGCAAAGTGGAGGTGAGGCTAAAATCTAATCTTATCTCAATTGGTGACGAAACAATTATACTTTCAGTCGGTGAAAATGCACAACACCTTGAATTGCCAAATGATCTGGTCTATATTTTTGCAGGAGGAGAATTGCCTACCCAGTTTCTTGAGAAGGCTGGAATTAGTATCACGAAGAAATTTGGTGAGACGGTTATGAAACACTAAAAAAGTCAGAAGTCGGAAGACAGGAGTCGGAAGTTTAAAGTTTAAAGTTCAAAATATTTTTATAAGTACATAATAATTAACTTAATACGTATATTTATCAAATGACCTTGAACCGAAATCATTTAACAAAAAACATGAATACCTTCCTTAAGTCCTGCTCCTTCATATTCATTATTCTTTTTTCAGTTACTGAACTGTGTGCTCAATTATCTCCGGGTGATTTATCATTTGGTCATTCTAACCTTGAGGGAATCTCTAATTGTACCCAGTGCCATGTACTGGGAGATAAGGTTACAAACGAGAAATGTCTTGTTTGTCATACCGAAATTCAATCAAGGATCAGCCATCAGAAGGGTTATCATTCGTCCACAGACATTAGCGGCAAAGATTGTTCTTCATGCCATAGTGAGCATCATGGAAAAAACTTTCAGATAATCAGATTTGATACAGCAAAATTTGATCATAATCTTACCGGTTATACCCTCTCTGTTCCACATGCGAAACAGGCTTGTAAAGAGTGTCATAGTCCACAACATATTACTGATCAGAAACTTAAATCCAAAAAAAACACATTTCTGGGACTCGACCAGGAGTGCCTTACATGTCATGCAGATTATCACCTGAGAACACTGTCATCAACCTGCCTGAATTGTCATAATGAGGCTTCTTTTGTTCCTGCATCAAAATACAATCATATATCCTCCAGATTCCAGCTGGTTGGCAAACATAAAAATGTTGCGTGCCTCAAATGCCATAAGATAGAGACTATAGAAGGTAAAAAATTTCAGCATTTCCGTAATATCCAGTATAGTAACTGTACAAGTTGTCACACTGATCCGCATAAGAACCAGTTTGGACAAAACTGCAGACAATGCCACAGCGAGGAATCGTTTCAAGCGGTGAGCGTACTGAAGAATTTCGATCATAATAAAACCGATTTCAAACTCGAGGAGAAGCATCTTATTGTAAATTGCAAGGCATGTCATAAGACAAAGTTTACTGACCCCTTAAAGCATGACCGATGTACTGATTGTCACGTGGATTATCATAATAGTCAATTTGTAAAAAACAATGTTTCTCCTGATTGCTCGGAATGCCATTCTGTTAAAGGATTCACAACATTCACCTATACCGTTGAAAGTCACACTTTAAGCCGTTTTCCTCTTCAGGGTGCACATTCTGCAACTCCTTGCTTTGAGTGTCATAAGAAACAGGAAAAGTGGAGCTTCAGGAATATTGGTTTCACCTGTAATGAGTGTCATACAGATAATCATAAGTCAATTATTCAGACAAAATACTATCCTGAGGCAAACTGTAAAATTTGTCATACTGTTAATCGTTGGAATGAAGTAAGTTTTGATCACTCAAAAACTGATTTTAAACTAACAGGGGCACATGTCCGGCCAGATTGCAGAACCTGTCATTATAAACCTGATCCGAATGGGATTGCTAAACAGCGATTTACTGGCTTGTCGAAGGATTGCTCTTCATGCCATACCGACAATCATTTTAAACAGTTCGAAAAGAATGGTAAAACAGACTGCACCAGCTGCCATGGTACAGAGAACTGGAAACTGGCAGGTTTTGATCATGACAAGACTGCGTTTAAGCTCGATGGGAAGCATATTAATGTTGCGTGTGCAAAATGTCATAAACCGGAAAAAGAAGGTTCAATAATTTACGTAAAATATAAACTAAAAGAATTCAAATGCGAATCCTGCCACTTATGATAATGTTTTTTCTGCTTTTCCTTGCAAAGCAGAAGACTGAATCGCCCCATGGTTCTGCTTTTAAGGTAAGCTGCAGTACCTGTCACAGTTCGAAAGGCTGGCAACTCGACAAAGAGATTTACTCTTTCGACCACGGTAAGACAAAATTGCCATTGTTAGGTCAGCATAAAGAGGTAGATTGCAGGGTTTGTCATACTTCACTTGTTTTTTCACAGGCAAAAACCGAATGTAACCAATGCCATAATGATGTGCATCAGTTTACGGTGGGTACCGATTGTTCCAGATGTCATACTCCCGTCTCGTGGCTTGTAAACAATATTACTGAAATACACCAAACCAGCCGTTTTCCGCTGCTTGGGGCTCACAGATCTGCTGATTGTTATGTCTGTCATAAATCGGAAAGCCAGGCCCGTTTTGATGTACCAGGAATAAATTGTGTTGATTGTCATCGTCAGAATTATCTTGCTACTGCAAGTCCTAATCATGTTGAGGCGGGATTCTCAGAGGATTGTTCAACCTGTCATCCTGTAAACTCTTTTGAGTGGGCAGGGGCGGGATTTAATCACAATTTTTTTGCTCTTGTTCAGGGCCATTCAACTGCGAAGTGTGCTGATTGTCATACTACTGCACTTTATTCAGACGCCAGTCCTGTATGTAATACTTGTCATCAGCAGGATTTTACAGCCGCTGTAAACCCGAACCATGTAGCATCCAACTTCCCAACAACCTGTGAAAACTGTCATACACTCAGCCCGGGATGGAGACCCGCAAGTTTTGATCACTCACGTTTTCCGCTTACTCTGGGGCATTCCACCCCCGCTTGTCTCGATTGCCATGTAGGAGGAAACTATTCAACAACACCTACCGATTGTTTTGCCTGCCATGCAAATAATTACAATAACAGCACCAATCCAAATCATAAAACACTCGCATTTTCCACAACATGCAATCTGTGTCATACTACTAATCCAGACTGGAAGCCGGCAACATTCACTCAGCATGATGCCAAATTTCCAATCTATTCCGGCAGGCACAGGGGAGAATGGAATTCATGTGTTCAGTGTCATCCTGTAGCAGCCAGTTATGCACAATTTACCTGTATAAGCTGTCACGAGCATAACAAGACGAGTATGGATAGTCGACACAGAGGAGAGTCTGGTTATTCATACGACAGTGCTGCATGCTTCAGATGCCATCCAAAAGGTAATTCAGACTAACTATATTATGAAAAAAGGTATTTGGATTTTATTGGTTTTACTGTTTATAGTTACTGTTCTTAAAGGCCAGTCTGTAAAAGAGAATATTTCCGGACAGGTGTCCTATGTCAGTACACAAAATATTTATGTAAAATTTAAATCAACTGCAGGGATTAATGCGGGAGATACACTTTTTTCACAAGCCGCTGGAATACTTGTGCCTAAACTGATTGTAAAGAGTCTGTCCTCAACATCATGTGTGTGTTCAGCTATTTCGCCGGGAGGATTTTCTGTATCGGACCTCCTTATTGCCAGAGCTGTTCCTTCAATTAAAAAAGAAGAGAAAGAGACTGATAAAGATGTTGTTAAGGAAATAACACTAACGGTGCCTGTTTCTGATTCATCTATTGTCAAAGGTGCAAAAGCGGGGCTGACTCAAAAAATAAGGGGAAGCATCTCTCTGAATTCCTATACTGACCTTTCAAACACAGTTGCTAAAAATTCACAGAGGTTCCGCTACACCTTATCTCTCGATGCAGGTAATATTTCGGGTTCAAAGTTTTCATTCGAAACATATATGTCATTTAAACATAAAAATGGTGACTGGCAGACAGTAAAAGACAATGTTTTTAATGCTCTGAAAATTTATAGCCTCGCAGTTCGATATGATTTAAATAAAACAACGCAGATCAGCCTGGGAAGACGTATAAATCCGAGGATGTCAAATATTGGTGCAATGGATGGTGTGCAGTTTGAGAAA
>JANNKF010000208.1:0-4308 GCA_031396165.1 Bacteroidales bacterium | reverse complement strand
GGTACCTTCTTATCCGGACAAACAGCGATGAGAAAGCGGGTAAGGTCTGGTTTGATGAAGAGAACAACGAAATAAGGGAATTTAATCCTGCCGGTCTTGTATGCAACAACAACAGGCGACTTATATAACATCGAATCAATGCAACCCTTATCGGTAGTTACAATCAATACCACATTATAGATCCCTTCCGATTCGTATTTATGCCATGGATTTTCTTCGCTTGAACTTTCACCATCCCCAAAATTCCAGAGGTAGGATGATCCATTATATGAAAAATTACTGAATATTACGACCTGGGAATTATTAATAACATCAGTTGGATATAGATCGAATATCGCAGTTGGATTCTGATAAACAGTGATTAATCCGGAATGAGCTGATTGCCCGGCAACATTTGTTACTGTGAGCTTAACAATATAGTTTCCCGGTGTGTAGTAAGTATGTGAAGGGTTTTTTTCTGTTGAATAAGTTTTATCTCCAAAATCCCAGACATAAGACTCCCCATACAGACTCGTGTTGGTGAACAGAACGGAAAGCGGTGTACATCCTGTGCTATCGGGGTAAAAATCAGCTACCGGTATATCCGGCATAATTACTTTAATATGAATTGTATCTGACGCTGTACATCCAAAAGGGTCAGGAAGGGACTGATAAGTAATAATATGGGTACCCAGTCCTGCAGAGTCAGGATTAAAATAATTGGTAAAAACTCCATTTCCTGACCAGTTACCCCCTGGTGGTGATGCTATTAATTCAATAGGGGGTGCGTTTATGAAGAGTGTTTTTACAGGTTTTATCAGAATTGCCGGACCAGGCATTACTGTAATGGATATCTGATCAAAATCACTGCATCCGTTCGAGTTTGTAACATCATACCTGATATTATGATTCCCGGTCCCTGCTGATCCCGGATTAAATTTATTTCCTGTTACACCATCTCCTGACCAGGATCCGCCCGGATCGTGGGCACCTAAAGTAACCGCTGCATGCTCAATGCACAAGGTATCTACTGGTGTTATAGTCGCATCAGGATATGGCACGATAAGAATAATAGCGGTTGTTACTACCGGCGGATGATCACCATTTACCGGATCGGCAGGCAGACCGGGAATATCCGGGTCATCATACGGGTTGCAGTAATTCCAGTTCCGCAGGGTTACCTGAAAGTACTGACCAATAAGTTTATCACTGGCCACATTCAAAATTTCAGAATAAACACCTGATCCTGTAACTGGTCCCGGAAGTGTAATCACAGGTCCTGAAAAAGGGAAAGCAGAAGCAACACCGTTTACAATTACCGGAACACCTGTCATTGTAATATCAGTTCCATAAATCCATTGCACCCATCTTGTATAAAGATTTGGTACATCCCTTTCATTCGGAGGTACGCAGTTGAACTGAGTCAAATCCTGGAATCTCACATTTGCACTATTACCAAAACAAATTGGAAATATTGTGGGTGAGATGTGCATATGACCTCCATTATGGTCATCATCATCCCAAACAGTTACAATCTGCTCCTGCGTTGAAGATGCACATACTACTCCATTTACAACTAGCGTTGCTTTTGGTCTGTAGTTACATTTATCTCCTGTAGATACGTAGGCATGATTTGCACTGGCATTGAAAATGCCGGCTCCTGTACTTGCCGCAGGTCTTAAATCTATTGTTCCGTCGTCCCAGTTATATTGTATCTGAACAATGCTGCCTGCATTGTTTACTCCTGTATAATGTACCTGCCAGTTTACCGATAATGGAGAACACAATTTATCGGGAACAATTGTATTGGCTTTGGAAAAGATATTACAATCCTGACCATAAAGGTTTATTGAGATTAGAACCAGAACCCAACCAATGCAGAGTACCTTCATCTGGACCTGATTTAATACCGGATAACGACAATACAATTATTACTTTTTTTAGATTACTTTCACCTTTACTATTATTAAACGAATAATTACAAATTTTGTTGCATTTTTTAGATAGCGATAAATTGAATCTGATCATGAGATGATGACATCTTCATGATAATCAGGTAAATAATTGATGGGTAAGGCTATCCCGGACCGGGTCGTGAGCCGAGTTGAAATGTGAATCTGCTTCCCTTTATTATCTCATTATGAGTTATGAACCAATTGATGAATCTTCCTCCATCCTTTGTTATTGCCTTTATAAACTTATTGTCTGCTTCCTTTTTTATTGAGCTGATAAGAAATATTTTGTTGCCGGGAAGAACAATTCTTACCTCATCAAATGAGGGCGTGGTAATCACGTACTGATTCGACGCGGGACAAACAGGATAGAAACCCATCATTGAGAAAACAAGCCAGGCTGACATTTGTCCCGCATCCTCATTACCGCTCAATCCACCAGGACCTGTTCCATACTCTTCCGCGACAATTTTACTTACCCACTCCTGGGTTTTATACGGTTTTCCTGCCATGGCAAAAATATATGGAGCCTGCTGATCTGTTTCATTACCATGCCAGTAATGCCCTTTATCGAAAAACTCATTCAATTTTGCGACGAAGTTTTCATTTCCTCCCATATGAGAAATTAATCCGGGAACATCGTGCGGCACATACCATGTATACTGAAAGGGTGTCCCTTCACAGATGAAACCTGCTTTCGAGTATGGATCGAAAGGTTCTACCCACCGGCCGTCAGCATAACGGCCTCTTACAAATCCTGTGTTGGTGTCAAACACATTCTTCCAGTTCTCCGATCTTTTGAGAAGAGTTTTGTGATCATCATCTTTTCCGATTGCGCCTGCAAATCTCGACAGAGCATAGTCATCAAAGGCATATTCCAGTGTCCGCGAAACCTGCTCCCTCCTGTGAAATGCATCCCACACGCTATCTTCAAGAGGGATGTAACCAAATTTCAGATAACTCTTCAGGGCCCTCCTTCCTTTACCATCCTTATAATCAGTCAGTGGCGGAGATTCAAAAGCATTCTGTCGCATATATTTCCACGCCGTTTCTGTATCAAATTCCTTTATTCCTTTCAAATATGCATCAGCAATAGTTGTGCTTACATGGTCGCCGATCATTGCAGCGGTATAACTCGACCATGCCGGAAAAATCGGCATCCATCCTCCCTGGTTTGCTTTTAGAACCAGGGATTTTACCATATCAAGTGTACGGGAGGGCTCCAGGATAGTCATTAGCGGATGTAATGCCCTGTAGGTATCCCACATCGAGAAATCATCGTAATAATCGAATCCTTCTGCCTTATGTATCAGTGTATCCTGTGCAAATCCCTGATAACTTCCATCCACATCGCTCACGATCCGGGGTAGCTGGTAACAATGATACAGTGCCGTATAGAATTTAACCATATCCTCCTCAGTTCCTCCTTTTACCTGCAACTTGCCAAGTGTCTGGTTCCACACATCCTCTGTTTTTTTTTGCATCGCTTCTAAGTTCCAGTCAGGGATCTCTGCTTCAAGGTTGTTTCTGGCAGCCTCAATACCGGTAAATGAGGTTCCTATCCGGACATTTATAATTCTTTCAGTTTTGAAGCAAACAGCAATCTGTTGGTTTGTAAGTAGTTGAGTTATAGGCTGTGCCGGTTTATCGAATTTTATCACAAAATACCCGCTGAAACCTGCTGATTCACCTCTTCCCTGGTAGATACGGTGAACAGGATTAAATCCCCTTATTTCGTTGTTCTCTTCATCAAACCAGACCTTACCCGCTTTCTCATCGCTGTTTGTCCGGATAAGAAGGTACCCTGGTGTTTTTCCCGGAAATGTGAAGCGCATCATACCTGATCGTACCGATCCGGTCAGTTCTGCAACTATTCCGGAACTTTCAAGCAGCAGTCTGTAAAATGCAGGTGTTGAAACTTCATTTTTATGATTGAATTTTGAAACAGGATTGTGAGAGATCGTATCAGGTTTCCCTGTTGTAAATGGCATAATTGTCAGACTGCCATAGTCCTGGGTACAGCTTCCGCTCATCCAGTGACTACCACGAAAACCAGTGATATACTTATCGTTATAGTAATAAGGTGACACACACTTGTCTTCTGTAGTTCGTGTTTCGGGAGTCCACTGAGTCATTCCAAATGGCCGGCCCACAGCCGGGAAGGTCTGTCCTTTATTTTCTGTAGCAGATTCACTGTGTTTCATGGCGCTTACTGTACGGGCAGGTCCTGTACCAATAAGCGGGTCGACATATTTTATGGGTAGTTGTGCAGAAACAGTGACAGAACTTAAAATAAACAGCAAGATTGTCTTCATAATTTTGTTTTAATTTTGCCACCAAGGCGCTAAGGCACAAAGTTGCACCAAGGTAATTAACC
>JANNKF010000167.1:0-2494 GCA_031396165.1 Bacteroidales bacterium | reverse complement strand
TGTGTAATCCTTAGTGCGCCCCTGCCTACCGGCAGGCAGGTTTGTGGTTAAGCTTTTTTTTACCACGAAGCCCGCCCGGACGAAGTCCGTTCGGACGGGGAACACAAAGTACAGCACAACACAAAGGAATAGAGCATCTTAACTAAGTTTATGAATAATTCAAGTTTCCTTTAATTGATTCTTTAATCTTTCGGATACTGTAAAATAACTGTGTGAAATGAAAAGTCTTAGAGTCCTTCTATCTGTATTGGCAATACTACTTTTTACCGGCTTCGCAGAAGTTAAGTATGATGCAAAAACTGCCTGGGAAACACTTTATCCGCAGGTACTGAAACAAATAGTTGCACCCGAATTTAAGGAAGTTAATTATAATATTTCAGATTATGGCGCAATTGCCGGAATACCGGAATTCCTGAATCATAAATTAATAAATTCAACAATTGAATTATGAAGCAGTAAGGGTGGGGGAGGGGTATTAATCCCGAAAAGTACTTGGCAAAGCGGACCATTGGTTCTGAAGAGCAATGTCAATCTTCGTATTGAAGAAGGTGGGATATTGTTATTTACACTTGATGTAACATAGTACCCCCTGGACTGGCGTAAAGGAAAATAACCGTGTAGTTGGTTTGGTTGAGGGACTGGTGTTCAAAAAGGCAACAGTTAACGGAAAACTTGTGGTATTGTGAGCATTAACTTCTCACATATTCTGACATTATTACGCCCTTTCAGGGCTTGATATCATAGATTACACTCTACCCCCGGTTGCGCCGCATAGACCTGACGGCTATGCGGTTGCACCGGGGGTTATTCATATATGGCTCTTTCAGTGCCTATTATTCTTTTGAATCGCCACTAATTTCCCCCTAAACCACCACGCTACGATGTCATTAGTAGTTATCAGGACAGAACTTTGTGACCCCGCCCGACTATTCCGGTTTGGCAGCAATACAGTAAACCTTATTAACTCCTTTAAATACATAAGAATCGTACCCGATTGCAGGAGTGGTCCAGAACTTGTCCCTGATCCTGTTTTGCGATACCATTTCAAACTGCCCGCCGGTTTTAAAAATATGAGTAAATCCTCTTTCGTCGGTTATATAAAGGTTTTCTTTATACACCCATGGTGTTGACCAGCAAGTAGCTACTTTTTCAAGTTTTTGATTATATACAGTTTTGCCGGTAGCTGCATCTATACAGCTGAGATTCTTTCCGTTACTTGCAAGTATGTAAATTAAACCATTGTGAAGAACTGGTGATGGATTACCTGTTCCGGCATCCGGTCTGTACCATTCTGCTCCGCTGCTTACTAACGTAATAGTATCAGCTGTAATATCACCTGTTGCACCTGCCTTTACAGAACTAAGGCTCCCCACTGCATCGGGTCCTCCTGTGTTTGCAATATAGAGATGTTCTTTGTCTCCGATAGGCGAAGGGATGCTCATTTTTCCTCCCATCTTCATCTCCCACAGCAGTTTCCCTGTTTCAGGATCGTACGATCTGGCTTTGGTACCACATGTCACAAGCTCTGTTCTTGAACTGTTTTCCCAGATAAAAGGTGAGCTGTATGTTGTCTTTTCATTCCTCGAAACTCTCCACTTCTCAACACCAGTAAGAGCATCAAGAGCCAGAACAAATGAATTAACCTCATTGTCAATCTGAAGATATACATTGTTATTATATACAACCGGGGATGCGCCGGTTCCCCAGTTATTCAGGGTTTTATAAGCTCCGGGATCATTCTGCCAAAGAAGTTTTCCGTTCATATCGTAACAGTATATCCCGGTCATTCCAAAATAGGCATAAACCCTTTTCCCGTCAGTCACAGGGGTCTCAGAGGCATATCCGTTTCCTTTGTGCGAACCTGTTCGTGGACTTCCTTTAAAAGAAACACGTTTCCATAATTCTTTACCGGTTTTCAGGTTAAGACAAATTACCTCCATCCTCCAAACTTCTGATTTATAGGTTGTATCCTCCACCTGAACACGCGGCGGCTGAGGACCCTGGGGTCTGGGAGGCTGCGTGTTGGTGCCTCCTGCAACTTGTGGTGGAGGAGGAGTCTGTTCAGGTTTTTCAACTTCCGGAACGGGTGGTTTGGTCTCATTATAAGCCGATGTAATAAAAACCCTGTTTCCGGATATAACAGGAGAAGACCAGCCTCTTCCTTCCATATCAAAAGTCCATTTTACATTCTTATCATTTGCCCATTCAGTAGGAAGATTGTCACCTGGAACTGTTGCTCCAGACTGATTCTGTTCCCCTGACAAGCACCCGGGCAGGATAAACAGGATAGACAAAAAAGTTACAATTATCAGTGTATTGAGATTTTTTCTTATCATAATAATACCCATTAAAGTGAATTTAAAATTTATAATTCAGATGCTGAATATAGTTATTATTCGTAAAGAGTTATGTGATTATCGTGAATCAATAATAATTAATTGAAAATTATGAAATGTGTCATCACTTTCGTAAAAGCGGTATCCCCTGAACTCCT
>JANNKF010000144.1:0-3915 GCA_031396165.1 Bacteroidales bacterium | reverse complement strand
CAAATGGCATCTATACAACTACTGAAAGTATCGTCATAAAAAACCCCGGAACTGCTGTTAATAAAATAACAATACAGGCTGAAACGGAAGGAGGCGTCGAAATTGCAGGTACCAATGGGTTTATGATCACTTCTCCTGCTTCATTTATTATTATTAAAGGATTTAAGTTTACCCACAATACAGGAACAAACTCAATCACCACCGGTGTAACTCATTGCACTATAACACGTAATATATTTGAATGTGCACCTGTCAATGCCGGAACAAAACCCTATCTTAATGTCTCGGGTGACGATAATGAGATCAGTTACAACACTTTCCGGAATAAAAAGGATGAAGGACAGATGCTATCTGTCCAGGGACCTGGCGGCAATAGGATGGCAAAAAGAACATGGATTCACCATAACTATTTTCACGACTTCATTCCTCCAGGTAAAAATAACTGTTCGGCTATTCAGATCGGACTGAGCGGCAGAAGCATGGATTCGGCTTTCTGTATTGTGGAATACAACTTATTTATCAGGACTGAGGGTGAAAACGAAGGAGCAATCTGTCATAAGGCGTGCAACAATATTATCAGGTTTAATACTTTCGGGGAGAGAAGCGAGGAATTATCCCTCCGGCATGGAAATAACAGTCAGGTCTATGGAAACTTCTTCATAAATACAACAGGACTAAGATTTTCGGGCGATGATCACCTCATCTATAACAACTATTTCAGAGGTTGTTCAAAAGCAATTGTCTGCACCAACGGTGATGGCGAGGTAAAGGAGGGATCAAAACTTACCTGTCACGACCGGCCCGACAGGGTTAATGTAGAGTACAATACATTAATCGACTGTAAATCAGGCTTCCAGATGGCTGAAAGGAAGGAAGGCCTCGGGGCCACAAATATCACATTTGCATATAATATTATTCGCGGAGGGGAATCGGTGTCTATCCGGGGCTCATATCCAGGACCAGTCTGGAGTAATAATACTTTATATAATACCACTGGTGGTGATATGCCTTCAACTGGTTTTAGTATTTCAGAGATTAAGTCTGATCAGCCTTATTTCCTTAAAACTCCTGTGGATAAAGGGTATTCTCAAATTCCTGAATCAAACATACCATTAACCGCTTCAGATGTTGGATTCGATGCAAAATAAAGTGCAGATAAAAAATTATAGGTTCGATATGGATTGATTAATTGCCGTTGGCTTCAGTCAACGGTTCAGGAATAACAACAATCCGGGCTTTAGCCCATCATGTATGGACTAAAGTCCTTATAATTAGAACTATATACCGTTGGCTCAAGTCAACGGTAATTGAATTTACAATTGATGAATGTAGTACAAAGCTACAAATGTATATACCATGAAAAAAACTCTAACTAACTTCAGCTTCCTGGTATTTTCAGGTTTAATTTCATTAATTCCGCAAGCCTTTGCGGAACCGGTAAAACTTAATCTGGCCAGTCCCGACGGAAAGATAAATTGTCATATTACCACAGAAAAGAATGAAATACTACTATCAGTAACAATGAATGGCAAATTGGTACTTGAACCATCCCTCCTTAAGATGTCGGTTGACGGGATCGAAATAACAACTGGAATAAAAACAGGAAAAACAAAAAAATTCAGTGCTAATACTACCTATCCTGTATGGGGTCTGCATTCGGTTGCCACCGATAATTATAATGGAGCCTCAATCGCATTTGCCCATTCCGGATCAGGCACGAAATATTCACTTGAAGCAAAGGTTTTCAATGATGCAATTGCTTACAGGTTCATTGTTCCCGGAAAGAAGAATTATTTAAGAAAACCCGATGAATCAACCATATTCAGATTACCTGCCGGAAGCACAACATGGTATCACGATCTTTACATGCATTATGAAGGGATACATGAGAAAAAACTTATCGATACAATTCCCTCAGGACAATGGGCCGCTCCTCCCCTTATGATGAAGCTGAAAAGTGATTTTGGCTATCTTGCAATTTCCGAAGCCAATCTGATTAACTATGCCGGCATGGCACTTCAGTCGGATGGGAAGAATGGTTTTGCACTTCGTTTGGGTCACAACCATCCTCCATCATACCCGTACGTCCTCAGATACAAAAAAGAAGATGTTGAGCGGTTATCAAAGATCGCTGCTGTTAAAGGAACAATTACCACGCCTTGGAGAGTTATAATGGCTGGTCCGGACCTTAATACACTTGTTAACAGTGATGTAATGCAGAACCTATGTGCTCCTCCGGATGAAAAATTATTCCCCGGCGGAATTGAAAACTGCTGGGTCAAACCCGGACGCGCAGTATGGAAATACCTTGATGGTGGTGGAGACGGAACGCTTACAGTAATGAAAAAGTTCTCAAAAGAAGCTGCTGAGCTTGGTTTTGAGTACAATATACTGGAAGGTTTCTGGAGCCGGTGGCCCGATGATTCGATAAAAGCACTCGTTGATTATTCAAAAAACCTGGGTGTCGGAATTATTGTCTGGAAGCATTCAAATACTCTTTATGATCCAAAAGCAAGGCGGGAATTGTTTCAACGTTGTCATGATCTGGGCATAGCCGGATTCAAAGTTGACTTTTTTGATCACGAGGCAAAAGAGGTTATTGATCTGTATGAAACGATCCTCCGGGAAGCTGCGGTTTTAAAACTTGTTCTGATATTCCATGGTGCAAATAAACCTACAGGGCTGGCTCGAACCTGGCCAAATGCATTAATTTACGAATCTGTTAAAGGAATGGAAGCCAGCAAGTTACTTGACAGGGCGACCCATGAAACTACCATTCCGTTTACCAGGATGCTTGCCGGACCCGCAGATTATTCGGTAACCCATTTTGGTGACAGAAAGAAAAATACGACCTGGGTTCACCAGACAGCAACAGCTGCAATTTACTCTGCTCCGGTATTAACTTATGCCGCCACCCCGGCAAATATTCTCGGGAGCACATGTGGCGCGATGATAAAAAATATTCCTGCAGTTTGGGACGAAACTATAGTTCTTCCTTCGTCAGAGATCGGAGAACTGGCTGTTTTTGCACAAAGGAAAGGTACAACATGGTTTCTGTCTGTAATAAACGGACTGCAGCCAAAAACAATCAGTATTCCTGTTACGTTTCTATCCAGTGGGAACTATACCACACTGGTTTTGGATGATGATGAAGATAATCCTTCCTCAGCAATTGTTCTGGAAAGTACAGCAACCAGAAGTGATATAGTTAGAATTAATATTGGCCCGGGCGGCGGATTTATGACCAGATTCAGCGAAAAACAATGACTTATTTTTAATTGATGAGCAAACCCGATTCACAGGAAAGACTGGAACACATAAGGTCAGCGATTTTAAAGATAAAATCCCTTGTTAGTCAGAAATCCCTTGAAGATTTCGTAACAGATTCAATGAGGCAGGGTGCTGTAATGTACGAGCTCATTATAATCGGGGAAGATATCAGACAAGTAGATGAATCAATTCTTAATAAATATGAGTATCCCTGGTATACATTGCTATCTTCTAAATATCTGGTCGATCATGAGGATCACAATATAAGTATGGAAAGTATCTTTAAAACCTTAAATGAACTGGATGAATTATTATCATTAATCGAAATAATTCTAATAAAGGAGTTTTAAGGTTGTCCTGCTAATAACAACTTCTCATAAGTACATCATTATATGATATTTATGATAATGCAAAATATTATGGTCTCTGTTTTATTTATGGAATAACTGAAGATAAATGGTAAAGGGTGAAGGGGATCCTTCAGCTACAATCTGGGATGGCATTCTCATAAAGAAGTATATTGCAATATTCTGCTAATACGTGGGGGATCCCTCGTCCGCCACAAATATATTGATATTTTACTTGAATTCAACTTCAATCAGTTCATAATTATTAATCAATTATAACTTATTCCAGATATACATA
>JANNKF010000131.1:0-12113 GCA_031396165.1 Bacteroidales bacterium | reverse complement strand
GTCAACAAATATGACTTCAGGAAAATCTTTATGACATTTATTGAAAATATTATCCCCTATAAACCGGCTGGCATCGAAAATGGTAATATTTTTCTGTGGCACACCAGCCTCTTTTGTAAGACTCTTTATCAATGCATAAACCAGCTGCGGAGAGGCATTTAATCCTGTGGTATCAGCATGTCTGAGTGTGTTATTCTGGTTTAATTTAACAGCAATTTTCTGATCAGGACTATATCCCTTTTTTGCATTTTTCTTTTCTTCATTGAAATTTCTGAAAAGGGCATCCCATGCTTTGTCTTCTGTCTTTTTTCCAGTAAGTGTAATAAGTACACTTGTTAGCATTTTTTCTGCTTCAACCTGTGAAGTGCTCTTATCATCCCACCAGTATTTATTTGTACCATCCCATTTAGCTACCTCGGGATCAAAAACCCAGACAACCCGGCCCGGAAATATGCCTCGCTCTATACCCACCGGAGCATTGGACATTACACTTATTGCATCTACCGACCCTGCATAGGCTTCTTTGGAATTATTTGTAAAAAAGAGGAATAAGCTCACCATGGCGATGGAAACAAATGTCGCTGCATAAAGGTACCTGGCCTTCTTAAAGTGATCTCCTGCTTTTTTAAATGCGAAGAGTGAACCAGACAACGTAACCAAATATATTACAAATGTTGACATCAAAGGTGCTGCTGCTCTCATACAGGGATAGGCAGCTCTTTGTGGTTTTGGTATTACCCTTATCAGAAACCAGATAGTGGAGCTGATTCCTAATAACATGAACATAATTTTTGCTACTGCGGTTTTATTTCTCAGGTCTCTCAGACCCTTTAATGAGAGGTTGAATTTTTCTTTCATTTCAATTATTTTTTAGAATATTATGCACCAAACATCATAAACATGCCTGCAGCAATAGCTGCTCCCACGAGTGGACCAACTATTGGCACCCAGGCGTATCCCCAGTCGCTGCTGCCTTTTGAAGGTATTGGAAGAAAGAAATGCATTATTCTTGGGCCAAGATCACGGGCCGGATTAATAGCGTAACCTGTCGGCCCCCCCAGCGATAAACCAAGTCCGAGAACTACAATGGCAACAGGAAGTGCATTTAATGATCCCAGACCAACCTCAGGTTCAGCCATATATAGTACCGCTAGCGCAAGAACATATGTGCCAATTATCTCAGTCAGAACATTGTACCAGTAGCTTCTGATGTTCGGGGCTGTACAGAATACTGCAAGTTTTGAGTCAGCATCTTCTGTAGCATCGAAATGTTTCTTATAAGCGAGCCATACCAAAAAAGCGCCAAACATTGCGCCAAGTAGCTGGGCGCACCAGTATACTGGTAAAAGAGAAAATGAGAATTTATTGGCTAATACAAGGGCCAGAGTAACAGCAGGATTTAAATGTGCCCCGCTGATTGGTGCTGCTACAAGAACTCCTGTAAATACTCCCACAGCCCATCCGGAAGTTATCACTATCCAGCCACTGTTATTCCCCTTTGTTTTGTTAAGAAGGACATTGGCAACTACTCCGCCACCGAAAACAATGATCATGGCTGTTCCGAAAAATTCTGCGAAAAATGCATTCATGTTATCTGGTTATTAAGTTTTTATATATAATTAAACTTCAGTATTTCTTATTAATTATTACAGTATTGAATAGATTTCGGATTTCGGATTGACGATTTCGGATTTAATGAAATCCAATTTCAACTCTAATCCGCAATCAAAAATCCGCAATCCTAAATACTTATCCTTCAGCCCATACCTTTGCAGCCTTCACAGCCCTATGCCATCCTTTGATGAGTGATAAAGTTTCAGCCGATTTTATCTGAGGCGAAAAAGTTCGATCCATCTGCCACTGTTGTTTCACATCTATTATATTAGTCCAGTATTTAACTGCAAGTCCGGCAAGATAAGCCGCACCCAGGGCTGTAGTTTCTGTTATTTTCGGACGAACAACATCTGCCTGCAAAAGGTCAGCCTGGAATTGCATTAGCTGATTATTGATTGTTGCGCCACCATCAACACGTAACTCCCGGATGTCAATACCAGAATCATTCTGCATGGCTAGTAATACCTCAAGTGTCTGGTATGCAATACTATCAAGAGCGGCACGGGCAATATGTGATGATGTTGATCCGCGTGTGATGCCAACAATGGTACCCCTGGCATGCTGATTCCAGTGTGGTGCACCGAGACCCGCAAATGCAGGAACAAAATAAACTCCGTCGCTGTCCTTTACTTTAGCAGCAAGTTTCTCAACATCAGCTGATTTTTTGATAATTCCAAGACCATCGCGAAGCCATTGAACAACAGCTCCTGCAATGAATATACTTCCTTCAAGGGCATACTGTGTGTCATTGCCAATTCTCCATGCAACAGTAGTAAGAAGCTTATTCTTAGACTCTATTGGTTTGTTACCGATATTCATCATCATGAAGCAACCTGTTCCATAAGTGTTTTTAACCATACCGGGTTCAATACACATTTGTCCAAAAAGGGCAGCCTGCTGGTCACCAGCAATCCCTGCAACAGGAATTGATGAAGCAAATGTACCGACTGTATTACCATACACTTCACTTGATGATTTAACCTCAGGCAACATACTTGCAGGAATATTAAAGAGTTTCAGCAGCTCCTCGTCCCAGTTAAGGGAATGGATATTGAACAGCATTGTTCTTGATGCATTTGAAACATCTGTTATATGCATTTTACCTCGAGTGAGATTCCAAACCAGCCATGAATCAATTGTTCCGAATGCAAGCTGTCCCTCCTCAGCCATTTTCCTTACACCCTTGACATTATCAAGTATCCATCTGATTTTGGTAGCAGAAAAGTAAGCATCAATTATCAATCCGGTTTTTTCAAGGATCTGCCTGCTTTGACCTTCCTCCTTCAGTTGGTCACAAAAGGCAGCAGTCCGTCGGTCCTGCCATACAATTGCATTATGTACCGGCTTTCCGGTCTTGCGATTCCAAACCACTGTTGTCTCACGCTGATTGGTAATTCCGATTGCAGCTATATCAGAACTTTCAAGTCCGGCTTTGGTAATTGCTTCAAGCGCCACACCGGCCTGTGTCGACCAGATCTCGTCAGCATCGTGTTCAACCCAGCCCGGTTTAGGATAAAACTGGGTAAATTCCTTTTGTGCGGTGGCTACAGCTAATCCGTTATGGTCGAATACGATTGCTCTCGAACTTGTAGTCCCCTGGTCTAGTGCTAAAATGAACTTTTTTTTCATCTGCGTATAATTAGTTTAATATCAGATTGTTATAAGTATTTATAAACTAGTTTTTTATAAGAAGTTACCTGTTCCTGTTGCCAGTCAGCATCATGTCCAAGTTCTCCGGCCATCAGCTTTGCAACTTCGGGTGCAATCTCCGCACTTACCCGTGCATTTAACAGAAGCGCCCGCATGCGTCTTGCCAGAATATCTTCGATGTTTACAGGCATTTCATTCCTGCAGATCCATATCACCTCAGCTTTTGTATAAGGCAAACCAGGATGGAGAAGAGTTCCGAGAGAAGGTGTTTCGGCAATAATCGATTCAATTTCTGATGAACACTCCCCATAAATTTGAAGACGTCCTACGCTATTTTCCTTAGCTAGTTTTGTAAGCTTAAGATCAGATGTAATACATTTTTTATTTTCCAGAAATCCTTCTGATATAGCCTTATCGATCGTCTCCTCTGCCATGCGTCTGTAAGTTGTCCATTTGCCACCGATAATTGTCAATAGCCCCGAATCTGAAAGGGTTATCTTATGCCGTCGTGAAACTTCTTTTGTTGATGAAGGGTTTTCAGAATTAGCAGCAAGAGGACGCAATCCGGCGAAAATACATAGCACATCTTCACGACGGGGAGGTTTAACCAGATATAGTTCTGCCGTCTTTAGTATAAAATTGATCTCCTTTTCAAGAGCCACCGGTTCTATTGTTACCGAATCAAGTGGGGTGTCTGTTGTACCAATAACAACAGTATCATACCATGGAATAGCAAAGAGAACCCTTCCATCTGAAGTTTTGGGAATCATTATGGCGGAATCGCTCTGAAGAAATGATTTATCGAGAACTATGTGCACCCCCTGGCTTGGTTTAATTGTAGGTCGGGATGCCGGATTATCCATCCTGGCAATTTCATCGGCAAAAACTCCCGTTGCGTTGATAACCATTCTGGCATTCAAACTTAGTATTGTTCCGGTAACCTCATCAGTAGCCACAACGCCTGTAATCTTACCCTTATCGTTTTTTGACAGACTTGTTACTTTGCAATAATTCAAAACAACACCTCCCCTTTCAGCAGTTTCCAACGCCAATGCAACAGCAAAACGTGAATCATCAAATTGCCCATCGTGGTAAACTACCCCACCTTTTAAACCATTCTGTTTCAGTTGAGGTAATCGCAAAAGAGTCTTTTTTTTATTGATGAAATAAGATTTCCCCATACTTAACCGACCTGCCAGAAGATCATAAAATTTCAATCCGGCAGTATACATAATTGCATCCCAAACTGTGTATATTGGAATTATAAATTCCTGATTAAAAGTAAGATGAGGAGCATTTTTAAGCATCAATCCGCGTTCGTGAAGTGCCTCCATAACAAGCAACAGGTCACCCTGAGCCATATATCTCACACCACCATGAACAAGTTTTGTGCTTCTGGAGGATGTTCCTTTGGCAAAATCAGACTGCTCAAGTAAGAGTGTTTTGTATCCACGCGATGCGCCATCAAGAGCAATCCCAAGTCCGGTGGCACCACCTCCAATCACAATTATATCCCAAATATCCCCTGACTTTTTCTGTATCTCTCTTATAAAATGCGAACGATTCATCTGCCATCTGATTTAGATAATAATGTTACGGAGAAAATTTTGAAAAACAAAAACCGACAGAGGGAAAGGGCTTATCTTAGATTGTTTTTAACAGGGGTTGATGGATTGCTTCGTCGTTCCTCCTCGCAATGACTTACTAACCTTTTGTGTCTCGTCATTGCGAGCCCGACAAAGAAGGGCGAAGCAATACTTCAATCGCCTAGTAAATCCACCTTAAGTGTCTCGTCATAGCACCGGAATGCCATGATTTTTGGTAAATGCAAAAATACTTAAAAAGGAATTAATAACTTTGGAAAAATATGCCACCAAGGCCAAAGGCATTAAGCTGCACCAAGAATAACTCATATAAAGAAAACTCTTTGTGAACCTTGGTGCTTTCGTGTCTTTGTGGCAAAAAAAATCAGGCAATGAAAAAAACTATTCCCATTTTAACAATCTTTACTCTGTTAAATATCAGTCTTTTATCCCAGTCAGGAACGAAAGCACTGCTCATCATCGATATCCAGGATTTCTATTTTCCGGGAGGGTCATCAGCTCTTGTTGAACCTGAAAAAGCTGCTGCAAATGCGGCTTTGTTACTCGATAATTTCAGAAAAGAAAAACTTCCGGTAATACATGTCCGGCATAATTCAAAAACAGGTGGAGACATAAATAAATTGGTTAAGCCATTACCTTCCGAAAAGATTTTTTCAAAGGATGAAGTTAATTGTTTTGTTGGCACCGACCTGTCCGGTTATCTGAAAAGCCTTAGTACAGACACTCTGGTTATTTGCGGAATGCAGACACATATGTGCGTGGAAGCAGCTACACGGGCTGCAAGTGATATGGGATTTACATGCATCCTGATCCACGACGCATGTGCAACAAAAGATCTAAAATTCGAGGATATAACAATCAAAGCCAGTGATGTACACTATTCAACGCTGAATACATTAAGAAATTATGCAACAATCTTAAGTACAGAGGCTTATCTTAGAACAAAATACAAATAGTCTATTCAAAAAATTTCAGACAAGCTGGAGCCGTGCTCTTAAAATCCTTTCCGGGTGTAACAGGCAATCCGGTTTTTTTATTTAGTCTGAAAACTGAAACAGAATCTGATTTCTGATTTCCCACAAGAAGATATTTTCCTGAAGGATCAAGAACAAAATTCCGTGGCCAGTCTCCTCCGCATGATGTATGTCCTGCAAGGGCCAGCGTCCCGTCCGACTCTACCTTAAAGGTGACAATAGTATTCTCTCCTCTGTTCGATCCGTATAAAAACTTCCCGTCGATACTTAAATGTATATCAGCACAATAATTGTTCCCCTCAAATTCAAATCTGGTTGTTGGTAATATCTGAATCAGTCCCGGTTCCTTGTTTTCCTGAATATCAAATACCATCATTTTTGACCCCAGCTCATTAATTACATACAATTTTGAACCATCAGCGTTAAGAGTAAAATGACGTGGTCCGATGCCATCAGGAAGCTGCACGAGGCCATTTTCAGTCTGAATTAGCTTGCCGGTAGTAATGTCGAAATTATAAACAATTATGCGGTCCAGGCCCAGGTCTGTTACATAAACCTTTTTACCTGACGGGTCATTTAAGATCATATGAGCATGTGACTCATCCGGTGCACTCTTGTTATATAAAATAGTATCAGTAATTAACTCAGGAATCCCTTTAGTATCGAGTTTAACAACAGCCACTGATCCGTTCGGGTAATTGGCAATAAAAAGATGGTTGCTATCCGGCGACATTGATATGAAACATGGTCCGCCATATGGAATAAGAATCTCATTCAGCTTTTCGAAAGTTGCGTTTTCTGCATTATATTTCAATGTTGTTAATCCACCCCCGAATGCACCTTTAAACTCCATAACTTCATTTGCCACATAAAACAAATTTGTTTTTGCAGAGTAACAGAAATACGCAGGATTGGGACCAACCTGTGCTTCGGAAATGAGTTTTAAATCTCCGTTCCGGGGGTTGAAGTCAAATACAGATAGCCCTTTGGCATCGGGTTTCGTAAATCCACCCACAAAAAGTCTTTCGGTTTTGGTACTGCATGAGAACAAAAATCCAAGAGATAATACTGAAATGATAACAAACCGATAGAATTTCTTCATATGCTTTTCAAATAAAAAATTTACCACGGAGGAACACGGGGTTTCACGGAGTTCAAATCCGTGTTACTCCGTGTAACTCCGTGGTTAAAAAATATTTGTTTGTATTATACCTCAAAGCTATCGCATTCGCGATATGCCTGTATTACCCTTAACTCACCTTCCTTAGTACCTCTCTGGCTTACTCCATGCTCCATACACAGAGTACCTTCGTACTTCTTATTGTACAGATGTTTGAAGATGTTTTTGTAATTTATTTCTCCTGTTGTCGGTTCATTACGGCCCGGGGAATCTCCAAGATGGAAGACAGCAATTTCGCTCCATGCAGCCTCAATGTTTGGTATCAGATTACCTTCAGAGATCTGCTGGTGATAAAGATCATCCAGTAGTTTGCAGGAAGGTCTGTTCACAGCTCTGCAAATCGCATAACCCTGTGGTACCCTTGTAAGAAAAAGACCAGGGTGATTAATCAGGTTATTCAGTGGTTCGAGAACAAGTGTAATCCCTTCGGGTTCAACAATATCACAGCAAAATCTTAGATTGTCGATTGCGTTTGCAGTCTGATAATCGATATGGAGTTTATCATCATATCTTCCCAGAACAATCAGAGCCTGTTTTACTCCTGTCCTTTTAGACACTTCAATAGCCTTTTTCATAACCTCGGCAAGAATATCCCTGATTTCCTGTTTATTCAGTACAAAATCAGGAATCCTGGGATCACCCCTGAGAACATATGGACCCAGTTTCATTCCCAATCTGTTTATTTCGGCAGCAATTTTTTCCTGAAGTGCCGGTTCCCTTCCGGGAAGGCCATTGTCGAACATTGCCCTGAAACCCTGGTCGTAACAGAATTTGATGTTATCTATTGGATCCTGTCCCGCGTTCTGACGAAACATTCCTAATCCGGGAGCATAATTAAGTTTGAATGGGGTTGCAGCATCAGTTGCCTTTTGAAGACCTGACGCAGCACCGGTACCAAAAACTGCAGGAGCAGCCAAAATGGCGGCTCCTGTAGCTGTGGCACTCTTTATGAAATTCCTCCTTGAGTAATCCATATTAAGTCGTATTTATTTATAATAACCTCTATTTGGTTGCAGCTTTAGCAGCTTCGGCTTCTCTTGCAGCTCTTGCTGCAGCTCTTTCAGCATTTCTGGCAGCTTCTGCAGCAGCATCAAAAGCTAGTCCTGCTATCGGAACGGTTTTGTCAATATCAACTGGTCCGAAATCGAATACTGTTGGTCCGAGTTTCAGGTCTGAGTTCATCATCTCTTCGTATGTGGTCTCTTTCCCGGTGTAGGATGAAATACGTCCCATGATAGCAACCATTGTTGAGATAGCTGTATTTTCAGCTTCATTTATTGGCTGGTTGGTTCGGATAGCCGTTACCATATCAATATGTTCCTGAACATATGGATCAACACTTGGGCGTCTGGTTGGTTTACCGTCTTTATCAAGAGGGTATTCATACTTCCAGAGTTCTGTTCCTGCCAGGTCGAATATTGAGTTCTCACAGTTGGTAGATCCTTTTGATCCCTGAATTCTTTCAGATACATTAGGTGTAGTTCCGTTGATCTGACGGCACATACTGTGGAAATGCATTCCGTTCTCGAATGTAAAATCAATACTGAAATTATCATACTGATTACCTGTAACGCGGCGCAGACGCGAACCCATACCAACAGCTTTTACAGGATGTGAACCTGTGAACCAGTTCATTACGTCGAGGTTATGAACATGCTGCTCAACAATATGATCACCTGAAAGCCATGTCCAGTTAACCCAATCGCGGATCATCCATTCCATTTCTGTCCATTTCGGGTCAAGATCACGATGCCATAGTTTACCACCATTCCAGTAAACATTACCACCAACGATATCACCGATAAGACCCTGACTTACCTGCTGCCAGTTAGCAACATAGTCGCGCTGGTGACGACGTTGAGTACCTGTTACGATACAAAGTTCCATACCTTTTGCTTTCTGTCCGGTAGCCATAACTGATCTTGCTCCAACAGGATCTACGCAAACAGGCTTTTCAGCAAATACGTGTTTTTTAGCTGCGATAGCTGCTGCGAGATGTTCAGGACGGAATGATGGAGGAGTTGCAAGAATTATAATGTCAACACCTGCATCAATAACTTTCTGATAAGCATCAAAACCTACGAAGCACTTGTCAATCGGAACATCCTGTCCTTTTTCCTTCATGATTTTTTCACGGCATGAGTCAACGCGATCCTGGAATGTATCACCTAAAGCTACAATCTGGAGGTTTGGTCCTGCACTTAAAAAGTTGATTGCTGCACCCGATCCGCGGCCACCACAGCCGATTACACCTGCCTTAAGTACCGGTCCGTCAGGAGCCTGATCAAGCATAGTCGGAATTGGAACAACTTTTGCAGTTTCACGGGAACAACTTGTAATAATAGAGGGAACTATAACCCCTGCTACTCCTACTGTAGCTGCCTTACTCAAAAAATTTCTCCTCGAAATACTGGAATTTTTCATAGTTAGATTGGATTTATAAACTTGTTATTATAAGATTCCTTAAGTTAGATTCAGATTGTACCAAATGTAAATAATGAGTGTGAATTAAGCAAATTATTGGAGCAATTTAATGTTTTTTAACTTAAGGATTATTGCCGGAGACAGAGTATTTCTCAGTTTCAATCATGAAATATAAAATCTGATGACAACCGATCCGATTATTTCGTATTTTTCGAGGAATATTAAAATCAATAACCGCAAAGTACACAAAGTACACCTCAGCTAAAGCTTCGGTGTATAAAAACGCAATGTACGCTAAGGGAATTCTGTCACTCAAAGCTTTGCGACCTTTGCGAAACACTTTGCGATCTTAGCGTTTGATGGATTTCTATATAAATTGACTGAAATGACAAATATATTTCGAATAAAATTCCTTATATACATATTCTGCTTAGCTATCGCACTGCTGTTAGCTGGCTGTGGATCCAAACCTGGGGAAGACTTCAGCACATCAGAACTTGCTCCGATAATTGAACCTGACTATTTCAATGTTACTATCCCTCCAAACATTGCACCTCTGAATTTCCTTATAAAAGAAAAAGGAGAATCATTTTATGTTAAATTTTCTTCCGGTTCAGGCGATGAATTTGGAGTGATGTCCGATAATGGGAAAGTAATTATCCCGGCAAAGAAATGGAGCCAATTGTTGCAAAATAATATCGGAAAATCATTCAATGCTGACATCTATTGTAAAGATGAAATTGGGAAATGGTTAAAATATAAAACTGTAACAAATAAGATTGCTGCTGAAAAGGTTGATCCGTATTTGTATTACAGGCTCTTATATCCTGGTTATGAGAGCTGGGCTGAGCTTAGTATTAATACAAGAAATCTGGAGAGTTTCAAAACTCAATCACTGATCGAGAACAGTGTGGTGGATGAAAATTGTGTCAACTGCCACTCATTCAATAATGGCAAGACTGACGATTTTCTTTTTCACATGAGAGGTACAATGGGAGGCACCTACTTTTATAAAAATGGAGATTTTCAAAAACGAAATCTGAAAACCCCGGAGATGAAAAACGGTGCAGTCTATCCCCGCTGGCATCCCTTCGGTAAATTTGTCGCTTTTTCATCCAATAAGATCGTTCAACGTTTTCATGCCGCTGATAATAAAAAAATTGAGGTGAGCGATCTTGAATCATCACTGGTTCTTTTTGATATTGAGAGAAATGAGATGATGGATATCGGTTTACCGGGAAAAGAGAATTTTATGGACACTTATCCGGAGTGGTCGCCCGATGGAAAATGGCTTTATTTTTGTCGAGCGCCGCAGATTGGTGAACAATATGATTATCAACAGATTAAATACAATATTTCCCGTGCATCTTTTGATCCGGAAACAAGAACTTTTGGTGATGTTGAACTGATTTTTAATGCCCCGGAGATCGATAAAAGTGTCGCCTTCCCGAGAATATCACCCGATGGCAGGTACCTTGTTGTAACTCTCTTCGATTACGGAACTTTCCCCATCTGGCATAAAGAAGCTGACCTCTGGTCGGTGGATCTGAGAGATTTCAAAGCTTCACCCCTCGATCTTAACAGCGATTTTGCCGATAGCTATCATTCATGGTCATCGAATAGCAGATGGCTGGTATTCAGCAGCAAACGAGGTGATGGACTAACTGCAAGACCGTTCATCTCTTATATAAATGAAAATGGGAAAGCTGAAAAGCCATTTATTATGCCTCAGAAGGATCCGGAGTTTTACAATAAATTCCTGAAGAGTTTTAATATTCCTGAATTTTCAACGATTGAAATTGATCTGAATCCCGGAAAAATAAGGGAACTTGCAAAAAAGGAAGCAATTCCTGCAAAATGGTATAAGAAATGAGATCCATTAACCGCAAAGATCGCAAAGAGTTTTCGCAAAGAACACAAAGAAAACCCGGGTTTGGATTTTACTTGGCGTGCTTTGCTCCTACTTTGCGTGCTCTGCGGTTAAATAAAAACTAAAAACATCATAAATCTATAAATGATTAGAATTCAAAATAATAGCACAGCAATATTTCGCTGGTTGCCGCTCCTGACATTCTTTGCCTGTGTATTTATCTATTTTGGATTTTTCGGCGACTATGTTCTGTTCTACCAGGAAAAATTCTCCATTTTTATTTTCTCATTCGATTTTCTGAAGGAGAATCTCCACCAACCCGGGGGACTTTTAATCTGGATAGGCAAACTCTTTACCACTTTCTTCTATTACCCTTTAACCGGGGCTTTTCTAATCGCCATTTCACTCTCCCTGATAGTACATTTTATTCATGAAATTATTAGATTTCTAACGGGTAAAACGACAATTGCTGTTCCAATAATTGCCGGAATTATTATATTTTATGTACAGGCTGAGTATCAATTCTTTATTTTTAATACTCTGGGTTTATTGCTTCAGCTTATAACATTCTATATTTCAATAAGATATTTAAAATTTCTTAAAGGCTTGATCCCATTAATTTTCGCACTTCTTTTATATTTCGCAACAGGAGGGTTTGCCTGGATTTTCATCATACTTTTTACATCCTGGCTTTTAATGGGAAAAGACAACAAAAAGTGGATCAAAACAGGTCTTCTAATTGGAATTACCTTTCTGATAATATTCATCTCAAATGAATTCATTTTTTATCAGTCAAC
>JANNKF010000103.1:0-4035 GCA_031396165.1 Bacteroidales bacterium | reverse complement strand
TTATTTATAAGGTGGCTCTGAAAGAGCCAGATTTGAAGTGTGCCGGGCATGTAGTAAATCTTAAAGGTGAGGGGAGGAACATTCCCCAAGTCCTGAAAGAGCCGTAATGACCGGAATCTTATAGCCGAAAGCAAGGGTGTCCCGGGTGACTGGGAATCTGAAGGAAGCCGTAGGCGAATATTTGTTATGACGAACAGAAACCGGATATAAGGCCTGTCTTTCTGGGTTACTGGCCTTCGAACCAGGAAGCCCGATAGTCATTCGGAAGAGAGAGGGGTAAATCCGGCATAACAAATGGAAAGATTTACTACTTACCCCGGGAGGCCTTTACGAGTTCAGGGCAACCGGATAGACTACCAGGCAACTGGTAGGCGACAGACGTAAAGGAGTCAGCAGCGGGCATATTACCGGGAAATAGTCACCGGGAAGGCCCAAATCTATTAACAAAGGAAAGCATCGAAGATGCGTAAAGGCAAAGAGCAACAGAAAAACGAGACAAGCAGGCAACTTAAATTGTTTACGATGCAGGCAGGAGAACTAGCAGGAGCACCGACCGGCGGAACCGGCACGGAACGCCTGAATAGAGTTGAATTGCTTTCGGTATTGGAGAGACAGCGAACCTTAACCACAAACTTATTAGAAAGGATTGTAGATTATGGGAACTTAATGAGAGCGTACAAGCAGGTTGTACGAAATGACGGCAGCGGAGGGATAGACGGTATGGAGACGGAGGAATTACGACAATGGCTGGGAAAGCACATAAACACCTTGCGGGAATTGTTACTTATGGAGAAATACGAGGTTAGTGCGGTACGCAAGGTAGAAATCCAAAAACCCGATGGAGGGAAAAGGATGCTTGGTATTCCCACGGTCAAAGACCGACTGATCCAGCAAGCTATTCATCAGGAGCTAAGCCGCTATTACGAACCTGTTTTCAGTGAGAGCAGCTACGGGTTCAGACCCGGACGAAGTGCACACCAAGCAATAGAGCAAGCCTCAAAGTACATAAAGGAAGGTAAAGAGTGGGTGGTGGATATAGACTTGGAGAAATTTTTCGACAAGATAAACCACGACCGATTAATGCAAAGACTTAGTAAAGGAATAGGAGATAAACCGCTCCTTCGACTAATAAATGCATATCTGAAAGCCGGAATAATGGATGATGGGCTGACTGAACAGCGAGTAGCAGGCACTCCGCAAGGGGGGCCGCTATCACCACTACTGTCCAACATAGTGTTAGATGAACTGGATAAAGAGCTGGAAAGCCGTGGACATAGCTTCTGTCGGTACGCCGATGACTGCAATATTTATGTCAAAAGCAGGAAAGCTGGAGATCGGGTAATGACTTCAATAGTGGACTTCATAGAAAAGAAGTTAAAGTTGAAAGTCAACCGTGAAAAGAGTGGGGTAAGGCACTGTTCAAATGTGAAGTTCCTGGGTTACACTTTAATGTCGGAAGGAGGGATAAGGGTTGCAGATAAATCCATTGACCGCCTAAAAGACAGGATAAGGGAAATAACACGTAGAAATCGGGGCATCAAGTTCGAGCTCGTCATAAAGGAGTTAAATTTAACCATTAATGGCTGGACCAATTACTTTAGATTGGCCAATACTTGGTTATCCGTATTCAAGGAACTCGATGGCTGGTTGCGTAGAAAGCTACGATGCTATCGGCTTAAACAGTGTGGCAGACGTTACACAATTTACAAGCTGCTTCGTAGTCTTGACATTCCTGAAAGCAAAAGCTGGAATGTGGTTATGTACTCTCAAGGGTGGTGGAACATGTCTAAGAAAACAGCTGTTGGCCATGCCATGAATCTCAAGTGGTTCTCTGAACAAAGGTTACTTTCCTTCTATTTAAGGATGAAGGTGTAAAAGTTAATGGAAACCGCCGTGGTACGATTAAGTATGCCCGGTGGTGTGGGGGGACAGCGGCGTGAGCCGCTTCCTACCCGATTAACCCCTGGTGCAACCAGGGGTAAAGCCATATAGTTGATTCACAGCTCTGAAGGAGCTGAATATCTGGCCTATGGAAAATACTTTTCATCTGGGATTATTCCGTATTCCAGTAAAAGATTTCTGTACTCTTCTTCAAATGATATCTTTTTATGATGTTCCTGTTGGTTCTTTATGTATTTGATCAACCTATCTAAATCCCGGTATGAACATGTAAAAGAACCATAACCAACTGCCCAGCCCTCAAAAGCGGGAAATAAATTATTGTTTTTCATCCAAACTGAGGAAGATACCTTGATTTCCTTCACAAAATCTATGTGTCTAATCGACGGATCCATATCGGTAAGTATATGAAGGTGATTTTCAACTCCATTTATACGATACAGGTGACTGTTTTTATTTTTGATTATACCTGTAATATAAGCATATAGCTCATTAACGTTATCCTGTCTGATGGTTAACAGGCTATTCTTGGTCCTGAAGACAATATGGTACAGATGTTGACGATAACTTGACATTCGATTGAACTATTAAAGTAAGTAATGTAGCGAGATAGAGACTAAATTACACAAAGTATTTAATAAATCCAATTTATATTAAGCCCTTTCAGGGCTTGGAATCAAGGGGTTAGGCTTACCCCTGGTTTCACCAGGGGTTATTCATATCACGCCACTTCGTGGCTAATAAAACCCCAAATATACGTCAGAGTTGTTTTTTTACTTGTGAAAAGAATAAACAAAGGCAATTAATAAGGCAAAGGCTGCATTTTTCCAAATTCACTTAAAAATTGTGTACAAAGAGTAGCTTCAAAAGGAGGGGAAACTAACATTTTGTTATTCTGCTATTTATTTAAAAACTTACTTCCCAATTTACAACTTCAGCTACTCCCTTAAAAGTAAGCTTCAGCATATTCCCGCTTAGTTCCCTGCTTATAGGGATCTCCTTATTGCCTGCACCAGCTTTTACCTGAGTGGTACTGAAACCTGAAGGAATGTAAATATATAGTGAGTAATCATCACCCGGTACTGATTGAGAAGATCCTTTAAGTATATTTTGGTTATTATCCCAGCTAAGGTCAACAATTGAATATGCTCCGGTAATGTGCCTTGAATTACCTATAAGCTGCGGCCTGTTCAGGAGAGGATGAATCAATAAAACCCGCGTATCATGAGGTTCAATATCAACCCTGATGCTGTCTTTGTACACACCAAGCAGCTTTTGTCCCCAGAAATCAAAAACAGCATACTGAGAACCATCTTTGAGTCCCAGTTTTCCGGAAAACTCAAGATTCCTGGTAATACTGCTGCTCCTCCAGTTTGTTAGCGCGGCAATATCATATACTCCGGATTTTGCATTTATCTTAAGATTAATGATCTCAGGATAATTATGAATATAAGTGTCGGGGGTAGTTTCCTTAAACTTGCTCCAGGTCATATCGGAGCCCCTGCTATACAGGTCAACAGGCAAAATTGGCATCGTCGGCATTGTCATTTTCAACAGCCTTGCCCTTTCTTCGGTAACATCAGGCATAATGCTGGCCAGAGGATATACAACTCCTGTCAGGGAAACGTGTGAGACAAGTGTTCTTGCCTCAGGGAGCGTTACTCCAAAACCTGCAAGTGGTTCTTCACGGGTTTTTGCCACCTCGATTGCCTTTGGGACCATTTTATTCTTCTGTGCCTGTTCCACACTTATCCATGGCGATACATCTATACCTTCACCCGGCATAAGGTATATAACCATGTGATTCAGGAATGCATTTGCATTTATAGAACTGAAGAGAGCATACATCCCCTGCCAGCTGTTATAGACATCAGCTCCGGCAAAAGATGAGTTGAAATATCCTATTCCATGCAGAGGTGTCCCAGCCTGGCATCCTTCAATAAAAGTATCTGGTCCGACAGCATTTCTTATAAGCTGCAACCTGTTATGGTACGCTGTTACAGGATCTATGGACTTATCGTAAAGACGTGTTTTATCTATCTGCGGAGCATATTCAGGCAGAGGAAATTCCCCGTCAAACTTGTAATACTCATATCCCCAGCCTTTGAGAGTGGAAAATAATTTCTTCAGCCAATC
>JANNKF010000088.1:0-2297 GCA_031396165.1 Bacteroidales bacterium | reverse complement strand
CCCGCCGCGCTGAAGAGATTCTATTCTGCAATACCCAAAGATAGCATTCCGGTAATTCCTGCCAAGTATGAAATAAGTATAATTCAGGTCGATCCTCCTTCAAATGAAGATAATAAAGCTGAAGCGCGCCAGAGACTTCTTGACCTGAGGAGCCAGATACTTGGGGGGAAGAGTTTCAATGTTCTTGCAATAATGTACTCAGAAGATACAGAATCAGGAAAAAACGGCGGCGAGATAGGGTTTCTTACACGGGGTGAACTCGAAAAGGAATATGCAGACGCAGCTTTCAGTCTTACGAAAAATACCGTTTCCAAAATTGTAGAAACAAAATATGGTTTCCACATTATACAACTGATTGACAGGAAGGGCGAAATGGTAAATACACGTCATATTCTTGTTAGACCAAAAGTAAAACCTCAGCAGGCTATTATGGCAATTACGAAACTCGACAGCCTTGCAAACCTGATAAGGAAAGACAGCCTTAAGTTTGAAGATGCAGCATTCAGATTCTCCACACATAAAGACAGCCGAATTAATGGAGGTAAGCTGGTCAGTCAGAATCCTTCTGACAGAGTCACCTGGTTTTCGCTTGAAGAACTTGATCAACAGATGTATGTGAAGGTCAGGGACATGAAAGTAGGTGAGATCTCCGATGCCTTCAGATCAATGGATGAGGATAACCATGAAGTATTCAGAATTGTAAAGCTCGACAATGTGTTACCTGCCCACACTGCCAACCTTAAAGATGATTATCAGAACCTCTATAATGCGGCCCTGATGAACGAAAGAACAAAGAAATTCGACAAATGGGTAAAGGATAAAATAGAAGTCACTTATATTAAAATAAGTGAGGAGTTAAAAACATGTGACTTTTTGCAAAAAGGATGGTTGAAATAAGAAAAATACTTCTTCTTTTTGTAATTCTTCTGGTTCCACCTCTCCTTCAATCGCAGGAGACACAGACAAAAAAAACAGGAAAGAAGAAGATCGAGCTCATATATGCCGATGATGACTTCATTAAGGAAGATCCTGTAACAGGTAAAACTGTGCACAGGTTTATTGGAAAGGTACATATTAAACATAATGAGATAATCATGTGGTGCGATAGTGCCCACTATTCCCCTGATGTCAACCAGGTAACAGCTTACAGCAAAATCCATATTGAACAGGGCGACACATTGGATCTCTTCGGAGATTATCTCTTCTATGATGGGAAAGAAGAAACGGCATTTGTAAAAGACAATGTAGAATTGATCGATAAAGATACGCATCTTTATACTGATGCAATTGACTATGATGTTAAAGCAAGAATAGCTAAATATAACAATAAGGGCAGAATCACAAATGCAGACAATACTCTTACAAGCATAAAAGGAGTTTATTATGTTTCGGATAACCTATTTCATTTTAAGGATAGTGTAAAAATTGTAAACCCTGAATATGTAATGACGGCGGATACAATGGATTACAATACGAAAACCGAAACCTCCTATTTTACGGGTCCTACCGACCTGAAAGGTGATAGCATAAATCTCTATTGTGAGAAAGGGTGGTACGACACAAAGAACAAGGTGACATCGATATGGAACAATGCTATGATTGATAACATGAAGCAGGTTGTGCACGGTGATTCTTTGTTCTATAACGACAGTACAGGTTTTGGTGAAGGATTCAGAAATGTGATAATTGAAGACACTACTAACAACCTTTTAATTAAGGGGAATTATGCATGGTACTTCAAACAGCCTGAACAATTCCTGGTAACCGATATGGCAGAATTTATTCAAGTCTCAGGTACCGACTCCCTGTTTCTCCATGCTGATACTATTAGTGCTGTTACCATACCCGATACTCTGTCGGGCGGGTACAGGCTGATGAAGGCATTTCATGGTTGCAGGATTTTCAGTGAGGGCCTTCAGGCAAAATGCGACTCACTCTCCTACTCTTTCCAGGATTCTGTGATAAGGTTATATACAAAACCGGTAATATGGTCGGAAGATAATCAGCTCACATCAGACTCTATGGCTGTGTTTACTAAAAACAGACAAACAGAAAGGCTGGAACTATATAATACTGCCTTTGTAGCGAGTGAGGTAGACACCTCACGATATAATCAGATCAAAGGGAGATCGCTTATCGGATTTTTTAAGAATAATGAATTGTATAAGATTGAGATAAAGGGTAACGGGGAATCATTATACTATCTACTTGACGGAGAAGATATTGCCGGCAGAAACCAGTCAAAATGTGCCAATATTGAAGCACTTGTGGAGAATGGGAAGATCTCAGTTATAACG
>JANNKF010000045.1:0-3854 GCA_031396165.1 Bacteroidales bacterium | reverse complement strand
CCGCCAGCCGGCGGGCTCAGGATGACACGGCATTGTGGGGCCTCAGTGGGGAAAGAAGTGGCGATTCGATGAACAATTTTCAGTAAGGAATTAATATATGCGAATCGCCACTTCTTTCCCCCCAAGCCACTATACCCGGTTGTCATCCCGAAGCGCAGCGAGGGATCCCCTGCACTTTTACAGTTTATTTTAAGTTATTCCATCAATAAATCAAAGACCATAATATTTTACATTTTCATAAATATCACATAATGATGTACTTATGGGTTGTTGTTATTAGTTGTAGTCCGCCAGCTGGCGGACGAGGGATCCCATTCCGGTAGTTTAATGTTTATTAATGGCAGGAGAAAAAATCTATTTTATCACAATTCAGCATCAAATACCCGTATCAGAATCGATGCTATCTCAGAATTAAAATCTTTCATAGTATCATGATTCTTTTTTTCTGCAAGAATCCCCGCCCGTCGAATACCTCCGTTATAAGTTTTATTAAGTAATCCTAAACCAACAAAATACCCGGTAAAATAGTATTCTGTGTAGAACTCATAAGCTGCAAAACCAAGTATTGCAGCATTCATCAGAAAATTAAACGACCCTTCACCAATAGCTCCGGAGTACATCTGACCTGAGCCCGGAATGAATCTTGACAGGTTTTCAGCTCTCTTAGGACGATAGAACTTTGGAAGGCTGTTAGCCTTATAAATGTCGTCAATTTCTGCAATTAAATTCTTCCGTTCATCATCCGGAAGCATGGAGTTTTTCAACAGGTAAATCCAAAGTTCATAGGCCTCATTCCATTTCCTGACAGAATTAAGGCATAAAATATTTAATGGTATAATGTTTAATAATTCGGATGAATCTCTTGAGCCAATTCTTATTTCATCTATCAGCCAGATTGCTTTATTTGGATCTCCATTAATATAATTACACAATGCTGCTTCATATCGTATAAGTATCAGAAGAGTGTCGGGCAAATTATAAAGGTTGATCTCATCAAGTTCGGTGAGTGCCTTCTTTATTTCATCGGTTTTTTTGTAACAGAGTGATTTATAGTACTTGCATTTTGCAATTTTAGATGGATCAGTTTCATAAAAAACAGCCTTTTCGAATTCAATTGATGCAATAAAGAACTTTCCCTCAGTGAAGTATCTGAGAGCATTTCCGAAGTTATCAGATGCATTGATCCTACCGGTCGAAAGTATTACGGATAGGAATATGCAAATTAAAAAGAATCGAGTTCTTAACATTGTCATTGTATTCTGTTTCAATGATATTAACCGTAACAACAGCTCCGTAAATATTGGCAACATATGAGAAAGCGAAGGCTGTACCGAAGGCAATTGTTCTGAAATTATTCAATCCCTTCCTTTTAAAAGATTCAAGGGTTACCAGACCAAGGCCGGCTGTAGAAATAAAAGTTGTAACAGCTTCCCCCTTTTTCCCTGAATATAACTTGCCCGAACCTGGAATTATGCCTGATATTACACCTGCAAAAAAAGGTGATTTCTTTCTATGAGATATCATTTCATCTGAAATTCTCAGAAGGTTTTCGTACGATTCAGAAATCTCATACTGAGTCTTGTTTACAAGTGCTGCCGATTCATCAAACTTCATCAGATTATTCTGAAGAAGATAAATTCCTGCCATTTCAAAATTCTTAAGTGAAAGCTCCCTTTCCCTGTTAAGTAAAATCTCCGAAAGGGTCTTCAATGCAATGTCATAAGATCCTGTATGGGTAAAGCTATAGGCTGCAAAAAAATGAGATTTCTGATAATATTCCGATGGAGGACCTACTTTTAAAAGATTTTCGGAGGATTCCACAAGTCTTTTAAGCGAATAGAGGCTCCAACCTCTTAGATAGAAGATACTGTCATTCATCCGATTTGAAGCACAGTCGGTTGAATCAAGCAAATAAAGGGCTTCAATATAATTGCCCCTGTTTACAAGATGATTTATAAAAGTCAGATCACATGCTGAATTCTGGGAATAGCCGAATGTTTTAATTGAAAGAAAACAGAGAACCAGGTAATACTTTATTTCCGTTCTACTTCTTATCCTTCTCATCTGATTTCTTTATATGCCTCGAAACAGGATCGGGATAACGGTTTGTGACAGGATCAATAGTGTAGTTCTTAAGATCATGGGCCGCAATCCTGTTGCATCTGCTTAACCTGTCAATAGTAAGAAGAGTGCCCCTGATAAGCCCGGTTTCTTTTATTGCTTCTTTACTGAAATCAGAACATCCTGGGGTGAACAGACAATCTGCTGAAATATGTTTTGAAAGAATATTCTGGTAAAAATATAATGTGCCGCCAAATACCCATCCTACGGGGTTTAGTTTTTTGATCAATGGTTCATCCTTATAAAGAAAGAGACGATTTAACTGATCCGGTTCATCTAAGAACAATGTGACTTTAAGATTCTCTATATCTGATCTGTACATCTTTTCCTGAGCGGTAATAACACCCGGCACTGAGAATAATAATATGAATATGAATCCATTAATTATTAATTTTTGCATTCTCAGGAATCTTAAAATTAAAGTAATTATTATCGGGAAAATCTTTCGTTTGCACATTCGAAAACACTGAAAGCCTTATGGTGGAATCTGTTTTACTTTCATAGCTTATTTCTGTAATCCTTAAGGGGATCCTGAAAGATTGAAAATCTGTATACCGGCTATAATAGATCTTTTTAAAAATATTACCATCTGCTCCAAGGTACTCTGCATAAACCGGTAATGCATCTTTAAAAACTATCCTGATCATATTAACTGCTTTAAGAGAAACAGGAGCCTGCCATGAAGTTACAATTACACCCTCCTCCCTGACTGTATTGACCAGTTTGAAACCCTCCTTTGAAAGCCCGAGATCGGATACTTTATTATTAATGAAATAATACAAAAGCTCATTGGTGGTTGATAATGATTGATTTTGTTCAATAGTAACTGTATTGTTACCGGGAAAATAGATTTTCAATTCACCAAGACGGTTCGACATCTTAATAAACTCAACAGGATAAAAGTGATGAGTAACAATGGCATCCTTCTCTTTATTATAAAAAATGTCGCATCTGAATATACTCTTTGTTCCTTTACTCAGGACCTGGGTTTCCTGATTTACACTCACACAATCTTTATATTGTGAGTACAAAAAGGACCCCGGAAGAAGTGTTAATATAATAACAGAAAGCAGTTTGCTTTTATACATAAAAGAAAGGTAATTAAATACGAATAAGAATTAAGTATCATAATTTCAGATACTTAATTCTTATTATTTAAAATAATATAGGTAAAAATCAGGAATTACCACATAAAGAATTTGGGGTTATCCACATATTGCGAGATATCCTCAATATTAATAATAATGACGATGAAATCTATCAATGGCATTACTCCGAAGAAACCTCCGCAGGTAAGGATATATCCAATTCCTGTCATTACTTCAGTTCCAAGATAAAAACGATGAACTCCAAGGCCTCCCAGAAAGAAATCAAGGAGTAAGGCTACAGGGGCACTCTTGTCACTTGCCTGAAAGGAAGTAGTTGAATAACCACCGGCGGTTAAGTCGCTAAACAGGACATTAACACTTTCCGGTGCCCGGGAAAACAACTGGTCAATCTGATTATCATCAGCAGTATAACCGGTAGCATTCACTGCAGAACTGCAAAATACAGTCAGTACAATGATTAGTGAGAAAAACAACATTTTTTTCATACGCACTTTATTTATTTGTTAGTAATTGAGAAAATATTTGATTTTTAGGATATTGTTGATGCAGTTCTGTTAAGTAGGCTAAAGCTTTTGGCCTGTTTTTTTCAATATCTAAATAATACTTCATCAGAAAATATCTGCC
>JANNKF010000028.1:0-16666 GCA_031396165.1 Bacteroidales bacterium | reverse complement strand
TGTAAAATTGAACGGGATAAACAGTCATATGCAGCATCCTACGCTCGGACACACCATGAATGAAGAAACAATAAGGAAGGATATGAACCTCTTCAAGCAATTCAATATCAATTGCGTACGAACTTCACATTATCCACCGGTTATCAGGTATCTTGAACTGGCGGATGAGTATGGAATTTATGTTGTGGATGAAACCGGCGACGAATCACATGCAACAGAATACGTCTCACAGAGAAAAGAGTGGGAGGAGATGTACCGTGAAAGGGCAAGGAAAATGGTATTGCGCGACAGGAACCATCCTTCAATCCTCTTCTGGAGCGCAGGAAATGAGAGCGGCGAAGGTGATAATATCTGTGCCGTAATCGATGAGGGAAAGAAGTATGATAAAACCCGTTTCTGGATGTATGGCGGCAATGCTTTTGCACAAAAATGCGAAGAGATAATCGGACCCCGTTATCCAAAAATATCCGATCTGATAACAGACGTACTTCTTGTTCCTGAAAGTGACGATCCAAGACCATCTTTTCTGGATGAATATCTTGCTGTTACGGGAAATGGGGGAGGTGGTCTTGATGATTACTGGGAAGCCTTTTATAATCATCCCAGAAGTATGGGAGGAGCAATATGGGACTTTGTAAGTACAGGAATTACTGAAAAAGTCAAAACGCTTAAGGACGGATCGGGCAATAATGTGCAGGTCAATGTGATGGGACGGGCTAAACTTGTTCCGGGTACTGAAGGTAAAGGCATCGATCTGAATGGTCACGATCAGTGGGTAGAGGTCTACAGGGACGAAATTCTGGAAATAAGCGGCGATCAGCTGACTCTGTCGCTAAATGTGTTTCCGAGATCACTTATCAGCTCTGCAGGAACTCTTATAACAAAGGGAAACTGGCAGTTCGGGATACATCAGATCAGAAAGGATTCACTGGAGTTTTATATTACTACAAGGAGCAAAAGAAAAGTACAGATTGCCCTTCCCGCAAACTGGGAAAACAACTGGCACAAAGTTGTGGCAAAATATACCGGGAAGGCAATTGTTTTAGCAATCGATGGGAGAGAAAGCACTGCTATAAGTGTTTCTGGGAATATCCTTAACACACCATTTCCTGTAAACATCGGACGAAATGTTGAACTGCATGGTCAGGAAACAACGGTGTATATATGTGATGCCATAATTGATCAGGTTGGAATATTTTCGAAGGACGTTTCCTCTGATCAGCTTCAGGATCCATCAAATGAACTTAAAAAGCAAGCTGCACTCTGGCTCGATTTTGAGGAGATCATTGAGGGAGGGGAGTTTTACAGTTATGGAATAGGAGCAAGGACATACGGTTCAATCTGGCCCGACCGTCGTCCACAGCCAGAAATGTGGCAGATAAAAAAATCGGCCCAGCCTGTCTCAGTAAAACTTATCTCAGCAGAAAAAGGTGAGGTTGAAATTAATAACCGATATCTCTTCACGAATCTGAACGAACTTGAAACCAGGTGGCTGCTGCAAGCCGATGGAGAAACTATTCAGAGCGGCGTAATTCCAGTTGAACTTGCCCCTCAGAAAAAATTGTTCCTGGCGATACCATTTAAAAAACCGGAACTTGAAAGCGGAACAGAATATTCTCTTTTGTTAAGCTTTCGGCAGAAAGGAAAAAGTGCATGGGCCGAGGCTGGTTTCGAAATTGCCTGGGACCAGCTGAAATTGCCCTGGTTCAAACATATTGATCCGGTAACTCAGAGTTCTTCTTCTTCACTTATTTCAGAAGATAATAAGGACAACCTGACCATTTCAGGAAAAGAATTTTCATATGTTTTTGATAAACAGACCGGTACTTTGGTTTCAATAAAAGTAAACGGGAAGGAGATGATTAAACAGGGTGCCCGACTAAACGTCTGGCGGGCCCCTCTGGCCAATGAAACTGACGACTGGGGATACTGGAGCTCAAACAATAAGCACAGGACAGACGGATTCGGAAGATTTGCTGCTACTGAGTGGTATTCAGCCGGACTTGATAAGTTGCAACAGATAAATGAGTTGTTCAGGATAGAAAAGAATGATAATCAGGAAGTTATTATTGTTGTGAAAAATGTAATGGCTACCGGTATCAGAAGGGGCGGGGCTTTCATGAATCATTATACATACACGATAAAGAGCAATGGCGAAATGACAATTGACCATTCAATAATACCCGATGGTGACATGCCTTCATGGCTTCCCAGGATTGGTGTCGGCTGGATCCTGGATAAGAGTATGGGTAATGTTCAATGGAACGGAAGAGGGCCGCAGGAGAATTACCCCGACAGGAAATCGGGTTACAAAACAGGAATCTATAAACTGACCGTTGCAGAAATGTATGAACCCTACCTTATTCCACAGGACTATGGTCTGAGGTGCGACAACAAATGGGTCAGGATGACAGATGACAGTGGGATCGGGCTGGAATTCAGCGGTGACAAGCTGTTTAACTTCAGCGCACATCCTTATTCTTCAGAAAATCTTACAAAAGCACTCTATACTTATCAGCTTCAGCCTTTTGATGGAATTACATTCAATTTCGATTATGCAACTAGCGGAGTAGGATGCACTGCTTTGTCTGTTTTTACTGTTTACCAGGTGATGCCGCAGAGATATGATTTCAGAATTACTGTCAGACCTGTTAAACCTTAGATCGCAGGCCTATGTCAGAAAATTTCTAGTTATAATGCCGGCTTCACTTGTCAAAATAGGCATCAGGCTTATTGGAGCAGGGGTTCTGGTTTTTGCACTTGACTATTTTCGGCACTACAGGTACAGTTCTTACCTTTTAACTCATTTGGGTGGATATATTTTGAGTGGGTTATTTGTGTTGGTTGGGATTGGTTTTATTGTTTATGGGGTGGTTGTTGAGAAGGAGAAGGGTTAGATTACTGAGGGGTTAGTGGTTTCCGTATAAGTTTGAACAATCGATTATTTGATACTCCTGCTAATCCCCCAGGTTTAGCAGGAAATTGTTTTCTAATCTGGTGAGGTTAACACTTAAACAATTATTAACTCTTAATTGGTTGGTTCTATTGGAGTCATTTAGGGGGTTCCATTTTTCCATTATAAAATATTTCAACCCATTCTTTATTAAATTGATCTATAAGTGCCAGTTTTTTTGCCCGACAGTATCCTTTAATCTGTTTTTCTCTTGCAATGGCTGAGTCTATTAAATCAAATCTCTCGAAATAAATCAGCTTATCAACGTTATATTTCTGTGTAAATCCCTTAATTCTTTTGTGGTATGTTCATAACATCTTCGCACCAGGTTATTCGTAACACCTTTATAAAGTACTGTATTATAGGCATTTGTTAAAATGTATACATAATATAAATGAGTTTTCATTGAGCCTTTTCAAAAAATTTGTTTTCTTACGCACAAATTGCAAATATTTTTATGATTCATCTCTCTTTCTTCTCTTCTTAAAAGCTTCCTCAATAACCTCAGGCCTTCCTGAGAAACCCCCATACTGTTACGGCACTGACTATTACAATGGCTGCAACTGCTGTGATTACTATCGATCTGTAATCATCCTGACGTTTTATGATGATGCCGGTAAAAGCCCAGATTACAGCCAATCCTATGAATGGATTGGATAATCTGTAAATCGTTACTGAAACAATTAAGGCACCTATTGCTATCATTATAATCGTCCATGTCTCTTGTGAAAATCCAAAACCGTTCCAGTTGTAACTCACTAGCAGGGCAGTAACGTTGGCTATTGTTGCAATGCAGATCCATCCCAGGTATATCCCGAAAGCAGCTTTAACAATACCAAATGGAAGGTCTTTAACCGACATGTTTATATAAATAAGCGATAGTAACAATCCGGCCATAACAAGAAGTGAGAGAGGCAGTTTGCCATAATGCCATGTTACAATCCAGAGTGCATTCAGGATGCAGGATATTCCAAATGCCAGACTTATTTTTGAAATTACGACCTGGCTCGATCCGGTAAATTGTACTATACAGTATATTATCAGGAGCAAATAAATCACACCCCATATTGAAAATGTTATACCGGCCGGGACAAACAGGTTAGGAAATGAATCCGATAATTCTCCGGTTGTCTTATTATTCAGCGGAAGGGCATTTGCCAGATAGTTCATGACTATCATTCCTGCAAAAAGAAACAGATTTAAATACTTCATCATAACTTTGAATTATTCGTTTAGTATTTGTCTCAATCACTTGGTCTCCCCATCTCCCCATCTCCCATCTCCCCATCCTCTCTTTTTAGGCGCCGGTTGTAAGTCTCTTTATGCAATCAAAATCAGACTCCGGCGCCATTTGTTAATGGTGTTTATCCTGCTACCAATATTTCGCCGCTCTGCGGCTGAAAGTCAAATTCCTTTCTTTTTCTCTTGTTTTCTACCTGTCTCCCCATCTCCCTTTCTTCCTTTCTACTTTATGCTGGGCGAAGCCGAAGCACCACCCATCCACATCAATCCGTCAAGAACAAGTTTATTTTGGTCCTCATTTTTGAAAGTGAAGGATAGTTCTTTATCTGTTTTACCCTCGTAATCTATATCATTGTGACCCATATTTATGTAAAGCATTCTGAACCTGGTATTTGTCCAGACTACAGGGTAATCACCGCTATGCCAGATCTCATGCAATTTCGGACCGGTTCCGAGTGGAAAGCTTGTAGAATCAATTGAAAGTAAAATTTTAATGTCGGTATTTTTTCTAAGATCATTTTTCCAGCTGTACCATTCATTTGGTGATGATACAAAAACTGATGGCAGGTTCTTTGTTGCAGGATGATTCTTTTCTTCTACTTTTAATACTGCAGAGGTCGGTCTCCAGGTATTCCCTTTGTATTCTCCCGAACCCAGGAACTGATTATGGTACCAGTCCCAGTTTTGTGGAAAAGCTGATTGTGTTAGTGCAAACCCTGCAAAATGAAAGCCCATCCAGCCACCGCCATTCTCAACATACTTTTTGAATGCGGCTCGCTGGTTTGCAGAATCCGGTCTTGAATCGAGGAAAATAACAACCTGGTATTCTGATAAAAACTTGTCATTCAGGTTATTCCAGTCATAAGTAGAGTCGTAAAGAAAATTGTTTTTTAATACCATTTGGGTGAACCAGTTATGAGCTTCAGTAACAAAACTACTGTGTGCTGTTTCACTTTTATCAGGATCAGAGTAAAAGGCAATAACCTTGAATACAGAACTTTTATTATTTGGTTTTCTACCGTTTTGAGTGCAGGAGTAACTAATGCTGAAAATCATCATTATGATTATTGTCAGCCATCCGGTTCTGATCTTTTGCATACTAATTGCATTTGAATGATTCCTGATACTCAATATAAAATATAGATCTTCTGTTAAATAAATAACAGTACGAGTAACTGTGCAATAAATATACGAAGAAACATTACAAGCGGATAGACTGTGGCATAAGCTACTGCCGGGGCTTCCGACTGGGCAATACTGTTTGCGAATGCGAGGGCAGGAGGGTCCGTCATGCTTCCGGAAAGAAGTCCACAGATCTCCAGGTAGTTCTTTTTCAGGTAGATCCTGGAAATGAATCCAACAACAATAAGAGGGATCAGTGTAATTATAGCCCCATACACCATCCAGATAATGCCATCGCCTGAAAGAAGTGTCGGGATAAATTTTTCACCGGCAACGAGACCAACACTTGCAAGAAAAAGAACAATTCCTATCTCTCGAAGCATCAGATTTGCGCTGGGTGTAATATATGACACAAGTGAGAACTTATATCCGTACTTACTCAGCAAAATTGCCACAATAAGAGGGCCTCCGGCGAGACCAAGCCTGATTGGATTGACGATGCCAGGGATTTGAAACGGGATGCTGCCAAGCACAACACCAAGTATTATGCCAATAAAAATAGGTACTATATTTGGTTCATTCAGCCTTTTTATAGAGTTTCCAAGTTGTGAAATTACCTTTTCCATAGATTTATCGTCGCCTACAACTGTCAGTTTATCACCCATTTGCAGGCGCAGGCCTGGTGAGGCTACTAGTTCGATACCTGCACGGTAAACTCTCGTAATATTTATATTGTATCTCGTCCTGAGTTTAAGCGAGCCAAGGTCTTTTCCAAAAACTTCCTTGTTGGTAACCATTATCCGGCGCGAAATGAGTCTTCCTGATTTGGCTGAAATATCCATCTCACTTTCCTTGCCGATCTGTTTTACTACTTCGGCAATTGTTCCTTTCCGGGTTACAACAAGTATTATATCGTTCTCGTTTAAAACAGTGTCGGATGCAGCAAGCATAAGTTCCCCGTTTCTCAGCAGTCGTGACACAACAATTTCATGACTGATCATTTTTGAGAGTTCAAGAATGGTTTTATTGAAAACCTGTGGATTGGTAACCTGTATACTTATCTTTTCCGGAAGTGTTTCTGCCGGATGCTGATCCTGATTAAACTGTTCCAGTTCCTTCTGAACGTTAACTCCAAGGATCTTTCGTATAGCGAACATGGTCAGGATAATTCCCAGAACACCAAACGGGTAAGCAACCGCATAACCGAGACCAATTTCCGGAATGACCGCACCCGGGTTATCCCCTGTAACCTGAGTAAGAGCCTGCTGCGCTGCCCCGAGTCCTGGTGTATTTGTCACTGCTCCTGACATTACTCCCACAAGCATTGGAAGCGACATTCCTGTAATGAAATGCAATGCCAGTGTTACAGCACCTCCGAGCAGAACTATAATCATTGCCATCAGGTTCAGGGAAAGTCCTCCTTTCCTGAATGAGGAGAAGAAACCCGGGCCAACCTGCAACCCAATTGAAAAGACGAAGAGGATCAGGCCGAAGTCTTTCACAAATTCAATAACGAGGTGATTTGCAGAGAGACCGAAATGACCTGCTGCAAGACCGGCAAAAAGCACAAATGTGATTCCAAGCGATATTCCGGATACTTTCAGTTTGCCAAGAAAAACCCCAACCACAATTATCAGACTGTAAACCAGTATTGTGTGTGCAACTGTCTGCTGCAAAACCAGATCGGTCAGCCAATTCATATCAACTCTGTTTTTATGCAAATGTAGAGGAAATACTGAACAGTATGATGGATATTTATCATGGTTTAAGATATGTTCAGATTTATTCGGTTTCTTATTTACCACGGATGACACGGAGAGCACGGAAATTGAACAATAAGGATTTCCTTGTGTTTAATGATTCTAAATAAGGTGTGTATTACACCTTAGTAATTGATTTTACTTAAAATGAAAAAAACAGTGATAATAACAGCCCTGATAGTGGTATTTACCTCTGTGGGGCTGACTATTTTTGTTAAACTTACTTCAAAAGAAGCTGGTGAGACATTGAATTTCGCAGAGGCAAAAAGAGGAAATTTTGAGATTTCAGTCTCAAATACAGGGGAGCTTGTTGCCGAAAACTCTGTCGATATCAGAGGACCTAATGTCGTTCGGAATATGAATTTCAGAGCAGCTCCAATAAAAATTATCGATCTGGTTCCCGAGGGAACTATTGTTAAGAAGGGTGATTTTATTGCAACACTCGACAGAACAAACTTCAATAATACACTAAAGGATGAGCTTGAATTACTTAAAAAGAACCAGACAGATCTTGAGATGAAAATTCTGGATACTGCTTTAGTACTCAGTTCACTGAGGGATGAGATAAAAGACCAGCAGTTTGTTGTGGAAGAGGCATATGTAACTGTTGACCAGTCAAAATTTGAACCACCGGCTGTTCAGCGTCAGGCCGTGCTTAAGCTTGATAAGGAACGCCGGCTATATGCCCAGAAACAGAAGCTGTATTCTCTGAGATCGGCTCAGACTCATTCTGAGATACGAACTCTCACTCTTACCAACAACAACCAGAAAAGGAAAGTAAATGATCTTGAGATTGTTTTGTCCGGATTTACAATTACTGCACAGGCAGAAGGAATGGTTATTTATAAAAAAGACAGACTTGGAAACAAAATTAAATCCGGTTCTTTTATGCATCCGTTCGATCCTGTGGTAGCTACTTTACCAGATCTTTCCTCCATGATGTCAAAAGTTTTTGTCAGCGAGATTGAAGTGACTAAAGTTAAAAGGGGGCAGCCTGTTCAGATCTCAATAGATGCTTTTCAGGGAAGATCTTACAGCGGAAAGGTTGCCCAGATTGCCAACATCGGTGAAAAGCTATCAAATTCCGATTCAAAAGTCTTTGAAGTGCTGGTAAAACTTGATGATTCCGATCCCGGTCTAAGACCTTCAATGACAACAAGCAACAAGATGGTCACAGGCCTGTTTACCAATGTTGTTTATATTCCCGAGGAGAGCTTGAATGCAGGAACGGACAGTGTTCCATATGTTTACACAAAAGACGGGAAAAAACAGGTCGTCATTCCGGGCGAATCGAATGAAAAAAATATTATTATTGAACAGGGTCTGGAAGCCGGTACTGTTGTGTGGCTTTCAACACCTGCCGATATCAGTAAGTATACACTTGCAGGTAATGAATTGATTTCTGTAATCAAGGAGCGAGACAGGGCTCGCCGCCTGTATCTGCTTTCACTGTCTGAGAAGAAGAATGAATTTACTCTAAGGTCAGGACAGACCGGTGCATCTGGAGTATCCGGATCTTCCGGTGGAAATTGATGTGAATCTGAAGTTTTTGTGTAGATTTGTTCAGCTATTCACAAAAACTGTACAGAAATGGCATCAAGACTTTTATACTGGATACCAAGGATCTTTACCCTTCTGGCAATTGGATTCATGATGATGTTTTCTTTGGATTCATTTAATGGAGATGAACCAACTGGAAGAAAAATGCTTGGTTTTCTTATGAATAGTATTCCGGTTTTCATTTTAATTGTAATTCTCATAGTTGCCTGGAAATGGGAATTGTTTGGAGGAATATTTTTTATAATTGCCTTTATTGCAGGTTGTTTCTTTTTCCATTCATTTGAAGGAAATCCTGCATCGCTGATAGTTATAACTCCATTCTTCGTAACGGGGGTTCTGTTTCTGCTTCACCATTTCCTTTATGGGAAGAATCAGGTAAAAAACTAACAAACTTTTATCACCTTATTTCCCGGTTTCATCGCCACTTAGCCAGACTCCTTAATCAGCGCCGGTTGTTAGTCTCTTCACGTCATCAATATCCGACTCCGACGCCATTTCCAAAAGGGGTACATCATGCTACCAATATGTCGCCGCTCTGCGGCTGAAAACCAATTCTTTCAAAAGCTCACATGCTTCTTCCCTGCTTACCTTAGTCCTTCATCTCACCATTATTCTGAGGCGCCGGTTGTTAGTCCCTGCACGCCATCAATATCCGACTCCGGCGCCATCTCCAAAAGGGGTACATCGTGCTACCAATATGTCGCCGCTCTGCGGATGAAAACCAAGTCATTCCCAGTCTCTCTATCATCTTTCCACATTACGGTATTTGGCTTTGAATGTTCTCCTCCTCTCCTTTGTGATTTCCCTGGTGTGCCCTGAGCCCTGTGCCCTGAGCCATTTACCTGTTTCCGGATTTGCCCCTCATATTTATTGCCACCGGCTTGTCTCTATTGCAAACTATCTGTCCGTCAATATATTCCATTTCTGCTATTTGTATCGAACTTCTTCGCGATTCAGTCGGACTATTGGTTTTTACACCCGCGATCCGTCCGGGATGTGTAAAGTAAAAAATATAGGCTCTGTCGCCATTAACAACGATATCAGGATGACCTCCCATAACCTTGTCATCGGCTCCGGTTCCCGGTTCTTTCAGTATGTTTTTCTCCTGTCTTTTCCAGTTAACAAAGTCATCGGATGAATAGACTCCGCATCCATCCCAGTTATCAACTATCATCCAGTTTTTACCTTTCCATGTGAACACATTCGGGCCTTCGCCAGCCTTATCACCTATCACCTTCTTTCCACTGTCTTTCCAGTTGTAAAGATCCGGACTATCTGCGTAATATATTGATTTACTGTCTCTCTCGTTATTATAGTACATCCGCCAGGTATTATCAGGCAGTCTGAACAAACATGCATCGATACACCGGTCGGAAGCCAGGTTTAGTTCCGATTCAAATTTCCATGAAATGAGGTTTTTACTAGTCAGATGTACAATTCTTCGGGGATGGTTCCAGTCTGTGAATATTCCGGGAACATAGGTAAGATACATATGGTATAGCCCTTTATATTCAATTACTTCCGGGGCCCAATGAGTGTAATCTGTTAGACGGTATTGAATGTCGCATGTGTCGCGGTATTGCCATGATGCACCGCCATCAGAGGATTCAGCAATACCGATCAGGGTTCCGTGTACCCAGCTTACTCCATCCAGTCCAGGCGCATTGGCTCTTCGATTGGTATAAAGCATGAACCACTTCTTCTCTATTTGATTCCAGATAACTACAGGATCGGCAGCCCCGTCATAGACAGGATCGCGGAAAAGAGGTTTACCGGCAATTGAGGTTTTACTTTTTTCCTGGGCTATGAGATCCGGATAAAACAGCAGGCAGGAAACAGACATAATAAAAACCTGTCTGAGAATGTTTTTAATTTTCATTTTTATCAATTATTTCTTTCAGAATGAGGAATATGAACTGATTAAAGATATCTCAGCATCTTTTTTTCGGGATGAGAGGTCTTATAATTTGCATACCACTTACATACAGGATACAGTGAGGCAACAACCGCAATCCAGATGAGATAAACCACACTTAAATCCACACCGCCACCTGTCTTTGGACGTCCGTTGCTGAAAAGTCCGAAAACCATATCACCAGTGCCGAATCCCTGCAGGAACAGCATTATAAACATAAGTGAATGAATAAGATATAGGTGCAGGATGAAATAGAACAGCGGCACCCTTCCATATACAGAAATAATTCCTGAAACTTTATTTTCAGGTCTGTCAGTAATATATAAAAGGATTAGGGTAAACCCTGCAAAAAACAGGGTGAAAAGTAACGATGGGGGATATTTTGTGAGATTAATGAACGAGAGGAAGGTAAAGAGTGATGATTTCTGGACTGCCCAGACCGCAGGGTCGCCATAAATATTAATAAATCTTATTAACACCCCGAGTGAAAGCGCAGTAATTCCTGCTATTAATAACATTTTTTTTCTCTTTTTTTCGGGAAGTGAAAACAATTCTCCTATGCCGAAACCGCACAACATTATTCCGAGCCATGGAACTACCGGATAAGCCGTGAAAATGGACATATCTGCTGACACCTGAATCAGTCCGGGCCTGAAAAGTATCAGAAACAATGTTTTAAGAATGGCATTGTCAGGCAGGGGCAATCCCTGCAGTAAATTGTGGGAGAATATTATGATAAGCCCAATAATCCCGATTGTTCTGGACGGAAGGGTGAGCAGGAAAGAGAGTATTATAAAACTTATTCCGATAGCTGATATTACCTCCAGCAATTCGAGCCTGAACTTAATATCGAACCATAATGCAAAATTAACAATAGTAAGTTCAATGATCACAAGCCATATTCCCCTGGTCAGTAAAAATCTTCTGCTCTCGCTCAGATTGTTCGTTTTTTTGAAAGAGATATAAGCCGAAATCCCTGAAAGAAAAACAAACGAAGGTGCACAAAGGTGAGTTATCCACCTGGTAAAAAATAATATAGCAGTGGTTGTCTGGAGATTTGTCGGAGACTCGATCATGGCCGGTTTATGCATGAAATCACGCACATGGTCGAGGGCCATGATGATCATGACAATCCCTCTTGTGGTATCAATGCTGTTAATACGTTTCATCTGGCATTATATCCAGTCCATATGTATGTTCCTGTTGCTCCGGGGCTCAATCTCATGGAAGCAGTCGTTCCGTTATGTTGAATCCTGAAAGAAGTAACATTATATGTATCATTCACAACGATGAGAACAATTTTTCCATCTGGTGTCCTGAATGCAACGTTTGGCAATACAGGCGAATTCTCAATTATAGCAGCGCGTCTCATTCCCTGCGACTCTTCATCCTGTGTGAGGCTAACTGCCTTGTCGCCCGGATTTGTTGAGCCGATCCGGACTGATCCCGGTCGGACAAATTTTGAAGCATGCGCGATTGTATAATAGGCAAGATTCCTTGATACATTATCTCCGCTCAGAGTAAGTGCTCCCTGACACATTGAACAGCCACCATTGTCGGTATGAGGATCATTATTGGGATCCGCGGCAAGATTCCACAGGATTACATTCCTGCTCCAGCTGCGGGTAGTACCAATGATGAGCCTTTTGACCTGGGTGCCAATATTAATGGTTTTGTCGCCTGGTCTCTCAACCACCATCTGTTCAGTGAAATAGAGGTTTTTGTCAGGTCGGGCAGTATGCAGATCAGCCATTGCAGCGATCTCTCCGCCATAATGGTGAAAACCGCTGCCGTCAGCATATTTTGAAACATCCGGGTCACTCAGCATTGCCAGAGGATAATCGATACGGTCGAGATTATGGTCGAAAAGGATAATTTTCGTTTTGAGACCGGATTTTGTGAATTCAGGACCAAGATTGTTTTTAATGAAATCGGTCTGTTCAGTCCAGAACCACCTCATACTCGGAGTGTTATTGGAATTAAGAGGTTCATTTTGTATTGTTATCGCATCAATAATGATACCCTGCTCTTTCATAGCCTGGATATACTTAACAAAATATCGGGCATAAACATCGTAGCACTCTTTTTTCAGTGAACCTCCCCTGATGTTATTATTGTTCTTCATCCACACAGGTGCTGACCATGGTGAACCGAGAATTTTGATATCGGGATTAATTCTCAGGATCTCCTGCATAACCGGAATGACATCTTTAAGATCCTGCGAAAGAGAAAAGTTCTTCAGATCGAAATCCGTTTCATTTTCCTTCAGATCATTATAGGAGAATACAAAACTGTTAAGATCGGAAGCTCCGATGCTGAGTCTTATGTAGCTGACTCCTATATTGTTAACATTCACAGCAAACACTTCATTCAGAATTTTACTTCTTGCTGCAGAACTCATTTTCATCAGAAGTTCAGCACTTCCTCCGCTTAAAGCATAGCCGAAGCCATCTATCTCCTGGTACTGCTGTTCTTCATCGATTATTATTGTGCTTCCACCACCACGGCCAGTTCCGAAGAAGATGCTGTCGGATTGTTTCTGAAAAAGTGCAGAACGGTCGGCATTAGTAACCCACGATTCTATATAGATGTTTTTCTTAGTCTGTGAATAGCCCGTTATAATTGAAATTGTAACAATTGTTACAATTATTAATAGTGATCTTTTTATCATTGTAAATATTTTATGAATTATAAATTTAACAGATTTATCATTTATCCTGGAATGTGTTGGGCTAAAGCCCGTTTTGGTTTTTTTCCCTTACCGTTGGCTGAAGCCAACGGATTAAAGTCTTAATTTACAAGGACTTTAGTCCTTCATTTCTTGTCCAATAATCCTTATTTTTTATCAGCATAGAGCGCTCCGCTCTTCATGAACTTCGAAACTTCGGAAGCTATAGTTGAGGATCAGTTTCACCTGGTTTATCTTCCTTGGGTTTCTTCTTCCAGAATTTGAGTTTCTCTTTGATTTTGGCATAAAATGCCTTGCCTAGAATAAACATGCTGACATAAAACAATACTTCGCCTACAATAAGCAGTCCGGTTGAAATACCTGCAATCTGACCCTTTGTGAAGTTAAACCAGGGCATCACAGGAATCAGAAGAAACGATATGCACGAAATCGTCAGTAATATGTATCCAATTATCTTGAGCACGTTAAGGTTGATATGAAATTATTTTCGAATTATCTTATTATATGCGTTTTATGCAGTTCTTTTATTTCATTGTCGACTTCCTGTTATTTATATTTATTGCTTTCCCCTTGCCATTAATTATACTATTAACAACACTCTCCTTATTTCCGTTCAGCCAGAAGATTATCATGTGATGAATTTTGCTTTCCAGCGCTTCAGGAGTCTCTATCGCATTATCCACAATCACCGGTGCGTCATAAAAAACATTATATATTCCTATTCCCCAGGCTTCATGCGTTTTAACATTATCGGCTACTTTATATGATGCGTATCCGTATACCCCATCGTGTTTCCAGGAGTCGACAGTTGGTGGATCGTATGGCATTTCACTCTGATAGAAATATACTTTTCCGTTATTTCCGTTCCAAAGAGTCTGGTACTCCTGAAAATGCTCGTTAAAGAGACCATAAATTGTAACATCGTCGCCATTAACAATAAGACCATTCGCACATCTGTTTTTATCCCATCCAACACCATTGCCATGATCGGCTCTCCAGAGCCAGGTATGATCGATATAGGTATTTCTGCTGTTAATTACCATGCAACTCGTTGCAGATCCCTGTGCAGGTCCTCCGACCCTGAAAAACAGATCATACAGAAATGCAGGATCGGACTGATGCGATCTAACTGAACCCTTTTCTCCTAAAACAAAAAGCGATTCCGAATGTTTGGGACCGGCATCGATGGTTATACCACAAACAGTAATGCCGTCGACATCACTTATTTCTATTGCAGGTGTCCCGTTGACAGGCATCAGCGACGGTAGTCCAAGACCCATTATGATTGTGCCGGGTTTTGTTACAAGGAGCGATTTATCGAGGTAATAGATTCCCGGAGCAAACAGAAGATTTTTGCCCTTGCGTAAAGCATTGTTGATCGTTTCAGCATTATCAGTTTCAGCGTTCGCAATATAGAAATCCTTCAGAGCAACTGATTTGTCGATCCTTTTTGGATCCGTCCATGTTGCGCCGGCAGAGTTAGTCTGCAGTTGAGGGACCTTTATGATATAATCGTTTTTACCGGTTGTCAGGTAAGGTTTTTCCCTTATAACTGGAGTCTTGTCTATAGTGGTATAAGGCTTTTCAAGCCAGTTCTCTGCAGGTGCATCAGGAACCCCGATAAACATCATATTCCAGTTCCCGCCTACCCATTTCTGCCATTGTGTGTTCCTTGAGAGCCACTGCTGCTGCGGACCGGAAGATACAACTCCATCGATCTTTGCATCAGCCAGAAATCCTCCGCTTGCATATCCTTTATCGAAGAGCTGAAGGTTTCCCTTGATATGTACTCTTCTCATCGGTGCTGCCTGCGAGACACCCCAGATCATTGTGGTGTCAGAGGGTATTATTGTTATGTTTTCAACAGCTCTCCAGAAATTGGTGAGCACGCTGTTCCCATGTGTTGTATTTGATCTAACTGCACCTTTAATTACAACATCCTCAGGCGATTCGCCAAGTCCGAGAATCTGCATGTAATATTCAACCCTGACATCGAGGTTGTAGGTTCCGGGTTTAAAAAGAAGTGCAAAACGGTTCCTGCTGAATTCACTTCTGCGGGCTGATTGTCTCTTGAAGAGCGTATCCAGACATTCCTGGATCTCCTTCATGTCCATTCCTTCATCAAAAACAAATACATTTTTTCCCAGAACAGGATCGGTAAATTTCTCAATCATGGAAGCTGGGAGTGCAACTGGTGAGCTGACACTTTGCGACCAGCCGGACTGTGTTGCTGCCAGGAGCAGGATGATTAATACCAATGGAATTATTTTCATTTTTATTATTGTAATTATCTGAAAGGCTATTCAAGAATGTTACGCATATATTCAATACACTTTGTTACTTCTTTAACAGGATCAGAATCAGCAGGAACAGGATACTCAAGTTCCAGATCCACATTTATAGGCCACTTTTCTTTCTTAAGTAAAAGGAGAATATCTGCAATTGGGGTCTCGCCCTTGCCGAAAGGCATATTTGTGTTTGGTTTGGCATGTTTTGGCCCTGTTTTATCCTTAATATGAATGCTCGGAATGAGCTTATGATATTTTACAATAATATCATTAGGGTGAAGCCCGGTGGAGCCGTAATAATGCCCGACGTCAAGGTTCAGTCTGTTGGCTGATGAATAGCCAAGATACTTATCAATATCAAACCCCGGCATACCAAACTGGCCATGAGTATGATAAATGGCGAGACTCTTATGTTTTTCAGCAAATTTACCCAGACGTTGTGATGATTCATCAGTAAATTCGTCAGTTATGCCGTATGCACCAAGAGCCTTAGCTGCCTTATAGGCGTAATCTATCTCTTCATCGGACCACGATGAGGGAACAAACTTGGCTATATGGATATCAACACCTGCTTTCTTATATTTCTTCCGGATCTCAGTATACTTTTCCATTGGCAGGTTTAACCGCCACTGACGCTGTGCTTCCCTTAAATCCTTAGCTGCTTTGGCTCTCTCTGCCTTTTCCTGGTCTGAAAGTTCACCAGTGCGCGCCTGTCTGACAGCCTGGGGAATACCCAGCCCTTCCTCCAGAACGCTTCTCATCTCGAGCGAATTAACGCCCGACTGAAGCACATACTCAAGTACCTCATCAAGCGAATGAGGGATGCTTCGGTAACAGTATGTTGTTAGCCCAAGCTGGACACCACCAACTTTTGAATTTGGCTTTTTCGATCCTGATCCTATGGCAAATGGATAATTAAACGGCACCACGGCCAAGGCTGCTGCAGCAGCCGTTTTGCCTATAAAACTACGTCGGGAGATTGTTGAACTTTTCATATAAGCGGATTTAAGTAGGTTTCTATAGATGAATATTGTTACTCGTCATCAAAAGTAAAAAAAATCCGGTAATACTATTACCCGGCAACAATTATTGAACACGAACAATCCCTCAGGATCATTGTTGAATTAAAAACCAATT
>JANNKF010000460.1:0-6456 GCA_031396165.1 Bacteroidales bacterium | reverse complement strand
TGAGATTATCATACAACTGACTGTCAGAAGGCAAACAGCAAAACATGTATTTTTTCCTGATATTTGCATTTCGGTTTCTAATTAAAAATAATTATCGTGACAATCATTTAACTCGCAATTAATCAATTTATTGCAACAAAGCCATCGCTATCAATAAGCATTAATCCGTTCATAGCAATCTCTGAACCGGGCTCAATACCTGAAAGTATTTCCACCTTTCCTGCTGTTCTCATTCCTGTCGTGACAGGTACAGCCTCAAATCTTCCATTCCGGTATAAAAAAAGTGATTTCCTTAAACCCAGATCAACCACTGAAGACTCAGGCACCCATAAGGCAAGATGATTACCGGTTATAATTGTACCACTTACTTCTCTTCCCGGTTGTAGATTTTCCGGATTGGCTTTTACGTAAACCTTCACTGTCTGAAATAATCCTCCGTTAAGGGGTTCAATCTGACTTATAACTCCATTCAAATAAACCTGCCGTGAGACCGGATCAGAGATATTCACTTCCTGTCCGGCTTTCAACAAACCAATATTTTCTGTTCTTACCCTGAAGTCGGCTCTCAGGGATTTCGGATCTACTATCCTGAATAACGGCGTTCCAGACTCAACGGTTACGCCCTCATTTAAGCCAATTCCATTACTGACATCAGATTGGATACCGGCATATTCATTCTCTGAAGAAAATGATGAAAAATATTTGTCAGGGTCAAAATCAGGACTCACTGCATAACCGTCGGTATCACCGTAAACCGGAAGATGGTACTCAGGTTTTACGGCATGCTTTAATGAATCTATCTGCCCCTTTGTGAGTCCCTGGAGTCTTAGCCATTCCAGCGCTTCTCCAGTAAGATTATCCTGATCGGGATAGGTTTGAATTAATTTTATATAGTTCCACTTTTCAAGGTAGATCTCCGGGCAATAAATCTGGTATATTTTCTGACCCTTTCTGATCGATTGAAACTGATATTTGATGAATGACTTTTCAATAACGCCTTTAACCCTGGCACTTACTGTCCGGATTTTCCGCGGATCAAAAGTAATAATCCCGGAAGCCTCGACATTAACAGTCTGTTCACCATATTCAGCTTTGACTGTTGACACTGAAGCCAAAACTGATTCGTTGACATGAAGAACAACATCATTTAGTGTTGTGTCGTATACGTTTTTATCCTGAGCTATCTTTTCAATAAGAAACATTCCACAAATCGGACAATCACCAGGATGATCCTGTATTACCTGTGGATGCATCGAACAAACATATAACTTCTCACCTGCCTGCTTTTCAGAATCATTATGAGATACTCTATCTTTCTGTACTGCACTGAATAAAGCAGTTGCTATTGTTATGAAAATAACAGCAAAAACAGTCCAGATCCATACATTTTTCCTTTTCCTGATACTCTTCTCCATCGGTTCCTGATTTTAATCCTGTTTAATTTAAAAAATTATGAGTCTCATGAATCAAGCATAAAGCCCCATTGATTTTCTTCGTTTGCCCCTTACCCTAAAGGGTGCGAAGAAAATCAATTACTCCCTTTAGGGTTGGGGCTAATAATTGATTTTCAAGCATAGTACAATTAATATTCATAATTGCCGGAGTCATATTTTCAAAAAATCAACTTACTACTAATTTAACTGCACCATATTTCTTGAGCTCCCTTTGCTTTGTCATTTCGAATATCACAGGAGTAACCAGTAATACGTGTATAGTCGAGGTTGCCAGTCCTCCGATAAGGGGAAGTGTAATCGGCAACATTACATCACTTCCCACACCTGTAGACCAGAGTACAGGGAAAAGGCCAAACAACGAAACAGAAACAGTCATTATTTTAGGCCGCAGCCGTTTTACCGCACCCCTGATAACATACTCACGGATATCTCCAAAACTTATTTTTTCAGCGGAGTTTCCCTTTTTATTCACAAGGTCCTGCATTGCTTCGTTGAGATAAATTGTCATTAACATACTCGTTTCGATTGCCATACCAAACAATGCGATAAAGCCAACCGCAACAGCAACTGACATATTTATATCGTAGAACCAGACAATATATACACCGCCGATAAGGGCAAAGGGAATAGTTATCAGAGTGATAAGTGCATCCTTCATTGACCGGTATGTGAAATATACCACAAGCAGAATGATCAATATAACAACCGGGATTATAAACATTAGCGTGCGTGTTGCCCTTATCTGGTTCTCATACTGACCACTCCATTCGAGATAATAACCTTTAGGTAAGCTTGTTACCATCTCCTCAAGCCTCTCTTTACACTCCTTAACAGTACTCCCAAGATCACGGCCACGTACATTAAAAAGGACTGCTCCTCTCAGCATGGCGTTTTCTGAATTCACCATCGGAGGCCCTTCGTTGATTTTTATATCTGCTACAGCCTGCAGCGGTACAGGACCTGACAGGGGGCTCTGAACCATGATCCGGTTTATATCGTCCAGATTATTACGGTAATCCTGGGCATAGCGTACATTGACATTGAATCTTCTTCTTCCCTCAATAGTTGTAGTTGCATTTACTCCTCCGAGTGCAGATTCAATTACTGAATTTACATCATCAATACTGAGGCCATATTTCCCTATTTCATCACGTCTGATTGAGATATCAATAAATTTACCACCTGTAATCGGATCAACATAAAGGTCCTGAATACCTTCTATATTTTCGAGGTGCTTTTTCAGCATCGAAGAAAGAGCATAGATTGAGTCAAGGTTTTGTCCATAAACTTTGAGTCCGACATCTGTCCTTACTCCTGTTGAAAGCATGTTTATCCTGTTTATTATAGGCTGGGTCCAACCGTTTACCACTCCGGGGATCTGCAGTCTGGAATTCAGCTCAAGCATAATATCTTCCTTGGTTTTTCCCGGCCGCCATTCATTTTGAGGTTTAAGCAAAATGATGGTTTCAATCATACTGATTGGTGAATTGTCAGTTGATGTATTAGCCCGGCCCGCTTTTCCAAGTACATTTTCAACCTCCGGGACAGATTTAATAATTTTATCCTGAACCTGAAGAATGCGTTTTATTTCGCTGTTCGATACATCGGGAAGTGTTACTGGCATAAATAGAAGCGAACCCTCGTCGAGAGGCGGTACGAATTCCGTTCCCAGGCTCATAAACATAGGAATAGTGATAATTAATGCCACGATATTTATCCCGATCGTTGTTTTACGCCATTTCAGTCCGAGTTTAAGTATTGGAGTATAGGTCTTTTCCATGAAACGGTTCACCGGATTGGCACTCTCACGTTTAAGCTTCCCTTTCATCAAAAAAGTTATAAGAACCGGGGTAAGTGTAATTGCAAGAAATGCATCCACAAGCAGAATAAAAGTCTTTGTATATGCCAGTGGATGAAACATCTTACCCTCCATACCTGTGAGCATAAAAACCGGCAAAAAGGATGCTATAACAACTATTGTTGAATAAAACACGCCCGGACCGACTTGTTTACTGGCCTTTTCTATAATCGATTCGCGAATTTCCTTTTTCATTATTTTAAAATTAGTTCCCGCTTAAATCACAGGTCAGATTCGTTTGATTCATTTGCCAGTCGGCGGTACGAATTTTCGACCATTACAATACTATCATCGACAATTACACCGATTGCAAGAATTATACCTGTCAGAGACATTATATTGGAAGAAATATTAAAAGCATTGAGGAGAATGAAAGCAACAGCAATAGAGATAGGCATCTGTATCAGTATAATAAGGGCACTTCTCCAGTGAAACAGGAAGAATATAACCACAAGCGAAACAGCTATCATTTCTTCAATGAGGGTTCCTTTAACTGATTTAACGGCTTCCCTGATAAGTACACTTCGGTCGTAGGCCGTTTTGAAAGAAATACCTTCGGGCAACCCTTTGGCTACCTCTTTCATTTTTTCCTTTACCGCAGTAATAACTTCATTGGCATTCTCATTATATCGCATCACTATAATACCACCCACTGCCTCTCCTTCACCATTCTCATCAAAAACACCAAGTCGTAACTCCCCTCCTTCCTGAACAGTTCCAATATCCTTTATATAAACAGGCACCCTGTTGTTCACTCCTACACTGATTTTTTCAATATCCTCCCTGTTTTTTATATAACCCAATCCTCTGACAATATATCCTATGTCGGACTTCTCAAATTTTCTTCCGCTGACATCATTATTATTTTCACGGGTGGCCTTAAGAACATCTGATAATGGTATATTATAATAAATGAGTTTATTCGGATCTACCACAATCTGGTATTGCTTCTGGAACCCTCCGAATGACGCTACTTCACTTACCCCGGGAACTGTCTGTAGAGCAAATTTGACATACCAGTCCTGCAAAGCCCTAAGCTCACCAAGATCATAGCCCTTACTCTCCAGAGTATACCAGTAAATATGCCCCACACCCGTTCCATCCGGACCAAGTGACGGGGTAACGCCTTCAGGCAGAAGTTGCTGTGCAGAGTTCAACCGTTCCAGTACACGTGTACGGGCCCAGTAAATATCTGTCTTATCATCAAAGATGATGTAGATAAAACTCATTCCGAACATTGAAGTACCCCTGATATTCTTTACCTCGGGCAATCCCTGCAGATTAGAGACCAGGAGGTATGTAACCTGATCTTCTATCATCTGGGGGCTTCTTCCCGGCCATTCTGTAAAGACAATAACCTGATTTTCCGATACATCGGGTATTGCGTCAATAGGATTTTTCCCGACTGATATTATACCCCAGATAAAGAGGGCGGCAGCTACAACCAGAACTACAATCCGGTTTTTCAGTGAGAACGAGATGATTTTTTCTACCATAATAGATCTCTGTTATTGAGTCCGGCTGCAAATAAGTTTTTCAGCAGATTGTTATATTTTCACCAGATTCATCCCGCATTTTGGGCATTTCCCGGCTTTTTCCTGTTTAACATCTGAATGCATCGGGCAGGTATACATGTTTTTTACAGCTTCTTTTTTAACAAGATCCATTCCGCATTTTGTACATTTTCCTGCTTTGTCCTGACTGACTTCGGGGTGCATCGGGCAGGCAAATACTTCTTTGGCTGTTTTTTTCTGAACCAGATCCATACCGCATTTGGGGCATTTCCCGGCTTTATCCTGAGTTACTTCAGAATGCATAGGGCAGATGTACAGCTCCTTAACTGAAGCTGCATTTTTTTGCTGCTGAGTATTCAGGTTATCATTATTGGTAACTCCTTTAAAAATCGGCTCAGAAGAAAAAACGCTGTTCGCTGTTAAGGTTAACATTGCCAGACCTGCAATAATAGTTAATGCTGACTTTTTCATGTTGTTCTGTTTTAATTTGAATTAATAATCCCGCGTTAAACTGCTCAATTTGTTTGATTTGTTGCGATAAAAGTAGATCATTCTAAAAGCAGCCGGATTAAGTTAAAGTTAAGACGGCATTAATAAATCATTAAGAGAATTAAGACGCACATAAAATACAAAAAGGAGCTGAAATTCAGCTCCTCTCCCCGGGGAAAAGACCAGGCAGTTCAGGCTGCCAGTTGCTTTCCACAGATATTTTAAAGTAGTACCTTAACTCGTTTCCAGTAATCGAGGGTGGTTATTCCCGACCCGTTCCAGTTTCTGGCGATTAATTCATAATTGTGAAAATCCTGCTTTTTCGCATAGTATAAAAATATTTCCTGCGATACCTTAAAATTATAACAGTCGCTATGTTTATAATTCTTACCTGTTCTGCGGTTATAATCAAGAAGTCGTATATACCTAATCTGGAAAGCACCTACAGCACCTTCAATTTTGTTATAGGCAAGTGTATCACCTGAACTTTCAACCTGTACGATGGCCTTCAGCAGTTTGTCATAAACATTGATTGGTTCCGATTCAAATATGAATCCTACTTCTATATCAGGCGAAGCTGCCCGGGCACTTATAAGAAGGAATACAAGTAGTAGAAATATTTTCATAATGATTCTTTTATGATTAAACTTTCATCGATTTGCAAATCAGACAGAATCTTTTCTACAAGTTTCATCATTACGGGCGGACCACAAGAAATGTCAGCAGCCTGTCCGGGATTGACTGAGAATCCTTCCTGTTTCTCAGTCTCAACCTGTAATACAGTATGATTTAATAATTGTACAGACTTCACTTTGACAGTGGTGCTTCCCATGAAGATCTAGTTTAGTTTTTTCTTATAAATCCAACAATAAACAGTTGTGATTCTCAATTACAAATATATTCTACTATTTGCTGATATACTGATATATACCATTAATGTTTTATGAAAAAAGTATTAAGATATCTTAATACCTTTGACCTTTATTACAGGAATAGCTGGTAATGTTCGTTAAGAACAATATTGAATTAAAATAGGAATACCTTTTTGGATTTTTTAATGATATTTATAATTGGGTATAAATATTTCGGTGCTCTGCACCTTCGTTTATATGTTTCAACTACATTTCTACAAATATTTCGC
>JANNKF010000452.1:0-10213 GCA_031396165.1 Bacteroidales bacterium | reverse complement strand
TTGGCTGCGCCGAGCTCGCCAGCAAAGTCGACCCTGTTCTTCGCTCCCCCTGGGGCCGGGGTAAACGAAGAACAGGAGAAAATCAGAGTTTGGCTCGGTTCTTCGCTCCCCATGGGGTCGGGGTAAACGAAGAAAATCAATAGTTCTTTATACCTTACCACGATACTCATTATTTTTGTTTGAGGTAATAGTTTTTTTTTGTAATATTGGTACTTGGGAATTGGATCGTTAAGATGGCTCAATGCCTTAATTAAGAGATAAATAGTTAAACCTCGTATTTTAAAAATCAACTTAAAACAATAGCAATATGAAATTTGTTGTATCCAGCTCGGAACTTCTTGGTCATCTTCAGGCAATAAGCAGGGTAATCAGTTCAAAAAACACCCTTCCAATACTCGATAATTTTCTTTTTAACCTTAAAGGAAACGATCTTGAGATAACGGCATCTGACCTCGAATCTACTCTGATAACCAGGATGAAACTTGAAAATACGGAAGGTGACGGAACCATAGCACTGCCTGCCAGAATTCTTCTGGATACACTCAAAGAGTTTTCAGTTCAGCCTCTGACGATTGATATTAACATGACCACAATGGCTGTGGTAATTAGTTCTGAAAACGGAACATTCAACGTTGTCGGACAGAACGGAATTGACTTTCCGGCATTACCGGCAATTAAGAAGGATAAGAAAATAGTTTTCAATATCAATGCTGATGTTTTGCTTGCAGGTATAACAAAGACCCTCTTTGCAACAGCCGATGATGAACTTCGTCCGGTAATGGGTGGTATTTTTGTTGAGGCTTCAACAGACAAGATCACATTCGTAGCCTCTGATGCCCATAAACTTGTAAGATATCAGAGAACTGACGCGCATGCTGATGACAATGCTTCATTTATACTTCCGAAAAAGCCTGCATCGCTTCTTAAAAACATCCTGCCTAGAGAATCTGGTCCTGTAACAGTTGAGTTTGATGATAAAAATGCATTTTTCAATCTGAGCGACTACAAAGTTGTTTGCAGGCTTGTTGAAGGCAACTATCCCAATTACAATTCTGTAATACCGAAGAACAATCCCCGGAAGATCACTATTGACAGGGTTGAGTTTTATAATACGCTCAAGAGAGTATCTGTTTTCTCAAATCAGGCGAGCAATCTTGTAAAACTGCAGTTAAAGGGTAACCAGATAATGGTTTCTGCCCAGGATATAGATTTCTCGATCTCAGCTAATGAAAGGATTAAATGCCAGTATGAAGGAGAAGAGATTGAGATTGGTTTTAAGTCGGTCTTTTTACTTGAGATCCTCGCAAATATTGCATCTCAGGATGTTATGATCGAACTTGCCGACCCGACAAGAGCCGGGCTCTTCCTGCCGGTCATTGCAGACAACGAATCGGAAGATCTGCTGATGCTTCTTATGCCAATGATGATAAACGCATAGCCTTGAATCTTAATCTAAAAAAACCGATCGCTTTTATTGATCTCGAAACGACGGGAATTAATGTCACTAACGACCGCATAGTAGAACTGTCGGTGCTTAAGATCAGTCCGAATGGAAAAGAGGAGTGGATGACCACACGTGTCAATCCTGAAATGCCAATTCCCCCTAAAACTACTGCTATTCACGGTATTACCGACGCAGATATTGCAAATTCTCCTACTTTCAAAGAAGTAGGCAAGAAACTGGCAGCATTCCTTGAAGGTTGCGATCTGGCCGGGTATAATGCGATTAAATTTGACATACCTGTACTGGCTGAAGAATTTCTGAGGGTTAATATCGACTTTAGCTTCATAAAAAGGCGGTATGTAGATGTTCAGGTTATCTTTCATAAAAAGGAACAGCGCACACTTGCCGCCGCTTACCAGTTTTACTGCAAAAAAGAACTCGAAGGGGCACACGGCTCAAAAGCAGATACTGCAGCTACATTCGAGGTTCTTAAATCGCAGCTCGACAAATATAAAGATCTTGAAAACGATGTTGAGAAACTGGCCGATTTCAGTTCATTTAACAGCAATGTTGATTTTGCCGGAAGGATTATTCTGGATGAAAACGGAATAGAAGTTTTTAATTTCGGAAAGCATAAGGGGAAAGCTGTAGTGAAGGTATTTGCTGAAGAACCTGCCTACTACTCGTGGATGATGAATGGGGAGTTTCCTCTCTATACAAAAAAGGTGCTTACAGAAATAAAACTCAGGTCGTTCGGCAAAACACAGAGTTAAGATGAAGATTATCTGTATCGGACTAAACTACAGAAAACATGCAATTGAGATGGGATGGCCGATCCCGGAGGAACCCGTTGTGTTCCTTAAACCAGATTCAGCCCTTCTTAAAAATAATAAACCTTTTTTCCTTCCGGGATTCTCCGACAATATCCACTATGAGGTCGAAGTTGTTATTAAGATCAGCAAACTCGGAAAAGGGATTTCTGCGAAGTTTGCTCACAGGTATTATGATGAAGTAACCCTGGGGATAGATATAACTGCTCGTGATATTCAAAGCCGTCAGGCAAAAAACGGTATGCCGTGGGAACTTTCAAAATGCTTCGATGGTGCTGCACCTATTGGTTCGTTTGTATCTGTTGATTCAATTAAAAATATGCGGGATCTTGATTTCAGGCTTGATATTAATGGCAACAATGTTCAAAAGAGCAATACCTCCGATATGATATTCAGTTTCAATGAAATAGTAGAATATGTGTCGAAATATTTCACACTTAAAACAGGTGACCTGATTTTTACCGGTACTCCTTCTGGTGTTGGTCAGCTGAAGAAAAACGATAACCTTGTTGCTTATCTTGGAGATAAGTCACTCCTGGATTTTATGATTAAATAAACATTTGGGCTGGAGCCGATTTGTAATCGGTGCCTGGAAAAATCAGGTATTTGTAAATCAGGGTCGGATTACAACCGAACAAAGGCACGGATTACAAATCCGCGCCAGCTTGAGTAGTCTCAAGAACACAAAGCAATAATGTAGCCACGCAATTTCTTTGTGCCCTTTGTGTTATTCCTTAGCGTCCTTTGTGCCAGCCTGCCGGTAGGCAGGGTTATTGGATTTCGTTTTTTAAGATGGCAATTGCCTTTTCCCTGTAAAACTCCCCCGCCAGCTTATGTTTTACCAGGATAACATCTATGAACTCAATTGCTTTCTCAACAGTCATCGATCTTTTCCGGTGAATATGCCCCTTCGAGGGATGGGTATTCAGGAATGACGGACTGCTGTATTTTTTTGAAAACCAGGGAAATATAAGTCCGAATGCGTTCCAGTAGGCTTCCATTCTTGTTGACCCTCCTACACCCGCTGAACTGTCACCTTCATTCTGAACCTCACCATGAATAATCGTACCTATTATCCCTTCTTTTTGAAATTGAACCAGCTTTCTGTAAAGCTCTGATTCCTCTGATGTCATGCTTGCACCAAGTACAAGATGAAAAGGATAATTTAAAATTTCCTTATTTCTGTTCTTTTCAGCCAGATAATATGCTGTCTGAGCAGCCACGATTGTACCTGAACTTGAAGATGTTATACTAAGGTGAGTATCTGGTGACAGCCCCCCGGATATAATCTGATTGAGCGCTGCCGATATCAGCTTGTCATTTTCATAATTACGGATGGGTTTTTGGGCATTATTCAGGGCCCATACCACATTAAGCATTATTGATTTATTATAAATGCCCTGAATGAACCTGAAATCATCTTCAAGGATCTGCTGCATAAGCCTGATATACGATCCGGTGAAGACATTAAACTTAGTATTCACGGTTTCAGCTCCGGGGAAAAACCAGATTTTGAATTTTCCTTCTTCCTGAGTAATAGTATCGTTTACACTGCTCATCTCAAAAACCTGGTATATTAAGTTACAACAATTAATCCTTGAGTTCTGTTAATTAAACCAATATGAAAGTTTAATCACGAGTCCTCTGTTTTTAATTATATAGTCTCCCGGGAATGAGTTCTCAGTATAAACAATATAGAGATCTGATACCGGTGCAAAACGCCATTGGAAACGAAGGTTGAGATTGAGATTATCTATCTGGTTGTTATATTGAACAAATGAGGTAAGAAATAATTTATCTGTGAATGTAAGATCCAGTCGGGGTCCTATTAAAAACAGTTTTGCACTTTTGTAAGGCTCAGGTAAAGAAATATCATTATAACTCGCTGTAATTGAAATACTTCCATAAGGTTGTGATCTGTAATTAATTATAGCCCCAAGGGTTGATCGGGTACCATTAAAATAGTTGCCATATCCGCCATTTACGCTGAAATTTAACATCTTGCGAAAATCGGATGTAAAATTTACCCCGGCAGATTGCCAGTTGTATTCACTGCCGGCTATAAGTTTGATTCCACCATTATTTGTAGGATCAAATGAATTTAGGAGTTTTACGAAATTATCACTTACATTAAAGGAGATTTGATTCCTGTTCTGCCATCCTATTGTATATGTTAGTTGTGTTTGACGGTCAGTCATGTTAAGACCCGGATCAAAAATGACCTCAAAATCTAATCCCGGACCATGGCTTAATATACTACCGGATGATGGAAAGAAAAGATACTTAAGGCCGGGGGCAATCTCGAAATAGCCTGTTCTTCTTATATACCCTACCTCCGAAACATAATCCGCACCAATCCATGTCTGTTCGATGCTGGCTTTTAAGGAACGCGTGGAATAAATGAGGCTGTTGGCAACGGTAGCTGCATCTCCTGATGCACCCGGATAGAATGATTGATGGTAAAAGGATTTACCTGTCCACCGGTTATCCTTACTGGCAAGATTATATTCCAGCCCTGCAACTCTGTTATATTTATACCCGGTATACAAGGTATCATTATAATTGCCCGTAACCTGTTTGTTTACAAGGAATCCTACTATACTCGATCTGTTGAAAACCTGTCGCTGCAGAACTGCAACTGCAAAATTGCTCGATGGAGTTTCTTCCTGTGATCCGGTTTGCATATCCATGATGCCTACTCTCCAGTTTTTTCCAATCCTTCCGCTTAATCGTCCTCCACCGATTACCGGTATATTCAACCCTATACGTCTTGAAAAGAATGGCTGGTCACCTGTCGTGCCAAGATTTGAAAACAGGTCACTGTTTTCAAGAAAGAACTGTCGTCTTTCGGGAAAAAACAGTTCAAAACGGTCAAGGTTTGTCTGTTGACGGTCCTCTTCAACCTGCGAGTAATCGGGATTTACAGTAAGATCCAGATTCATTGATGAGGATAAAATCATTTTAGCATCAAAACCACCATTCCCTTTCCATTTGGTATCTTCCTCCGCCTGGGTATTTTTAGTAACCTTTCCAGTAACATAAGGGATAAGTGAAAACCGCAGGCCGGCTTCACCTAAAGGTTTATCCCAGACCAATGTTCCTGTATGAGGAAGCGAGCAATGATTCAGATTGCGGGGTATTGGTGCCCATGCCGATTTTTCATTTGTTTTTAAATCCAGACGTCCAAAATTAATGCCCCACTCATTAGATCCCTCAAAATAACGTATACTCCGGAAAGGTATACTAAACTCAGCCACCCACCTGTCTTCGTAACTTGTTACAGCAGATTTCCATTTAATGTCCCAGCTGTATGAAATTAGTTGAGCATCATGTTCTAAGCCTTCAGTTTGTGCCCCGGCTGCTGAAACACCGAAAGCAAATCCATTAGTCAGATCATTATATGTGTCGAGAAATAACATGAAGTTATCGTTCTTCGAAAAATTGAAATCTCTGCGCAAGGATTCTATTGGCCTTTTTCCGGGAGTCGGATCATAACATATTACACCAACATATAAATTTGATTCATCATATGAAAGCATAACTTCTGTCTGGGCAATAGCAAAGCCTGTGTCAGAAGGAGTTACTGTATGAAAATTTCCTATTCGGTCAGCTGTCTTCCATGGTTCGTCATCAAGAATACCATCAATAATTATTGGTTTGGTAGTCCCGGCAATATTAATCCGGTAGTTATCACGGTTAATGCCTCTTGTCTGACCAAAAACATTAATGTTGACACTGAGTATTAAAGCAATACTTAGCAAAAAGGAAGATTTAAACATCAGGATTTAAAATTTGGCCACAAGTTAGAAAAAAATCATAAACAGCTATTGAATAGCCGAAGTTCCTTAACATACTTTAACTAACAATTAAAAGCGGCAAAGGATTTTGTCCTGTTTTTTAATCACATCTGATTAATTGTTTTAATTTTAACCTGAGAGTTTAATAAATAGTGAGTATCGGCAATCAAGCATGCAGAACCATTGATTTTCAAGCAGTTTGCAATATCTTATTCATGATTGCCGATAGTCATTTAAAAAATTATTTGTTATGGTAATCAATATAAGTGATAATGCCTCTGATCTTGGATTGAAGGCTGCACATTTTGCTGCAGGGAAGCTGAATGAGGCAATCGGAATGAATGGTGAGGCCCGTATGGTGGTATCGACCGGAAGCTCGCAGTTCGAGACATTGCAGGCTCTGCTTAATGAGAAAGTGGAATGGGATAAGGTTGAGATTTTCCATCTCGATGAATATATTGGATTACCGGTTACACATCCTGCCAGTTTCAGAAAATATTTGTATGAGAGATTTATAAACCAGATAAAAGTTAAAGCATTTTACAGTGTTGATGTGGAAGGCTCAATAGAACAGAAAATCAAAGAACTCACAAAACAGATAAGAAAGAAACCGGTCGACCTAGGCCTTATCGGAATAGGGGTGAACGGGCATATTGCGTTCAACGATCCGCCGGCTGATTTCGACACAAGGGAGTCATATATAGTTGTTAATCTGGATAATGAATGCAGGTTGCAGCAGGTGAATGAAGGGTGGTTCAGAACAATTGATGATGTGCCTTTACAGGCTGTTTCAATGAGTCCCTGGCAGATTCTGCAGTGCAAAACGATTATTTCATGTGTTCCACATAAGGTTAAGGCTATTGCTGTAAGAAATACCTTGTTAAACAGAACCACAGAAGTTGTACCGGCTACTCTTTTGAAACAACATCCTGATTATCATCTTTTTATTGATAAAAACTCCTCATCGGAGATTATTCCTTTTTAGCATTTCTGAAATGAAAGCTTCAATGAAAATTAATATTGACCATTCTGCCCCTTTTAAAATTGAAGGTATTCATTACTTAACAGGGAGACCAGTGAGTCTGGAAATTGAAGGCGGCATAATCGCAGATCTAAAAGATATACCTTCTCTGAAAGCAGATTCAGCCAATCTTTATCTTGCTCCAGGATTAATTGACAATCAGATAAACGGTTATGCGGGAATTGATTTTTCAGGAAATGATCTGGATGACAATTCTTTACTGTCAGCAGCCAGGGCGATCTGGAGTGAAGGGGTAACAACATTCATCCCCACCTTGATAACAAACAGTTTTGAAAGTATTGTTAATAATTTAACAATACTTAATGAAGCCTGTCAGAACAATGAGGAGCTGCGTGTTTCAATTCCGGGATTTCATCTTGAAGGTCCGTATCTGTCACCTGTTGAAGGTTACAGGGGGTGCCACCCAGTGGAGTTTATGCGAAAACCGTCAATCAGGGAGTTTTTAGAATTTCAGAAGGCATCAGGAGGCAGGATCATTCAGGTAACTGTTGCACCTGAAACAGAAGGCGCCATGGAGTTTATCAGGGAATGCAGTATCAGAGGCATAAAAGTGGCAATTGGTCACAGCAACGCATCGGCTGATCAGATAAATATGGCTGTTGAGTGCGGAGCAACTATTTCAACCCATCTTGGAAACGGATGTGCAAACCTGATACACCGGCATAATAATCCAATCTGGCCGCAGCTGGCAAATGAAAGGCTCACTCCTTCAATAATTGCAGATGGACATCATCTTACTGCTGAGGAGATTAAAGTGTTTTGTAAGGTGAAGGGGACAGATAACATCATTCTGACATCAGATGTTATTTATCTGGCAGGAATGGCTCCGGGCAGGTACTCATTCCTGGGAGCTGAGGTACTGTTAAAGGCTGACGGAATGCTCATAAATGAGGACCTAAACTGCCTGGCCGGAGCATCATTCCCATTGAAAAAAGGTGTTGAGAATATAATAAAGTTTACCGGTTGTTCTTTGTCGGATGCTATAAAAATGGCCTCAGAAAATGTTGCCCGTATTTATGGTTTGAATTCTATCGGATCGCTTGAAAAAGGTAAAAGGGCTGATGTAATTTTATTTGAAATGAAAAACAATCAGATAAGTATCCGCAATACTCTACTTAATGGTGAAGTAGTGTAAGAACAAACTAACACTTGAACAAACGAAGTAAGAACAAACGAAGTATGAACAATAAACTTTAGTCACTCTAAACTTTAGTCACTCTAAACTTCTTCAAATGAGCCCAATTGATTATATAGTCTTATTCGGATATTTTATCTCCATAACAGCCTTCGGACTTTGGATGGCGAGAAAGACAAAGACAAGCGATGCCTATTTCAGAGGAGAAAGGAAATTCAAATGGTATATTATGATAGGTCAGGCTTTTGGAGTGGGTACTCATGCTGAAATGCCTGTAGCGCAGACAGGTGCGACATTCAGTCAGGGTTTTGCTACAATCTGGTATCAATGGAAAAATATGCTAATTACCCCATTTTACTGGCTCATTGCCCCTTTTTACAGAAGAAGTGAGCGGACAACTGTTGGAGAGATCATTGAGGACAGGTATGGAAGCAAAATGGGTCTGGTTTACTCTGTGTTTGCTGTTTCATTTTTTGTATTCAACATGGGGGTAATGCTTCAGGGTGCGGCGAAAGTTATCTCGGTAGCCTCCGGAAATCTGATATCTCCTTCAATGGTTGTTCTTGTTATGACTATCGCTTTCATTGTGTATAGCTTTGCCGGCGGATTAATTGCAGCTGCCTACACTGATTTTATCCAGTCATTTCTGATTATTATTTTATCAATTATGCTTATCCCACTGGGATTAAGGGAAATAGGTGGTTTTATTGGAATGAAGGCTGTCCTGCCCGATCATTTTTTTGATCTGTTTAACAGTGCCAGTGGTATTGATGGGTTTACAATTGCAATGCTTGCCGTTAACGGGATTGTCGGGATTACTGCCCAGCCACATATGATCTCGATGTGCGCAACAGGCAACACTGAGAGGGCAGGACGTATTGGTCAGACATTCGGTTCTATGGTGAAGCGACTGGTTACAATAGGATGGGCTCTTACCGGCCTCGTAGTTGCCGCACTTGTAATTAAAAATGGTGTCACTCTTGAAGACCCCGAAATGGCATTCGGATACGCATGCAGTGTGCTTCTGGTACCCGGTCTCGTTGGACTGATGCTTGCAGCAATAGTTGCGGCCAACATGTCGGCCTGTTCAAATTTCATGGTGAATACAGGAGCTCTTTTTACTAAGAATTTCTATAAAAAATATCTTAAACCTGAGGCAACAGACCAGACATTATTGTGGATGGGTCGCTACTCAGGATTGGGTTTATCTGTTCTGGCCGTACTCTTTGCACTCAGTATAAAAAATGTCCTTCATGCTTTTCTCTTCACGGAGACTCTTGCCGCCTTCATGGGAATAATTTTCCTGGGAGGTTTAATCTGGAAGAGAGCTAACAGGTATGGAGCTGCAGTTGCACTGATAGTATCTGTATCGGTCTATTATGCAGTGAATTACATAAATGCCGGAGAGTTGGTACTTGTTTATAAATGGAAACCTGCACCGTTTGGCTTGGCGATGCTCTCCGGATTCTTTGTCTTTTGGCTTGTCAGCATTCTTACAAAACCTGAAGAGAAAGAGAAAATTGAATCATTCTTCGATAATATGAGAAGAAAATCAGATGCTAAACAGTTGCTTCCTGATGGCAGGAAGCCGCTGGCTTCAGATATTGGTGATGATCTCTTACTTCTCGATCTTCCGGGATGGGGGCATAAAGAAAGATGGGTAAATTTCTTCCGGAGATACAGAGAAGATCTTATGGGGTTCCTGATAAGCTGGATTGTTGTGGGAGTACTTATTCTGCTGGCCTGGGGGATACTTCAGATATAATTGTTTTAAGTATTCCAAATATAGGTTAAGTGTCCTGAACCGACAGTTAATACAGAATACAGATATATTCAATGAATAATGTCTCTTCATTTTACTTTAAATATATTTAAATTATATTAACATCTGAAAGTCTTATAGTTGAAATTGACGAATTAATATAAATATAGTTTAAGTATTATGACATTATATGTTAATTTATT
>JANNKF010000450.1:0-3077 GCA_031396165.1 Bacteroidales bacterium | reverse complement strand
CGCGAATCCTGATAAATGGACGTGTCATTGCGAGCGCAGCGAAGCAATCCTTCGGGTTGGGCAGTAATAAAATAAAAAAGGGTCCAGCTTTTGGCTGTACCCTTTAAATAAAAGTCGGCGACGACCTACTCTCCCACAATTAGCAGTACCATTGGCGCTGTCGGACTTCGGACTTCGGACTTCGGACTTCAGAAGATCTTTAGGTGACTATAGCGTCGGGGTTCCACCTCTTCCCATTCCGAACAGAGAAGTTAAGCCCGACAGCGCCGATGGTACTGCTGTATTGTGGGAGAGTAGGTCGTCGCCGACTTTAATTAAAAGCCTCATGAGAAATCATGGGGCTTTTTTTGTGTTCTATATTCACGTAAAAGTCCACGCCATGGCGTGGCCCTACAACCAGGTTATGTATTGTAGGGTCATGCCATGGCATGTCCGCCATGGCATGTCCATTACGAGATTGAAGGGATTGCTTCTCACGCTGCGCGGGCTAGCAATGACGGTTGAAGAAAGGTTCATTCTAAAGAGCCACGGCCACGCCATGGCGTAGCCCTACACAGGATATTTAATTTGTAGGATCATGCCATGGCATGACTACCGGATGCAAAACCAAAACTAATATTGAAAACGGTCATTGCGAGGAACGAAGCAATCCTTCGGACCTTCGGAGCTTCCCGAAACAATCTTGAATGAGGTATAAACAAAAAGGGAGATGCCTGTAGCACCTCCCTTTAATGTTTATCGTTGAAATTCTACTAATAGAACTTATATCTTTTATCAATAATATTGGCACCTTTCCGAAGAGCTTCATAGGCTTCATATGTTCCTCTCATCTGAAAAGTTGAAGCAAGTCTGTCCTGTAGTAACTTTACATCTTCAGCTTGTGGAGTGGTTACACTGTTGGCTATCAGCATGTAAACTCCATTAAGTCCTTTTACCGGACCTGCTACTTCACCCTGTTTTGATACTGATGCTGCTGCAATCAGTGCAGGTTCTGTGCCGGCTCCCGGCACTGTATACGACCTGAAATTTATTTGTGTTGCCTCCTGTACTGTGAGTGACATACTCCTGGCAATATCATCAAGAGTTTTACCTGAACCGCCATTCTTTATGAACTCAGCCGAAATAAGCTCAGCTTTTTTATCTTTTATAAGTGCAAACTTAATATCATTCTCAACATCTTTAACATCAGCAACTCCATCCTCCTGAATCTTGGTGCAATAAGCAACTACATACTGATCTCCTATTTCAAATATAGCCTGCTCATTACCATCAAGAACTATTTTACCTTTTTCTGCCTGAAATAAGGACATGATCAGACCGCGTGGGGCTTCAAGTCCTGGCAAAGTCTTCTGCTGCGGAGCAACATCATTAGCAACCTTTTTATTAAGTCCCTTTTCAGCAATTGCTTTATTGAATTTGTCATAAGTATCATTGGTGCCTGCAAACTGACTTGCCTCGCTGTAAGCCTTCTGGTTTGTCAATGTTCCTGCAATAATTTTACGATCAACATAACCAAGATTATATTTCCTGGTATCTTTTGATTGGCCGAGTATTTCAATAATATGAATTCCAAATGATGTTTCAACCGTTTTCAAATCACCTTTTTTACCTGAAAAACAGGCATTGTTAAATGGTACCACCATTCTTCCTTCAGGAAACCAGCCCAGATCTCCGCCCAACTGTGCTGAGCCCTGATCATCGGAATTAGCAAGTGCAACTGCTGCAAATGGAGTACCAGTCTTAATCAGTTTCACCAGACTGTCTGCCTGCTGCTTCACCATATCCATACTTCTAGTCTGGTTTGGAGAAAGAAGAATGTGACGGACTTTAACAGAATCTGGTCGGTCTGCAGCAGCAATCAACCTGGCAATTTTATAAGAACCCTCTTCAACATAAGGACCATAAATTGCAGCCAGATCTTCTTTCTTTGCAAAATCCTTGAGGTTCTCAGGGACATCGCTGATAGGGGTGAAAAATCCAACATAGCGTGAATCGGCTGTAAGGTTAATGAACTCAACGGGATTGGTAGCTGATGAGAACTCATCTTTTGTTTTAAGGATCCAGCCTTCTGTTTGTTTAATATCTTCTTCAGAAGGAGTAACGGCAAAAGAAACATACTCAACATCACGTAAAGCTGTTCTCTTATAACTATCCTTATGTTTTGAATAGTATGCCTGAATATCTGAATTTGAAATTGTTACCGAGGAGTCTGAAATAGATGCATAGTTTTTAAGAATATAACTGAAATCTACTGTATTGCTGGCAAGAATCTTGTCGAAATCTGCCTGCTTGGAGGTTACGAATAATCCCTTCGATACAAGATTGCCATATTTGGTGTTCATTCTGTCGTTCACAATCTCATCCTCAAAGAATAACCAGTATTTTTTAGCGGTTTCATCAACCTCTGTCTGCTTCAGGAAGTTTACCAGGAATGATTTGTTAAAGGCACCGGTAGTCTGATCGGTGAATAATTGCTGAACTATCTGGTGGGGGCTGTTGCCGAGTACAAGCTCATCAACCTCTTCAGTACTAACTCCAATTCCAAGTTTTTTATACTGTGAGTCGAGGATTTTTTCTCTTACCATCTGCTGCCATGTCTGCTCCCGCATAGTTTCGGTTGTGGCCTCATCCAAATTGGTGCGTCCAGACAGTTTATAAATCTCATTAAGATTCTGCAATCTTTGTTCATAATCCTGGTATGATACCATCTCTCCGCTAATTTCACCGATCTCATAGTATTTCTTCATCTTCATTCTCTGTCCCCGCCCATTTCCGAAGAAATCGCTTACAACAAATAAAAGAAGTGAAACACCGATAACTACCGCTACCAATACTCCGGCTTTCTCACGTAAAAATTGAAGTGTTGACATGTAATATATTCTTTAATAGTTAATAGAAATTTTGCTTTTTTAATACAGGCGACAAATATAACAAAATTTCATTAAAACACCGGCCATATATTAAATTGTATTGTGACACCTCTCTACCTCTATGAGGCATCTCCCCCGGGGAGAGGTCAGACTCCGGTCTAAACACCCTTTCGCCCCCCCCCGACCGAAACGTCGGGGGTGAAGGGG
>JANNKF010000388.1:0-6541 GCA_031396165.1 Bacteroidales bacterium | reverse complement strand
GAAAGGTTGAATCCAAACTCAACTTCAGTTATCGCATATGAATCCATTTCAATATAAAGACTTCCCATAAATAGTGGCATGTCAACAGAGGGTTTCTGCAGAAAATCAACCACATAATGCGGTTTCCCGTCGATTTCGATGACTCCTGTAAGAGAATAGTTGTAATACTGCATTGCATCCTGTGAAAGAATTGACTCTGTATTTTTAGCTATATCAAGTTGCATAACACTTACCGGACCACCCTGAAGTTTAAACAGGACTGTATCCATTTTTTCAACATCAGAACTTTTTCTTCCTTTGTAGATCCGTGTGCCATCAAAGCGGACATCCGAAGAATATGGAGCTTTGAAAATCTCAACAACGGCTTCACCTATAGAGACATAGGTACGATTTTTCCTTATGGTCTCCCTGTAAAATGCTGTCATGAGGTTTGGTTCGGTTGAGTAGTTTTTACCAATCCTTCCAATGGCTTTTTCAACGATATCAACCGGGTCGAGCGGTTTTACAACGATCTCTTTTATTGGAATAGGAGCAGACTCGAGAGAAATTATGTTTTTGTAACCATTATCTCTCATCTCGCTGATAAGAACACTCTTATTCTTATAGCCCAGAAAGGAGATCTCAAGATTTTTTGCAGTTACCGGTTCACCGATCTTAAGTGTGAACTCGCCATCGATGTTAGTAACAATAGCAACGTTTGATTCCTTTACAGCCACTGTTGCAAAAACAAGAGGTGTTCCGTTTTCAGCATCTACAACCTTTCCTTTGATAGTGATAAAGTTTTGCGGGTCAGCTTTCTTTTTACCCGAAAAATCGGAAGCAGAGACACTCTGAGCCGCAATTGCCAGCAACAGAACGGCGATTAGTGAAATTTGTTTAAATGTTTTCATGGCATTAATCTATTTAAGTTTAAATAAAATTCAATTTTTCAGATATCTTGTATTCTCTTTTCATGTCTAAGACCATTAACCTGATCTTCTACCCTATGTTTGTTGTGGAAAATAATTTCATATCTTACTTTTTTATTTTTCAACGCCAATGAAAGGGTCACTCATTAAACCTATCAATCTTGTACTTTCGGGTTATTCGTATCTGAAGAGCACTATTACAGGCAGGCCTGATGTGATTGGATTACCCCCTGCGGTTGGAGTGGAACTTACAAATAATTGCAACCTTAATTGTCCTGAGTGCCATACCGGGTCGGGAAGAATAACCCGAAGCAGGGGAAATATGGAAATTGATCTCTTTAAAAAGATAATAAAGGAACTCAAACCTTATTTGTACAATCTTAATCTCTTTTTTCAGGGTGAACCGATGTTACATCCCGGATTCTTTTCATTTCTGGAGCATAGCCGGGATGTTTTTACAACCGTTTCCACAAATGGACATTTTTTAAAGCAGGATAATTGTGAGAAAATTTTAAAATCAGGATTAAATAAACTTATTATTTCACTGGATGGTGTTGATCACAACACTTATTCTGCTTACAGGATAAATGGCAATATTGAAGAGGTTATGACTGGAATAAAATGTATTTCTGAGATCAGGGAACGATCTGGTTCCTCTATAAAGATTGAAATTCAGTTCCTCATTAACCGTAAGAATGAGCATCAGATTCCTCAGATAAAAAAGTTAGCTAAAAACCTGAAAGTATCGTTACGGCTGAAATCGATGCAGATAAACAACAAAAAGGATATTGCAGAGTGGCTTCCCACAAACAGCAGGTTCGGCAGGTACAGGTTGAAGAACGGTGAATATATTATCAAAAACCCGCTGCCCGACAGGTGTGGAAGACTCTGGTTCAATCCGGTAATAACCTGGGACGGAAAGGTAATCCCGTGTTGTTTTGACAAAAATGCTGAGCATGTGATGGGTGATCTTAACCAGGATTCCTTCAGTGATATCTGGAATGGTCCAAAATACAGGATCTTTAGAAAAAGTATCCTCTCCGGAAGGGACATGATTGAAATATGCAGAAATTGTACCTCCGGAATGACAGGTGTGAAGTATTGAATTCAGTCGTCAGACTGTCATAACATCCTTCTCCTTCAGAGCCATTACCTTATCTACCCTGGTGTTGAATGAATGAGTCATTTCCTGAACCACCTCAACTGCATCCTTCTCAAGATCTTCAGGAAGACCATCTTTAAGCAGTTGTTTAAGCTCATCGTTAGCCCATTTACGTGCTATCCGGATACTGATCTTGGCAGTTTCTCCCTCGTTTCTTACCTGTTTTACAAGCTGATGTCTTCTTTCTTCGGTAAGAGGCGGAATGTTGATACGGATTATTTCGCCATTGTTAACCGGGGTGAGTCCGATATTTGCAGCCATAATTGCTTTCTCGATCGTTCCAAGCATATTTTTCTCCCATGGCTGAATCATAATTGTTTTAGCATCAGGAGTATTTATGTTGGATACCTGAGTGAGGGGAGAGTTGACTCCATAATAGTCGACTGTTATGCCATCGAGAAGTGCTGGGTTTGATCTTCCGGCCCTGAGTCTTGCAAGTTCGTGTTCAAGATGCTCCAACGCTTTTTGCATCCTGTCTTTGGTCTCCTCGGTTATCAGTTCAATATCTTCATTCATATGGTGATTGTTGATAATTTCTGCTGTTAATTATTTCACAATATCTTGTTGTATATCGGAATATGCCAAACGCATAACAAAAATAGTAAAATAGACGGAAATTCAAAGACACATTTAATTTGAAACCAGAGTTCCTGTTATTTCCCCTTCCACCTGCTTTTTCAGATTCCCCGGTTTGTTCATATCGAATACTATAAGAGGCATATCATTATCCCTGCACATTGTGAATGCAGTGGAATCCATAACCTTAAGTCTTTTAGCAATTACATCTTCGAATGATACTTTATTGAATTTTATTGCATCCGGATCCTTTTCAGGATCTGCTGAGTACACACCGTCCACTCTTGTTCCCTTGAGAAGGAGGTCAGCTCCGATCTCAACAGCTCTGAGTGCTGCCGCAGTATCTGTTGTAAAGAAGGGATTCCCTGTTCCGCCTGCCAGTATACATACGAAGTTGTTATTCATGGCTTCAACCACCTTGTCCCTGTTATAGAATTCTCCTACCGGCTCCATTCTGATGGAAGTAAAGACCTTTGCTTTTCCGCCGCAACGGGTGATGGCGCTTTCAAGTGCAAGGCTGTTAATAATTGTGGCCAGCATACCCATCTGATCGCCTTTAACCCTATCAAACCCCGATTCCGTGCCACTCAATCCACGGAATATATTGCCGCCTCCGATTACTATTGAGACCTGGCAGCCGCTTTTAACAACTTCTGATACCTCAAGGGCATACTGATCGAGAACCAAATCACTTATACTGTTATTATCTTTTCCGGCAAGTGATTCACCGCTAAGCTTTAGTAAAATCCGTTTATACTTCATCATCTTTTTTTTCTAATACGTAAAGATAAAAAAAAAGTGGCGCTCTGGAGCGCCACAAGAATATTGAAATATGAACCTACGTACTAAATATTAAGGGAATAACGTTTGAAGTCAGTTACAGTAAGTTCTTTGTTGAAAGACTGAAGATACTGTCTGATGGTCATTTTGTTATCCTTTACAAAGTCCTGATTGAGAAGTGTACTCTCTTTGAAGAATTTTGTAAGTTTTCCCTGTGCAATTTTTTCAAGCATCTCTTCCGGTTTACCATCGCGACGGGCCTGTTCCTTGCCAATTTCAATCTCCTGGGCAATCGTAGCCGGTGAAACGAAATCTTTATCAACAGCAACAGGATTCATTGCAGCAATCTGCATCGCAACATCCTTGTAAACCTGTATGTCTACACCTGCTTTTGTGAAACCAACCAGAGTTGCAAGTTTATTTCCCGGGTGAATATAAGCCTGAACATGAGCGGCTTCAATTTTTTCGTAATATGCCAGTTCGATTTTTTCACCGATAATACCAACATATTCAATAATCTTTTCGCCGATCTTTCCGCCATCCATAGGGAGTGATTTCAGTGCCTCAAGATTAGCCGGTTTACTGGCAATTGCGATATCAAGAATTTTGTTTGCAAGTTTCTGAAAATCAGCATTTTTTGCAACAAAATCAGTCTCGCTGTTAAGAGTTATAACTGCTCCGAATTTACCATCTGTTGTAACTTTTGACAATACCGCACCTTCAGTGGCATCTCTGTCGGCACGTTTATTTGCAACAGCCTGTCCTTTTTTACGGATAATTTCAATTGCCTTGTCAAAGTTGCCTTCGGATTCCTCAAGAGCTTTTTTGCAATCCATCATTCCGGCCAAAGTCACTCTTCTTAATTTTGCAACATCAGCAGCACTTATTTCAGCCATAATAATATCTTTAAAAGTTATTAAAAGTAATTTCTGTTATTCTTCAGTCTCCTCAGCGATTTTGACTACATCGTCATCTTCTTCTGTCTCCTCTTCAACATCTGCTTCTTCCTCTTCTTCATCATCCTCAACAAGAGCTTCAATAATAGCAGCAGGAATATCTTTTGTTTCGAGTTCTTTTCTTATTGCTCTCTTGTCTTTCTGCTGTGGTTCTTTATCTTTTTCAAGTTTTCTTTCACCAAGACCTTCTTCAATAGCCTGGCAAAGGATACCAACTATCAATGAAATTGATTTTGAAGCGTCATCATTTGCCGGTATCGGAAATTCAATATCCGAAGGATCTGAATTTGTATCCACCATAGCAAAAACAGGTATGCCTAATCTTTTTGCCTCTTTAACAGCAATATGTTCTTTGCTTACATCAACAATAAAAAGTGCTGACGGAAGTCTTGTAAGATCAATGATACTTCCAAGTGTTTTTTCAAGTTTTGCCCTCTGCCTGGTAACCTGAAGTCTTTCACGTTTTGAAAGGTTCAGAAATGTACCATCGGTAGCCATCTTGTCGATCGATGACATTTTCTTAACTGCCTTACGGATAGTAGGAAAGTTGGTAAGCATACCACCGGGCCAGCGTTCTGTAACATAAGGCATATTGACTGCTTTTACCTTTTCGGAAACAATCTCTTTAGCCTGTTTTTTGGTTGCAACAAACAGTATTTTTTTACCTGATTTTGCAATATGTTTCATTGCTGACGCAGCTTCATCGATTCTTAAAACTGTTTTCTCAAGGTCGATAATGTGAATACCGTTTCGTTCCATGAAAATGTAAGGAGCCATTGCGGGGTTCCATTTTCTTTTCAGGTGACCGAAATGCACACCTGCATCAAGTAATTCTTTGAAATTTGTTCTTGGCATTTTTTCTCTTTTTAAGTTTACATTCCTTCAATCAATTGCAAAGTAGCCCCGCCGACTGGCGGGAGTCTTCACAATTTAGATACTAAACTTGCATCTATAAGTTACTAATCTATTAAATCCTAACGTTTACTGAACTGGAATCTTCTGCGGGCTTTTGGCTGACCTGGTTTTTTCCTTTCAACCTCACGTGGGTCGCGTGTTACAAAACCTTCTGCTTTAAGAGCAGATTTGCTTTCAGCATCAATCATGATGAGGGCCCTGGTAATTCCAAGACGAAGTGCCTCGGCCTGTCCTTTAACACCACCGCCGTCAAGATTGGCGTTTATATCGTACTTTTCAACAACATTAAGCAGAACAAGGGGCTGGGTTACAACATACTGAAGTGTTTCAGCTCCGAAATATTCTTTATAATCCCTCCCATTAACAGTGATTTTACCTTTTCCATCGCTTAAGTATACGCGTGCTACAGCTGCTTTCCTTCTTCCAAGAGCATTGATTGTCTCCATATCCGTTGCTTAATATATATTATAGTTCAATTTGTTTTGGTTTCTGTGCTTCGTGCGGATGTTTTGTTCCGACATAAACATGTAAATTCCTGAAAAGCGCACTTCCGAGTCTGTTTTTTGGAAGCATGCCAACCACTGCTTTCTCAATAAGACCTATCGGGTTCTTTTTCAAAAGAGCTTCAGCAGTTGTAAACCTCTGACCACCGGGAAAACCAGTGTGACGGATATAAACCTTGTCTGACCATTTTTTACCTGTCAGCTCGATTTTATCTGCATTGATAACTATTACATTATCACCACAATCAACATGAGGTGTAAAGTCAGTTTTGTGTTTTCCTCTTAGCATAGAGGCCACGCCCGATGCAAATCTTCCGAGAACTTTGCCTTCAGCATCAATAATCACCCACTCCTTGTTTACAGTAGCTTTATTTGCTGATACCGTTTTATAACTTAAGGTATTCACTAGTACTTATTTTTTAATTGATACACTTATATAATGTAATGCACCCTACAATTTGGGGACTGCAAAAATACAATATATTTCAGAAAAAAAAAGAATATTGTATAGATTTTATTTTTGTTACGTATTTCTGCATTGTTTTAGGGTTGTTTAATCAGCGTAGAATAATGAATATCTTACATAAATATTTTTAACTCTACCTGCCAGCCAGCAGAGTAAATTCTTCAGTATTCTTGAAACAGTTATAATTAAATTATTATTCTAAATTTGAATTCTTTTTTTAAGGGTTAAACCCCCTTCCCAGCCTTCCCCCACGGGGGAAAGGTTTTACTCCTTCC
>JANNKF010000329.1:0-5277 GCA_031396165.1 Bacteroidales bacterium | reverse complement strand
TGGGATTCTTTCTTTCAATCTTTATGATCATACATATTTATACCTGTACATTAGGTTCAAAACCGACTTCTCTTTTCAGGGGAATGATTACAGGCTATCATGTTTCAGACGATCATTAGAAACAGGAGGAATAAGATATTCAGAGAATTAGTGCTGCCATCCCTGGCAGTACTTTATATTTATATAGTATCCTGGTGAATAGCCCGGAACCGGTAATCACTACATATACTTTATCCTCCTAATTGCCTTCGGTTTCAACCGACGGATTCGGATTTATGAATCCTGCCCAGCTACTTATACAAAACAAAAAAGGCTGTCATCGCTGACAGCCTTTTCTGAATTATCGATCAGGTCTTTTTAGATTGCTGCGATTGTGTTCTCAAGAAGCTTCTTAATGTATGGGTAGTTATGAATACCCTTGCTTGCGTCTCTAACGATAAGCTGGAAATTAAGGATGGCTCCGAATTGTGCATTGGTAAGTGCCGGGAAAGCCGGAGTTCCGTTAGCTGGGTTTTTCCACCAACCTGTTGGGTTTGCTGATGCATCATAGATATCAAAATAGCCATGATACTGATTGTCTACAGGATCTTTCTGCATAATGTCATGGCCAGCTCCGATTGCATTGAGTTTGGTTACGAGAGCTGCAAGTTTTGTGTTAACATCAGCAACAGCTGCTGTGAAGGTGGTATTGGTCGCACTCATTGATGTATGGCAACCTGATACGTTGCAACCTGCAAAGTTACCAGCTGCATTGAATGAATGTCCGCCTGCAAGTCCGCTTGGTGTTGCCATGTGGCACGATGTACATGAAGCGCTTGTAACATGAGCTGAGCTTGTGTAACCCGTTCCGAATTCAATTGCACCAACACCCGCCGCTATGGCTCCGTGTGCCCCATAGTGAATGCCTGTTCTGTAACTTATTGATGAAAGGTTATAGTTGGTTGTCGGAGCTGATATCAGCTTCGAATAGTCAATCACATTACCCGAAGCTGCAGTAATCGGTCTTGGCTGATGACATTTTGCACAAAGATTTGCGGATGTCTTAGCAAAGTTGATTTTTTTAGCTCCGCCCCACATTGTCATAGGAACTTCAGCAACTGTTGACAGTGGCAGAAAATCTTCCTGTGTGTAGGATGTGTGAAGAGAGTCATGACATGTAAAGCAGGAGATTCTACCCGGAAGGTTGAGCGCTGATGCATCTGTAATGTAATTATTAATGTACTTTGTAGCATCAGTTGGGTTTACTGTAAATGTTGCCGGGGTGTTCTTGGCAATTACATTCAGAAATCCCTGGTGTGAATGGCATGGAGCACAGTTGCTTCTTGTACCCTCTTCGAAAGCCAATCCGGAGAAATGTAATGAATGGTCGTACTCAATAGCTTTTGTTTCAACAACTGAACTGTTGTGGCATGTTGTGCAGTTCTCATTTGCATCTTTTCCTGCAGGGCCCATTGGACCTTCACAGGAGGTGAGCATGAAACCTGCGACAGTTAACAACGATAATAGTCTGATTAGGTTTTTCATTATTATAATATTTAGGTTTGATTTTCTCGGGCAAGCTATGAAAAACAACTGTTATCTTTATAACAGTACGTGTGCTATTTGCGATATAAAAAGTTGATACATATTTATTATGATCGTGATAAATGTCAATTAGGAGGGTGATATTTATTACATTTGCTATTTGTTATTACTTTTAACATATTTTTGAAACCCTTAAAACAGCGAAGATGCCGGAACTTAAATTGATTAACAGTTGTGAGAATTGTACGAACGGCTGGAAAAATTTTAAGCATCTGACAGATAATGAGATGCAGTCAATTAATGAAAACAGATATGAAGCTATATTCAAACCCGGAGAAGTAATGATTAAACAGGGCTCTCCTACATCAAGCGCCCTGTTCATGGCCAGCGGAGTAGCTAAGGTATATGTCGAGGGAATCAGGGGTAAGAACTTTATAATTGGCATTGCACAACCCGGCGAGCTGATAATGGGCCCCGGGGGCTGGGTGAATTCACGTCACACATATTCAGTCTCCGCTATTACATCTGTTCAGGCCTGTTTTATTAACTTCGACGCTTTTAAGAAACTTATTAAAACTAACGGGACATTTGCGGAGAGCCTGCTTGAGGAAATAAGTGCAAAAGCGTTAAGCTATCAGACCCGCATGGTAAACCAGGCTCAGAAAAGAATGTCTGGCAGGCTGGCAGAAATATTACTCTATTTCGCCGATCAGGTTTTCCTTAATGATGAATATGAAATGATACTCTCGCGACAGGAACTTGGAGAAATGACAAGTATGGCAAAGGAATGTGTCGTAAGAATTTTAAAGGAGCTTGAAGATTCAGGAACCATAGACTCAGATTCTTCTAAAATAAAAATTCTGGATAAAGAAAAACTGAAACTTATTTCGGAAAAAGGATGATGAAGAGGCAAGAAGAATTTCGGATTTCGGATTTCGGATTGCGGACTTCTGTCTTCGATATGCTGAGCGTGCCGAAGCACGGTCTTCAGTCTTCGGTCTTCCGTCTTCCGTCTTCTAATTAAACTGTTAAACCCTCATATTCTATGAAATATCTTAAATTCCTCATCTCCCCGCTCTTCATGGGTATTCTTTTTGTAGCATTTGCCCTTTCAATGGCTGTTGCCACTTTTCTTGAGAATGATTTTGGTTCCGCGGCTGCCTATAGTATGATTTACAATTCGATGTGGTTTGAACTGATTTTATTGCTTCTGGCTCTGAATCTGGTTGGACAGCTGATTGTATTCAAGCTTTTTAAGAAAACAAGGATTACTGGTGCACTTTTTCATCTTGCATTTGTAGTTATGATTATCGGAGCAGGCATAACCAGGTACTTTGGATGGGAGGGTTCAATCCATATACGTGAAGGGGAGGAGCAGAACATTTGCTATTCAACTGAAAAATATATCATCTATACAATAAAAAACAGTGAAGGGAAAATTATAGAAAGTAACTCCCAAAAATATTCCCTGACAACAGTAACTGCCGACAATTACAAAGAGAAACTTTCAGTAAATAATAAGGTTTATGAACTTGTACTCTCCAGGGTGGTCCCTGGTCCGGCAGGTATGGATGGAATGGATACCGGGGGCGAGTCTGATACAAAAAACACTTTTATCTTTCAATTATCAGATGGAAATGTGTCTTCCACTCTTAACATAATTGAAAAGAGTTCTGATAAAGTTACGACAGGTTCTTTAAATGTTGACGGGACCACAATTGAGGTTAGCTATGGGTCAAGTATCACTACACTTCCTTTTAACATCAGGCTAAACGACTTTGTACTCGAAAGATATCCGGGATCGACCAGCCCATCAGGTTATAAAAGCGATGTCTTGCTCATTGACAAAAGTGCAAATGTTGAAAAACCATTTCTCGTTTTTATGAATAACATCCTTAAATATAAAGGCTATCGCTTTTACCAGTCTTCGTACGATAATGACGAGAAAGGTACTATCCTGTCAGTTAATCACGATATGGCGGGTATGCTTGTTACTTATTCCGGCTATGCCCTGCTGATATTATTTATAATACTTTCTTTGATCAACAGGAATTCTGTATTTTACAATGTAACAGCAGGTTACTGGCAGTCAAACATCAGGAAAACAGTTACAATTATATTATTTATTCTGTTCGTTGGAGGGGTCTCGGGAGTTAATGGACAAAAACTTATCCCCGATGAAGCTATCGCTGAAGAGTTCGGGAAAGTGCTTGTTCAGGATCAGAAAGGAAGAACCAAACCTCTATTTACACTAAGCAACGATATCCTGAGAAAAGTTACCAGGCAGAATGATTTTGAGGGACTTACTTCCATGCAGGTCTTCCTTGGCATTTATCTCGATTTCAATAGCTGGAAAGATGTTCCGATAATAAGAATTTCAAGTGCCGAGTTACAGGCAAGACTCGGTGTCAGAGGTAAATATGCAGCATTTTCTGACCTTGTTGATCTCACAGGAGGAGGAACCTATAAAATTTCACAGGATGTTAATAATGCCTATGCAAAAGCGCCCGGGGAGAGATCTAAAATTGATAAGGAGATTATGAAAGTCGACGAGAGGGTAAATATTATCTATATGATCTCCATGGGTGATTTCATGAAATTATTTCCTCTGAAAAATGGTACTCAGGATTGGGGTCCACCTGCAGTTGCTCTGGAAGGTGCAATAAATAAAGAAGATTCACTGTACCTCAGCGATATTATGAATGTTCTGGTTGATGCCGTCGAGACAAAAAACATGACTAAGACAAAACAACTTGAAGAGTCGGTAAACAGTTACCAGGAGAGATTTGCCGGATATGAGCTTCCGACAGATTCAAAAAAGAACTCGGAGTTGCTCTACTATAAATTAAACATATTCGAAAAGCTCTTCCCGTTCTATGCTACTGTTGGTCTTATATTGCTTATCGGGTTGATTACTATGGTAATAAAAGGCCGAAAGGAAACAACTTTATTCGTAAAAGTGCTTAGCTGGCTTTTATTTGCCGGATTTCTTTTCCACACACTCGGTCTTGGTCTCAGATGGTATATTGCAGGCCATTCGCCAATGAGTAATGGGTATGAGTCGATGATATTTATTTCATGGGTCACAATACTCGCTGGTTTCTTTTTCAGCCGTAAATCGACTTTCGCTCTCTCCGCAACCGCTGTTCTGGCTTCAATGACCCTGATGGTTGCTCATCTAAGCTTTATGGATCCGGAGATTACCAACCTCGTGCCGGTTCTGAAATCTTACTGGCTCACACTTCACGTATCAGTAATTACTGGCAGCTATGGCTTTCTTGGACTTGGAGCGATCCTTGGACTAATTACACTCATCCTACTGTCGCTTTCGAATAATGAAAACCGGGAACGTATTGCAAATACCATTGATGAACTGACAGTTATAAACTATAAGACACTCACACTTGGGTTGTATTTTTTAACAATCGGCACATTCCTCGGAGCTGTTTGGGCAAATGAATCATGGGGTCGCTATTGGGGATGGGATCCAAAAGAGACATGGTCTCTGATAACCATTATAATATATAGTATTGTTATCCATTCACGACTGATCCCGGGTATGAAGGACATACTGACATTCAACCTTTTCTCACTCTTTGCCTTTTCATCTGTTCTGATGACATATTTCGGAGTGAACTACTATCTCTCCGGTCTCCATTCCTATGCAAGTGGCGATTCTGTACCAATACCGGCATTTGTTTATATAACATTAATCCTGCTGGCTGCATTATCGTTCATGGCCACTTCTAAATA
>JANNKF010000314.1:0-4320 GCA_031396165.1 Bacteroidales bacterium | reverse complement strand
CAGCGATGACAGTCTGAATAAATTGCTTTCCGTGCAATTGAAGAATCCAAAAATAAAAGCACTCACTCTGTCAAAAAATTTTGGCCATCAGGCTGCATATACTGCTGGACTTGAGCATGCTAAAGGAGACCTTGTTGCAATGATGGATGGGGATTTGCAGGATCCTCCTGAGCTGTTATCAAAAATGCACTCAAAACTCCTGGATGAAGACTATGATATAGTAAGTGGTAAAAAATCCGGACGGAAAGGAAACAAAGGCCGGAACCTCTTTTTTGTATTGTTTCATCTTATTTTCAGACATATAGGTGAGATAAAAAATATGGAGAATTCCGGAAACTACTCAATTATGAGGCGCGGGGCTGTTGATGCGCTGCTCTCGATGAAGGAGAAAGTCAGATATTTGCCTGGTCTCAGGACATTTATAGGCTTCCATCAGGGGTATGTTGAGTTTGTCCGGGATGACCGCTTTAAAGGTAATCCTAAAATGAGCATCCGAAAACTGCTTATTCTGGCTGCAGATGCTATTTTTTCATTTTCGCGGTTTCCTATACGTTTCTGTCTGATCCTTGGTACTTTAGGTACACTGATCTTTATGGGTGCAGGTATTTATGTTCTGGTAGCCAAAGCGTATGGTTTCGCTGTTATTGGCTGGTCGTCAACTCTTTTAAGTATTTTTTTCCTGGGATCCATCCAGCTTGTTTTCCTTGGAATACTGGGGGAGTATGTTTACAGAAGCTATAAGGAATCACAAAATCGTCCCCTCTACTTTGTAAGGAAGTATTTTGATGGTCATGAGAAAAAATGAAGGAATCGAGGTTAAAATATATTTTCTGGTTCTCGTCCGTTATCTTGCTTATATTCATGTTGTTAACCTGCAGAGATGCAGGCATTAGCTGCGATGAGGTCCTTCACTATAATCATTCATTAACTGTTTATAATTACTTTGCGTCTAACGGATCCGACCAGTCTGCACTGAATACCCCGGTAACCAATCTGAAATATTACGGCCAGTCGTACGATAACATTGTAACCATAATTTCAAAGTGGTTCAATATAGAAGATGTGTACTCTTTCAGGCATGTTATGAGTTCTCTCGCAGGCTGGCTGGCAATTCTGATAACCTCCTTGTTTGCGATTTGGTTATCAGGTTTCCGGGCCGGGATCATCACTCTTATTTTATTTGCTGTTTCCCCAACTTTTTTGGGGCATACCCAGAATAATCTGAAAGATATTCCATTTGCAATGGGCTATATTGCCAGCATCTGGTTCACTCTTAAATTTATGGTTGCCGGTCGACGAAATCCATTGATAATAATAGTTTTACTTACTGCAAGTATTGCCTTTACTATCAGTATACGTGCCGGTGGACTACTAATGATCTGCTATCTCTTACTTTTCTTTTTTGTGTACTATCTCTCTGAATATTTGAGGAGTAAAAAATGTGATATTAAGGAAATCAGAATAAAACTTATGTGGATTTTTGGCATTTCTGTAGTTGCATGGATTTTAAGTATCCTGCTCTGGCCTTATGCTCTTCAGGGTCCGGTAAGAAATGTCATAGAATCTTATAAAGTCATGGCTCATTTTCCCGACACCTTCCGGCAGATCTTCGAGGGAAGGGTGGAATGGTCCGACTTCATGCCATGGTACTATCTTCCCAAATCCATGGCAATTACTATTCCTTTTATCGTTATTGCCGGACTTCTGTTATTTGTTTTGTTCTCCGGGTCAATCATTAAGGGTAAAAACTCATTCCTGGTTGGTGTTATTGTTTTCACAATTCTTTTTCCTTTGGTATTTGTGATTTATGAAAAATCGAACCTTTACAGCTCCTGGAGGCAGTTCCTTTTTCTATACCCGCCGCTCGTGATGATTGCGGCAATAGGATTTGATTCCTGTTTTGAACATATGGAAAAGAAGTTTTTCATATGGGGAGCCATAGTTTTTATGGCAATTCTGTCGTTTCATCCTCTAAAATTCATGATAAAGAATCATCCCTATTATTATCTATATTATAATCAGTTAGTTGGAGGACTAAAAGGTGCTTATGCAAATTATGAAACTGACTATTATTATGTCAGCCAGACTGAAGCATCGGCCTGGCTTATCAATTATCTGGAAGAAGGGAATATTCAGGGACCATTAAAGGTCAAAGCAACATATTCGGTTAAATGGCAATTCCGCAATAATCCTGAGATAGAAACTTCTTATTTCAGGTATGAGGAGAGAAGTCATTCTGACTGGGATTATGCAATAGTTACGAACCGTTATATATCTCCATATCAGCTCACTAATAAAATATGGCCGCCCAAAAGTGCCATTCATGTCATTTATGCAGATGATATTCCGATTTGCGCGGTTATTAAGAGAAAAAACAAATCGGATTACCTTGGTTTTAAGGCTCTGTCGGAAGGGAGGAGTAAGGAGGCAATAGGATTCTATGAAAAGGTATCTTCTATTGATGATGGCGATGAGATGATTTTTTATAATTTTGCAGCTGCTCTTTATAATGATGGACAATTTCTGAAGGCCGACTCTGTTTTAAAAAAGGGACTTGAACTTAACCCTGATTTTGAACTTATCTTAATGTACCTGGGAAATATTGCCAGGTCACAAAACAGGAATGAAGAGGCTATCAGATATTATGAGAGAGTTATCGGAGCCAACAGAAAGTACTTTGAAGCATATATCGGATTGGCAGGTTTGCTTGCCGAAAGTGATGTTATGAAGGCCCGGTCTCTTTTGAGGAGTTGTCTGAGAATGAGTCCCCGTTATAAACCTGCAATTTCAGCTCTTGCGGATACTTACAGAAAGACAAATCCCGAAATCGCAAAGAAGTATGACGACCTTGCAAATAGTATAAATTAATTTTTAATAAAGTAAAATGAAAAAATCAGTATTGGTATTCACAATGACGGCCCTTCTTGTTTTTGGTGGTTTGAATATGGCAACAGCTCAGGAGCAGCCGGCTCCGAAGAAAGACACTGTTAATATGGATACAGAGGCTAAACCAACATTCTACTATGCAGTTGAAGATGAGAAAGCTGGAGCCGATTCAACCAAAGGTAAATTCCCTACTATACCAGTTATTGGAGGGATTGTTGTTGTTGGTGCTGCTGCAGCATTCTTTGTCCTCAAAAAGAAAAAGTAGGGACACGGCCATGGCATGTCCATATTAGTGCGTCAAAGCCTGTGGAGAGGCTGAAAAATGGATAATATTAGGATATCAACTGCTCAGTTTGAGAACAGGAGTGGTGATAAAGAATTCAATCTGTCCAGGATTGAAGAGCTTTCTGAAAAGGCAGCCCGTGAGGGCTCAAATGTGATTGCTTTTCATGAATGTTCAGTTACGGGCTATACTTTTGCCAGGAATCTCTCAGAGAATGAGATGCTTGAACTTTCTGAAATTGTACCGGACGGACCAAGTACAACCACCTTGATCCGCATTGCATCAAAGTATAACATCATTATTCTGGCAGGTCTTTTTGAGAAAGACGATAAGAATAACCTGTACAAGACTTATGTCTGTGTTGATAAAAATGGACTTGTAGCAAAATTTCATAAGCTTCATCCTTTCATTAATAAATTCCTGACCCCTGGTAACAGTTATTGTGTATTCGATCTGTTTGGATGGAAGTGCGGCATCCTGATTTGCTATGACAATAATATAATCGAGAATGTAAGGGCCACAGTACTTCTTGGTGCTGAAATTATTTTTATGCCGCATGTAACAATGTGTACGCCATCAACCAGACCGGGAGCTGGTTTTGTTGATCCTGAATTGTGGAAAAACAGAAAGCTGGATCCCGAAACACTGCGTTGTGAATTCGATGGTCCGAAAGGACGTGAATGGCTCATGAAATGGCTTCCATCGAGGGCTTATGACAATGGTATCTATGTAGTATTCTCAAATCCTATAGGGATGGATGAGGATCAGTTAAAGAACGGATGTTCGATGATAATTGATCCATTTGGTGATATTTTAGCTGAATGCCGGACACTGGGTGATGATTTTGTAACTGCTGAAATAACTCCTGAAAAGCTTACTCTTGCCGGAGGTTGCCGGTACACAAAGGCCAGACGTCCTGATCTTTACAAGGACATAATCGGAAAACCACATATTTCGGAACAAAAGGTTATCTGGTTAAATCCTGAAAAAAAATAATTTTCTTGCAAAGGCGCAAAGATGCAAAGATGCAAAGATGCAAAGATGCTAGGCGAAGTCTGTGACTTCGTCTTGATTAAATGTAATCTTCAGGTAAGTTGTTTTTAAAGCGAAGTCTTGAGACTTCGCTTAGCTCTGCGTCAGTGATTTTGTTG
>JANNKF010000276.1:0-6444 GCA_031396165.1 Bacteroidales bacterium | reverse complement strand
CAAAAATTGCAGATGCACTTGATAAGTCACCTAAGATCTCGCAGAAAGTGGTTTTCAAACCAATTCTTACCACCCCCGATTCAATTACTGAGATTTGCACCGAGGCTAATAATTCATCAAAATGTATAGGGTTGATAGCATGGATGCATACCTTCTCCCCGGCAAAAATGTGGATAAAAGGTCTCACAATTCTGAACAAACCCCTTCTTCATTTTCATACCCAGCTCAACAGGGATATTCCATGGGAATCGATCGACATGGATTTCATGAACCTGAATCAGTCTGCTCACGGTGACCGTGAATTTGGTTTCATCGGAGCAAGAATGAGACTGAACCGGAAGGTTGTTGTCGGCCATTATCAGGATTCTGAGGTAATAAACAGCATTTCAGTCTGGGTCAGGGCAGCTTCTGCTTATGACGATGCACTGAATCTGAAGGTAGCCCGTTTCGGCGATAACATGCGCGATGTGGCTGTTACTGAAGGAAATAAGGTAAGCGCCCAGATGAAAATGGGCTATTCCGTTTATGGTTATGGTGTCGGAGATCTGGTTAAAGTCGTAAATCAGGTCTCTCCTGCGAAGATTAAAAAACTTTTAGAGGAATATGACTCCGAGTATAAACTTACAAAAGCAGTCGCTAAATCGGATACTCTCAAAGAAGCTGCAAGAATTGAAATAGGAATGGAGGAATTCCTTAAAGCAGGAAACTTCAAGGCTTTTACAACAACTTTTGAAGATCTTAATGGCCTCAAACAGTTGCCCGGTCTTGCTGTGCAACGACTGATGGCAAAAGGTTACGGATTTGGAGCCGAGGGTGACTGGAAAACAGCTGCACTGGTTCGTTCAATGAAGGTGATGGCAGACGGACTGAAGGGAGGCACTTCATTTATGGAGGATTATACTTATCATCTCGATCCAAAGGGACCAAGGGTACTTGGTGCGCATATGCTTGAGGTGTGCCCGACAATTGCTCTTGGCAAACCTGCAATTGAGGTTCATCCTCTTGGTATTGGCGGAAAGGAAGATCCGGCACGGCTCGTCTTTAAAACAGCTCTCGGTAAAGCAATAAATGTATCTGTAATTGACCTCGGTAACCGGTTCAGAATGATAGTAAATGAGGTTGAAGTAGTTAAATGTCCCGACATGCCTAACCTGCCTGTAGCCAGTGTGTTATGGAAACCAATGCCTGATCTTAAGATTGGTGCGGCTGCATGGATCCTGGCAGGAGGGGCACATCATACTGGTTTCAGCACTTCAATTGATGCTGCATATATGGAGGATTTTGCAGGAATGATGGGAGTTGAGTATGTTCTTATTGATGAAAAGTGCAATCTGACTGAATTCAAAAAAGAACTTAGGTGGAATGAAGTCTATTATCATATTTCAAATGGTATGATTTAAATTCTACAGGATTAAACTCATTAACTATTATAAAATTGATTGATAAAATGAAACTTTATTCCAGATTTACAAGACATTTGGTTGCAGTTGATTGTATTATTTTCGGTTATGATATTGTTGAGAAGGAAATTAAACTTCTTCTGTTCAAACGGGTGATGGAGCCTGGAAAAGGCAAGTGGTCGCTCGCAGGTGGATTTGTTGACGACAATGAAAGCCTTGATGATGCAGCCTCAAGGATATTACGCAACATCACAGGGTTGGAATCTGTTTATCTGAAACAATCACATACTTTTGGTGATACCGACAGGGATCCCGGCGACAGGGTTGTATCGGTTGCATACTTTGCCCTCATTACAATCAGAGATATAAATAAAGATCTGGCTCTTGAAAATGAGGTACACTGGAGATCTATATCAAAACTGCCTGATCTGATATTTGACCATCCCAAAATGGTAAAAACGGCACTCACTGATCTTCAGAATCAGGTGAAAGTTAAACCAGTTGGGTTTGAACTGCTTCCTCCAAAATTCACACTTGTACAGCTTCAGGATCTTTATGAAGCTATTTATCAACGGATTGTGGACAAGAGAAATTTCAGGAAAAAGATCCTCTCTATGGGCATTCTTGAAAAACTGGACGAAAAGGAAAAGGAAACATCGAAAAAAGGAGCCTATTACTTCAAGTTCAATAAAAAGAACTATGAGAAGCTCAAAAATGATGGTTTCTATTTCAATCTCGATGTTTATTAAACTTATCAGAAAACGATGGCGCGGATTTGCAATCCGTGCCCGTACTTTTTAAGATTTTTATTATAATAACATGCTTGAAATATTAAAGGATACCGTATTCAAAGCCAACCTCGACCTTGTCAAACATGGGTTGGTAATTCATACCTGGGGCAATGTAAGCGGAAGAGATGCTGAAACCGGACTTGTAGTAATTAAACCTTCGGGTGTAAGTTATGAGTCTATGAAGCCTGAAGACATGGTTGTCATTGATTCTAAAGGAAATGTAGTTGAAGGCAATTCTAAACCGTCAACTGACGCCCCGACTCATCTTGTTCTTTATAATGCTTACAAATCATTGGGTGGTGTAGTACATACTCATTCCTCATACGCTACATCATGGGCACAGTCGGGTAAAGCAATTCCTCCTTTCGGAACCACACATGCCGATCATTTTTACGGAGAAGTGCCATGTACCAGGCTGTTGACTGATGTGGAGATTGAAAATGACTATGAAATCAATACCGGAAAAGTAATCATCGAGATTATGGCTTCTGTTAATCCGTTAACAATACCTTCTGTTCTTGTTAACAGTCATGGTCCTTTCTGTTGGGGAATAAGCCCTGAAAATGCTGTTTACAACGCTGTTGCACTTGAAGAAATTGCCAGGATGGCTTTTTATACGGTCTTGCTTGGAAGAAGCGAGCCAGTTAATAAGACCTTGCTTGATAAACACTTCAACAGGAAACATGGTAAGGATGCCTATTATGGACAATAATCAAATACCCCCTTCCCAGCCTTCCCCCAGGGGGGAAGGTGATCAGGAAAAATCATTTCCCCCTTGGGGGAAACAGGAAAGGGGGTTATTTGAATAAGAATACAAGTTTCTGATTAGTAGTAGAATATAGTATGAAATTGAATTAGATTTTATGGTAAATAAATATGTAATAGGAATTGACTACGGTACTGACTCTGTGAGATCCGTGCTTGTCAATACTTCAAACGGGAAAATTGTCGGGTCATCAGTTTTTGAGTATCCGCGATGGAAGAAAGGATTATTTTGTAATCCTGCAATCAATCAGTTCCGTCAGCACCCGCTCGATTATACCGAGGGACTTGAACAATCTGTAAAAGGTGTTTTGAAAGGATTAAGTGCTGATGTACTTAACAATATTGTCGGAATCACTGTCGATACCACCGGATCTACACCTGTCGCAGTTGATCAGGCCGGTGTGCCACTGTCATTGAAGCCGGGATTCGAATCTGATCCCGATGCAATGTTCGTATTGTGGAAAGATCATACTGCCGTTAAGGAGGCTTCCGAAATAAACGACCTCGCCCGTTCATGGGGAGGAGTTGATTTTACAAAATTCGAAGGAGGAATCTATTCATCTGAATGGTTCTGGGCAAAAATACTTCATGTTCTCAGGAATAGTTCGGTGGTTCGTAAAAATGCATTCTCATGGGTCGAGCATTGTGACTGGATTACCGCTCTTCTTGTCGGTGAAACCAATCCTTTGAAAATGAAAAGAAGTCGTTGTGCAGCAGGTCATAAAGCTATGTGGCACAAGGAGTTCAATGGTTTGCCCGATGAAAAATTCCTTGTGAAACTTGATGCTGTTTTGACGGGATTACGGGATAAGCTCTACTCAGAAACTTATACTTGTGATGTTGTTGCCGGAACTCTCTCCGGAGATTGGGCCAAACGTCTTGGATTACCAGCTACTGTTAAGGTTGGCGTAGGATCGTTCGATGCTCACCTCGGAGCTGTTGGCGGTGAAGTTAAACCATATCACCTGGTAAAAGTTATGGGAACCTCAACCTGTGATATGATTGTAGCTCCTATGGCTGAGGTAGGTGATAAACTTGTAGCAGGTATCTGCGGTCAGGTTGATGGTTCTATTGTACCTGGCTTGATGGGACTCGAAGCAGGGCAATCTGCTTTTGGAGATATCTATGCCTGGTTCAGTAAACTTCTTTTATGGCCTGTAAATGAGATTGTTGCAAAGATGGATTGGCTCGATGAAAAATCAAAAAAGCGAATATCTGAAGAGACAGCTGATAAAATGATTGCAGAGCTGAGCAGAGCCGCAGAATCAATCCCGCTTGAGGAATCCGGAATAATAGCTCTCGACTGGATGAATGGCAGGCGTACACCTGATGCAAATCAGGAACTTAAAGGGGCCATCACCGGATTATCACTGGGAAGCGATGCTCCCGGAATATTCAAAGCTCTCGTTGAGGCAACAGCTTTTGGTTCAAGAATGATTAACGACAGGTTTATATCTGAAGGTGTCAGAATTGACGGTGTAATCGCAATTGGAGGTGTTGCCAAAAAGAATCCCTTTGTAATGCAGATAGTTGCAGATGTTCTCAATATGCCGATAATAGTAGCCAGTTCAGATCAGACCTGTGCTCTGGGTTCAGCTATGGCTGCTTCGGTCGTTGCCGGGGTGCATAAAGATATTGCATCGGCACAGAAAGCAATGGGCGGTGGCTTCGAGAAAGAGTATAAACCAGATCCTGTGAGAGCAGCGAAATACGAAATGCTTTATAACAAGTATAAGAAATTGGGAAATTTTATTGAAATGGAGCTTTCATAATTGCCGGTTTTTTGCCCCCTTCCCCCTAAAGGGGGTCAAAATCTGGATTATTTTAAGTCCCCTTTAGGGGATTTAGGGGCGAAAACAACAGGAATCAGTTAATATAAACAACTTATATAACCATTTATGAAAAAGCATATTTTTGTTTTATTTGTAGTTATAATTGCAGGACTCAAAACTGGAGCCCAGAACAATAACAGTGTCACTGTCAATCAGCTGGTAGTCGTTGCTAATAACCCCGGACCAGTTATCAGCAAAGATATTTACGGACATTTCTCCGAACATCTCGGAACATGTATTTATGGTGGAATCTGGGTCGGACCCGATTCGAAGATTCCAAATACCTATGGCATCAGAAATGATGTTCTCTTTGCTCTCCGTGAAATAAAAGTTCCCAACCTCCGCTGGCCCGGTGGATGCTTCGCAGATACATACCATTGGAAAGATGGAATCGGCCCTCAGTCGAAAAGAGCTTCAATTGTAAATATTCACTGGGGCGGGGTAACTGAAGATAACTCCTTTGGTACTCATGAGTTTATGAAATTGACTGAACTGCTTGATTGTGACGCATATATAAATGGGAATGTTGGTACAGGTACTCCCAGGGAGATGTCGGAATGGGTTGAATATCTCACATCCGATTCAGAAAGTCCGATGACAAAATTGCGTAAGGAGAATGGTCGTGAAGCTCCATGGAAAGTCAAATATTGGGCAATAGGAAATGAAAACTGGGGATGCGGCGGAAATATGACTGATGAGTTCTATGCCAACCAGATGAGACAATTTTCAACCTATCTCGGGAACTATGCTGAAAACAGACTCTACAGAGTTGCTTGTGGTCCTTCTGACTTCAACTATGCCTGGACAGAAACTCTTATGAAAGACGGAGGAACACGCGACAGATTTCAGGGCCTGTCAATTCATTATTATTCAATTGTTGATGGGTGGGGTTATAAAGGTTCTGCAACAAAGTTTGACGAAAGAGAGTGGTTTGAAACCATGAGGATGAATCTCCAGATGGATAACATAATTGCAGGTCACTCAGCTATAATGGATCGCTACGATTCTCAAAAAAGGAAAGGTCTTATTGTTGACGAGTGGGGTAACTGGTTTCAGGTTGAACCTGGTACAAATCCCGGATTCCTTTATCAGCAGAATACAATGCGCGATGCTCTTACTGCTGCCATTCATCTGAATATCTTTAATCAGCATGCTGACAGAGTAAAAGTTGCTAACCTGGCCCAGATTGTAAATGTGCTTCAATCAGTGATACTTACAAAAGACGATAAAATGGTTCTGACTCCTACTTATCATGTTTTCAGAATGTTCAGGGTTCACCAGGAAGCGCAGTTGCTTAGTATTGATCTGAGGAGCGAGGATTATGCCAACGGAACAAGGAAGATCCCTTCAATATCAGCTTCAGCTTCAGTAGATAAGGATGGTAAAGTCCATATCTCACTGGCTAATCTTAATCCGAATAAAGCTGTTTCGGTTACCTGCCCTGTTGTAGGAGAGTCATTCAAAAAGGTTACCGGTGAGGTACTTACTTCAACAGAAATGAACTCCTTTAACAGTTTTGAAAACGGAGAGGTTGTAAAACCGGTAACATTCACCGGATTTACAAATAAAGATGGGGTTCTTACAATCAATATGCCGGCGAAGTCGGTTGTGGTATTGGAGTTGACAAAATAACCTCACCCTAAATCCCTCTCCCAG
>JANNKF010000252.1:0-2453 GCA_031396165.1 Bacteroidales bacterium | reverse complement strand
CTGAGAAGTTTATATGTTGACAATAAAGATAAAGTCTGGATAGTCACCGATGGAAGCGGTTTTTTCTCCTATGATCCCCTGACCAACAAGTTTGAACAATTCGGATCAAACGGTGACGGCAAAGGGACAAATCAGAATCGCATTCTCGACATTATTCCTGAAGATGAAAATCATTTGTTGCTTGCGGTGGATCAGGGTGGAATAAACCGATTCGACAAAGAGTCCAAAACATTTGAATATATATTGTATGATGAAAAAAACAGTGAAGGACTAAATAACAATGGTGTCTGGTGTTTTCACAGAGACAAGGAAGGAATTCTCTGGATTGGCACATCCGGCGGCGGTATTAATTATTATAATCCTAAAAAGGATAATTTCAAAATCTTTCAGCACAATAGCAGTAATCCCAAATCATTATCCAATAACATAACTCTGTGTTTTTATGAAGATCATGAGGGATTGATCTGGATTGGTACGGATGGTGGCGGACTAAATGTTTATCATCCTGAAACAGGTGAATTTACTGTATTCAAACATGATGATTCAGATCCTTACAGTATAAGCGGAAATATAGTATCCTGTGTAACGGAGGATAGTAATCATGATCTCTGGATCGGTACCTGGGATGCAGAACTAAACCGGTTTGACAGGAAAACCGGCAGGTTCTATCAATATACTCCAAAAAAGGACAATAAATCGAGCGTGTCGGGCAGAACCGTTTGGAACATTTTGAGAGATCATAATTCTTTAATTTGGCTCGGTGTTTATCAGGTTGGCATTGATATACTGGACATAAATAAAGGTGTTATAGCAAAATTCAGGTCAGACCATGATAATCCTGCTGCATTAAGTAATAGTGTTTTCCGGATTTTTTATGAAGATTTTGAAAAAAATATGTGGATTACTACTGCTCATGGGCTTAATTTTTATGATAGCAAAAATAACAAGTTCAAGGTCATTGATTTTCCTGACAATGATATAGAAGCATTCATAAGAGATTCAGACGGAAATTTATGGGTAGGGTCGCATGCCTCAGGGATATACCACTGTAAGCCTGATGGTATCTTAATTAAAAGGTATACCACAGAAGATGGATTGTCTGGTAATTCTGTCAGGACAATTGTTGAGGATGATTCCGGAATGTTCTGGATATCAACCACTAACGGAATCAGCAGATTTGACCGAAAAAAAAGGGAATTCAGAAATTATTCAGAGAGAGACGGATTGCAGGGCGACGAATTTCTGCGACAATCCTTTTTGAAAACCCGAAAAGGGGAAATATATTTTGGAGGCTATAATGGATTTAACTCCTTCTATCCCGATAGCCTGCAAAAAAATGACTTTATTCCGCCTGTTTACATTTCGGATTTTCAGATATTCAATAAACCGGTTGTTTATGGAACCCCGGGTAACCAGTTTTCAACTCACATCAGCGAAGCTAAAGAAATTAAGCTTACCTGGAAGCAATCAGTATTTTCCTTTTCTTTTAACGCGATAAACTATACTTTCCCTGAAAAAAACCTCTATGCTTATATGATGGATGGTTTCGAAACAGAATGGAATTATACTGATGCCTCTCGCCGTTATGTAACTTATACGAACCTTGACCCGGGAGAATATACATTTAAGGTACGTGCTTCAAATAATGATGGAATATGGAATAAGCAGGAAGCATCATTAAGAGTAATAGTTTTACCCCCGTGGTGGAGTACACTGTGGTTCAGATTAACCTTAATTTCTTTACTAATCCTAATTCTCATTTCAATTTCTTTTACACGGGAATATAATCTTAAAAAGCAGAAGGACTTACTTGAAAAAACAGTTGCACTCAAAACTGCTGAGTTGCATGAGCTAAACGCTTCCAAAGACAAATTTTTTTCGATCATTGCCCATGATCTTAAAAATCCTTTCAACACCATTATCGGATTCAGCGAAATTCTGAAGGATGATTTAAGTTCAGGAGATATTCGGAACAGTGAAAAGTGTGCAGAAATGATAAATAATTCAGCTGTGCAGACATACAGTTTACTGGAGAACCTTCTGGCCTGGGCTAACTCGCAACGGGGGAAAATTGTTTTTACACCGGGGCAACTGAATTTGGGTGAATTGATTGATGGGGAGGTTGCTGCCATGAATAATATAGCTGCAGCTAAAAACATTAACCTAGAATCCTCTTCCAACAGAGATCTGTTAATAACTGCTGACAGGAACATGATTAAAACCATTATCAGAAACCTCATTTCCAATGCAATAAAGTTTACTCCAAGAAACGGTAGTGTGAAAGTGAGAGCAAAGGCTATAGAGAAAAATGTTGAAATATCTGTAACTGACAGCGGAATTGGGATGAGCAGGGATACCATTTCAAAATTATTCAGAATTGACGGAAATTTATCAACACCCGGAACCGAGATGGAAAAAGGAACAGGCCTGGGGTTGATCCTCTGTAAAGAATT
>JANNKF010000226.1:0-2839 GCA_031396165.1 Bacteroidales bacterium | reverse complement strand
GGCGCGTCGCCGTTGATTGCGTTGTCTCCCGTGAGCAGGCCGACGTTCTGCGGGCCGAGCCGCACGACCAGATCGTGGTACTTCTGGTTCGACAACGCCTTGATCGGAGCCGTGTAGAAGGCGCGATGTCCGTCTGACCTGGAGCACGCTGGCCAACGGCACGGTGGACCCCTGGTCCTCCGGGACGCCGTCGGTGCCGACCTACAGCCGGAGCGGCAGCATCGGCTGCACCGCCACCTACTGCCACGGCCAGTTCAAGAACGGGCAGACCGGCAAGACGGTGGTCTGGGCGCAGGACACCACCCTGACCTGCAACAGCTGCCACGGCACCGCCGGCCCGAACCCGGCCACGGCGCCCGGCGGCTCGCACCCGGCCAACGCGACCTGCGCCACCTGCCACCTCGGCTATACCGGGACCACGGTGGTGGCGGCGACGCACATCAACGGCCTGCTCGAGGTGTCGACGGACTGCACGGGCTGCCACACCGGGACGCAGGGGACGCGGCGCGCCATCGTGCCGGAGTTCGCCCTCGCCTGGTCGCACAAGAAGTCTGCGGCCGGACAGGCGGTCACCAAGTTCGACTGCGCCGTCTGCCACATGGAAGGTGACCCGACGACCGGCAACACGACGGCCGCCCACCAGGGCACCCCCGGCGGGAACATCAACCTGCGGGACCCCGACCTGGGGACGGAGATCACCAACGTGGCCTACACGGCCGCCGGTGGCGCCAGCGCGGGTTCCTACGCCCCCGCGGCGGGCTCGCCGGCCTTCACACAGTTCAGCCGCAACCTGGGCAGCGCCACGCTGGAGCCTGCGGTGCAGGCCATCATGATCAACCAGTGCCTAAAGTGCCACGACGCCAACGGCGCCAACAGCGCCCTGGCGCGGGTGCCCGGCGGCACGGCGGGGAAGCCTTTCAACACCACGAAGGTCGGGGCCGGCTACCTGGGATCGACTGGAAACACCGCCTGCGCCACAGGGACGGATGGCTGCGTCACCAACGTCAACGCCTCCTTCGCCACGACCAACTCGTCCTACCACCCGGTGCTCGGCCAGCAGAACAACTGGTACTCCAAGCTGACGCGCATGGTCGCTCCGTGGAACGCGGCGACGCGCGGCGTAACCGTAAACATCACCAGCTGGGGCCCGAGGCTCTCTTGCTGGGACTGCCACGCGCTCCCGGCCGACACCGGTACCATCACCAGGACGGTGACGGCCCACGGCGGGGCGAGCACGCTACGCGGTACCGCCACCGCCACCGGCAACCCGCCCGTGGTCGGCGGCGCCGTGACGCTCTGCAATAAGTGCCACGCCATGTACAACACCTGCGGCTCCGCCGCCGATGCCTGCGCGACGAATACCTCACACGGCGCCCAGTCGGCGTTCAGCTCGGACACGGGACGGTCCGAGAAGGAGGGCTTCCTCCGGTACGGATGCAACAAGTGCCACTCCAGCAGCTACACCACCGCGGTTCTGCGGCCCATCCGCGCCCAGGATAGCCACGGCTTCGATCGGCTCCCGGGCACGGGCACTGATGCCATGTGGCCCACAGGTGCCACCGAGACCCGGAAGCCGTTCGCCTTCATCCGCAACACCCAGATGTTCTCGAACCACCAACCGGCCCGGGTTGGCGCCACCACGTACACGCCGACCTGCGTCCACCTCAGTGACGGCGTCTGCAACTCGCGCACCGAGACCTATTCGGCCGGCGGCACCTTCTAGCCGCAGCCTGAGACTTGGGGCCTCGAAGCCCCGGCGCGCCGCACCTGACCCCGGTCACGGTTCGGCGCGCTCGTTTGATATGGTGGGCCGCCGATGACGACGCTCCAAGACTTGCCCGCGCCCGCACTGCCCACGGGGCGCGATCCGAGCCTGCTCCAGCGCACATGGTCGGCGCTGGTGTCCCCCCGGCTGGCCATCGCCCTGCTGGTGGGGGTACTGGGGAGCTGCATCGTCGGAGTGACGGTCATCCGCGAGGCCCGGGCGTGGGAGCTCATCTTCTCCACGCTCTGGTTCAATGGCCTCCTGGTCCTGCTTGCGCTGAGCTCGGGCGCGGCCTTCTTCTCCAGGATCTGGAAGCGGAAGCCCTCCCTCGTCTCGATCGGGATGATCGTCTTCCACCTGAGCTTCGTGGCGCTGCTGGGCGGCGTGGTCTTCAACAGCCTCTTCCACTTCAACGGCGTGCTGCGGCTCACCGAGGGCGAGACCCTGCCGAACGGGGACCCGGCCAGCTACGACACCATCGAGATGGGCCGCTTCTTCGGCTTCGCGCGCCTCCGCGGCGAGACGACGCTCATCCAGATGCACACCGGCTACCTGGTGGACGGGCGGAACAAGCGGGCGGCCTACGAGATCGCCGTGGGAGAGGGCGCCAGCAAGACCACTGACACCATCTACATCACGCAGAACCTGGAGCACGACGGGGTGCGGTACCTCTGCTCCAAGGAGGGCTACTCCATCGGCGTCGCGCTCCACGACAACCAGGGCCGGGAGCGGTACGCGGCCATGGTCCCGCTCCAGAGCTTGAAGCAGGGCGAGAACGCCCACCGCTACACGACCGGGACCGCGCAGGCGCCCGGGGCCTTCCCGTTCCCGGCGGCCCCGGAGACGGCGCTGTTCGGGCTCTCGGTGAGCTATTTTCCGAAGGGGGGGATCGGGCGCGAGGGGGACGTCACCTTCGAGGTCCTGCCCCTCGGCCCACCCGGAGGTGCGCGTCCAGCCAGGACGGGCAAGGTGGCCGTCGGCGGGACGTTCCACGCCGGCGACTACCAGCTCGAGGCCAGGGAGGTGCGGTACTGGGTGGGCATGTCGGTCCGGCACGATCCCGGCCTCACCCTC
>JANNKF010000189.1:0-1706 GCA_031396165.1 Bacteroidales bacterium | reverse complement strand
GCAGCAGGATCGAGAGTCATTACCAGTGCTCCCTTTTTCATTTTCGGAATGTAAGCAGATGTAACTTGAGCAAGAGCTACATCAGGCACAGCAAAGATTACTGCATCAGCCACGGGAATAACGATCTCAGGAGCAGAAATTTTTATCCCTTTTTCTTTCAATTTGTCAATGCCTGTTTGACTTACTTCAACATACGAAACTTCATAGTCAGAATCTTTCAGGTTATGGGTAAGACGTAGCCCCATTTTACCGCCTGCGCCAATTAGTGTAACTTTAAGCATATTTCACTGGATATTTATTATTTTATTCTTTTTATCAATTATTACCCCCTTACTTATTTCCCCCAGGGGGGAAATGATCTTCACCTTCCCTCGTGGGGGAAGTCCCGATAGCTATCGGGAGGGATGGGGGTCGTTTCATCCTGATTTTTTTCTATTTAAACTCCTCGATCTTAATCTTCTTTCCTGTTTCTGCAGATTTATAACCTGCCCAGATAAGTCTCACAGTCTCAAGGTTATCTGAACCTGTGTTTTCTGCCTTTTCATTACCTTGTATTGCATTGAGAATGTTCCGGTTAATGTGAATGCCGCTCTCGTGGTTTACAATATAATCGGGATCAGCCCATGAATAAGAAGGAAACTTTACTGTTTCTGAAACTGTTCCTTTCCTTGTAGTTGTTCGGATCTCAAATTTTGGTCCCAGAAAAACTGATCCCTTTTCACCCTCAACAAGGATATTGAGTGTCGAAAAGGTATCATGCTCAATTATTGAGGCATATGACATTTCAGTATATACAGGCATTCCATTTTTCATATTCATCAGCAATACAGCAAGATCTTCTCCTTTTATGCCCTTGTTGATTGCTCTTGTTTCGCACCATAACTCATCACATTCCCCGAAAAGGTACCTGCACACATCAAGAACGTGTGAACCCATGTCGGTGAGTATGAAATGGTCGAGTTCCTTCAAAAACGGCTGGTTATCAAATACAGGAAATCCCGAAAGAAATGTCACCCGCGCTTTGAATGGATTGCCGATTACACCGGAATCGATTATTGCTTTAAATCTTCTTACGGGAGCCTGCCATCTGTAGTTCTCATGAATATAAAGCTTTGCACCTGCATCATTGCAGATCTTTACCATTCGTTTGGCCGTTTCAAAATCGGGAGCCATCGGTTTCTGGCATATTATATGCTTAACACCATGTCTTACAGCCATTTCAACAAAATATGCGTGAGTGTCAACATCGGTAATAATGTCGACAAAATCAAGTTTCTCTTTCGAAAATAAGTTTTCAGGATTATCGTATACCCTGGGCACTTTAAAGTATTCAGCAATCTTTTGAGCCTTTGGAAGTGTCCTGTTATACACTGCAATAAGTTCGGCACCTTCCAGTTCGCTCCATGCACCAATCTGGAATTTTGACCAGAAACCACACCCCAATACTGCAAATTTCATTTTATTCATTTGATCGTATTTTTTATTTCAGATTCTTTTTTCTGCGAAAATCTGCGAAATCAGCGGGAAATCATATTTTTCTCCCGCAGATCGCGCAGATCAACGCAGATTAAGTTAATATTGATTTGAGATAAGTAATGCTTTCATCAGCCCATCTCTCTTCTTTAAGGATCGTACAAATTTGTTGCCACACGCGACCAGGAAGGTACCTATGCAATGATATATGTTCCTGTCGGCAGGAAATTTTC
>JANNKF010000213.1:0-3854 GCA_031396165.1 Bacteroidales bacterium | reverse complement strand
TTGATTTCTGGAGCAGAACAGCAAGTGCTGCCAGCGATACCTTTGAGGAAGTTACAAAGATTTACTCCACAGCTACTTATGATTATGCGCAGTACTCTTCTGGCAAAAATTTAAGAAACACCTTTAATGCTTATACTACATACGATAAGACTATAGGAAAGCACACTTTTAAGGTTATGGCAGGAACAAATGTTGAAGATGCAGAGTATATTTATCTATCTGCGAAAAGAAATGGTGTTTATGACTTTGACAAAGGTGAAGTTAACCTTTCGGGTGGAGATCAGTCTGCTAGTTCAAGCCACTCATGGTGGGCTGTGGCAGGTGTCTTTGGCAGGATAAACTATTCGTTTAACGATAAGTATCTGTTTGAGGCTTCCGGCCGTTATGACGGGTCATCAAAATTCTCCCAGGATACCCGGTGGGCATTTTTCCCTTCAGGTTCCGCTGCGTGGGTTGTTACAAAGGAGCCATTTATGGACCCGCTTATACCAGTTCTAAGTACATTGAAAGTACGTGGATCTTATGGTGAGAATGGTAATCAGGATGTTCCTCTGAATGCATTTATATCTACTCTGGCAGTAACAAATCCTTCCACAGCAGGAAACTACTGGTTGATTAATAACAATTTTATACCATATATATCTGCTGCTCCGGCACTCGTAGATCCGACACTGACCTGGGAAAAGGTGACTACTCTTGACTTCGGTGCAGATGCCAGATTCATTGGTGATAAAATAGGTGTTACTTTTGACTGGTATAAGAGAAATACTCTCGATATGCTTTCTCCTGGTGTAACAATTCCTTCTACAATCGGTGCAAGTGCTCCAAGAAGAAATTTCGGAGAATTAAGTACAACAGGGATCGAATTGGCTATTGATTTTCGCCATACATTCTCAAATGGGATTAATCTAACTCTATCCGGTCAGTATACAGACTTTGAGACAAAAGTTACAAAATATGCTTCTGCAAATGATCCTGGTATCAGTTCAGCATATTACCAGGGTAAAGTTCTTGGAGAAATTTGGGGATATAAGACAGAAGGACTTTTCCAGCATGATAATTTTGTGTGGGAAAACGATTTGATTAAACAAACTATTCTCCCGAATGGTCAATCGAAGAACACTATGGCAGATGGAGTTGCAGATCAATATATTCTGGAGACCGGACTCTTTAAATATGGTCCCGGAGATGTAAGATTTACAGATATTAATGGAGATGGAGTAATTAATTATGGTTCAAATACCATTGGTGATCCGGGCGACAGAACCGTCATAGGTAATACTCAACCTCGCTTTCAGTATGGTTTTCGTTTTGGGGCTGACTGGAAAGGTGTAGATATAGGCACTTTCTTTCAGGGTGTTGGAAAACGAAGCATCTGGGCAACTGGTAATATGGTACTTCCCGGTTACTATGGTGCTGAAGCCAACTATGCTCATACCTTAAACTACTGGACAGTTGATAATACTGCTGCATTTTATCCGAGACCAATGGAGTATAGTCAGACTGCCCAATGGAATTATCAGGTCAATGACAGATATCTGCTTAATGTCGGTTATCTGAGACTAAAGAACCTGAGTGTTGGATATTCACTTCCGAAGAATCTGATCGGCAAACTGAGTATTACTAAACTGCGTATCTACTTTATAGGTGAAAACCTGTTTGAGTTTGACAAAATGGGTGATGTCCCTATCGATCCTGAAATAGACTGGACATCAGCAACTTCTGCCGATTCCCGCTCTTTTGGACGAAGTTATCCATACAGGAGAACACTCTCATTTGGTATCCAACTTGAACTTTAAAAAGCAATTAAAATGAAAAACAAAATATTTATACTTATCATAGTTCTCTTCAGCCTTTCTGGCTGTGAGAAGTATCTCGATCGCCCGAATATGGATACCTTCGACGAGTCAAACTTCTGGACAAGCGAAGGTAACATGAGGCTTTTCGCTAATGGAGCATACACTGCTTATTTTACTGGCTATGGCAGTGGATTCACCTTTGGTAACTATTTTACTGGTGGAGCATGGTCTGATGAATACAGTTCAAGTGCTATCTGGACTCAGAACCCTGCTACATCGGGCAATGGTTGGTCTTTTACATACGTTCGAAGAGCAAATGTAATGATCGACCGTGTTGACGATATGCCAGGTAATGATGAAGCAAAAAATCACTGGAGAGGTATTGGCAGATTCTTCAGAGCCATGGAATATTCTGACCTCGCAAGGGCTTTCGGCGATATTCCCTGGTATGATAAGGAAATTCTCCCAAGTGAAGTAGAGGCTAGTTTCAAAGGCAGAGATCCTCTTTCCGTTGTAGCAACTAAAATTATGGAAGATTTTCAGTATGCAGCAGAAAATGTGAGAGCTAATGATGGTGTATTCCAGATTAACAAAGATATTGTTCTGGCATTTATGTCCAGACATCTTCTTTATTTTGGCACATACCTCAAATATAGTAACATAGATCAGACTGTTGCTACGGCACTTCTTGAAAAAGCTAAATGGGCTGCTGACCAGCTTATCACAGGCAATAAGTACCAGGTTGTTGATGATTTCAGAGGTCTGTTCACATCAGCTGATCTTTCTGGAAACAAAGAAATTATTATGTACAGACAGTATGAGACGGCTAAAGCAACTCACTCTCTTGTTTCGTACAACAATCAGGAGCCTCAGACCGGTACTACTCTTAAGATGGTGGAGACCTTCCTTGCAACAGATGGACTTCCAATCAAACAGTCTCCTGAGTACAATTATATCTCTGACAATGGTCTTCGCTATTATCCTAATCAGGTTAAAAACAGAGATCCGAGAATGGCTGCAACTCTGGTGGATTCAGTAAGAATTAATCAGGCTCATAACGCATATTCAACCAGCGGATTTCTTTGCCTGAAGTTCCTCCCGTATACTGCAAATGCAACTGATGCAGCATATCTGAGTTCTACTAATGTTACCGATGCCCCAATTATCAGATATGGTGAAGTTCTTCTCAACTATGCGGAGGCATCCGCGGAACTTGGCACTTTCACCCAGGCTGATGCAGACAAGAGTATCAATAAACTTAGAAACAGGAGTATTAAGAAAAATAACCTTGGCACTGCACTTCCAAAGATTCCTGTGATGACAGTATCAGGGACCAGTGTCCTGGCAAATGGTGTTCTTATAAACGACCCTGACAGAGATCCATTAGTATCACCGCTTCTTTGGGAGATTCGAAGAGAGCGATGTGTGGAACTTATGTTTGAAGGTTTCCGTAAAAACGATCTTAAGCGGTGGAAAAAGTTTGAATATCTCAAGACAAAAGAGACTAGCGGTCCCACGACTTTAGGTAAAGGTGCTTATGTAGACCTGAGCAAGTTCCCGGCCGCTACAAGAACAAAGATAATAGCAGCAGTCAGACTTTACTATCCAAACCCTACTACTGAACCACTCAAAGCTTTTATCTATAATCTATATGATGCGAACATGAGAAGGGACTGGATACCAGGAGATGCTTACTATGAAAGGCAATATCTGAATTCTGTACCTCTTGATCAGATAACACTATATAGCGATTTAGGTTATGTGCTGAATCAAAATCCGGGTTGGTAATAATTCTGAGCTACTAAAATAATTATTAGGAGCACCTGTCATGGTGCTCCTAATTTTGTATTAAGTCATTGTATTGTGAGATAAACATATGATTGTTAATTGAAAACGAGTGTTCCTGGTTAAGAGTACTCCAAAAAGCACAATAGTTGTAATACATCATACCATATGTTTTTTCTGTATCATTATCTTTACTTACAGCTGATAATTCTTAGTGTCGAATCTTTAAGCGCTGTTGAGTATTACTATTAATTGTTATTTTTACAAAAC
>JANNKF010000121.1:0-8508 GCA_031396165.1 Bacteroidales bacterium | reverse complement strand
ATCGCACAGAGAGATCGGATTGAAGCGTTACCCTGTTTTTTGAGAAATCATGGAAATAATTCTGAGCCGTGGCACCAACTGAAATTTCGCCCCAGGGTTGTATAAGTTCAAGATTAATCATTAACATCTGAGCAACCAGGGATTCATGCATCTTATCATAAATAGTTATCTCATTGTATTCAAAAACATCGAGACCTATTCCATATCCCATTGCGAAGACCCTGCGGTTGCATTCCTTCCATGGAAAAAAATTATACTGGATCGCAGCTGCAGTAGAATACTTATTTTTGATATTCAGAAAAGTTTGTGATGAATAGTCTCCAAAGAAACCTGCTGACCATTTTTCCGTAAGGCTCTTTACCAGCATGGCAGATACCTGTTTTGAATCCTGCTTATTGGTAATCTTTTCCCCATCGTCAAAAAAGTTTTCACGGTTAATTTCATAGGAAGCCTCAATTGAAGTTTTCCATTCCTCCGTAACCCGTTCGGCACTAGCCTCAGTCGATAAAGAATACTCATTCTGGCTCTCCTCTTTCTGAAATTCACCTCCCGACTCAAGCCGGAAAACCCATTTATTCCACCTGTCAATAACCATTTCATCAGCTTTTCTATTTCCCGATTCCTCAATTTCAACTTTCAGGTTATCAATAAATGATGTTTTTGAATAATATGGTAATATCCCGATTTTTATAATTTTCAAAAGAGATTTTCTGACGTCATCATCGGTATCAGATTGATTTGTGATTACTGTATAATCATAATTAATATCTTTAAAACCGCGAAGACCGAGAAAATTTAAAAAATATTTATTACCTCCTCCACCGGTATTTGAGTTGGTAACAAGAATATGTACGTCAGCAAGCTCTGGATCACGGACAAATGACACAAATGGTAACTCCTCCCTCACAAAATTGAAATCGCATTCATGGCAATCGAGAAAAAAATTGACAGGAGTATATTGTTCAGAAATACTTTGTGCATTTGTAATATTTGATATAAAAATCAGATCAGCAATAAATAAGGTTTTAATCAATATAGTTTTCATCAGTATTTTTTAAAAGGTTTCTAAAAAAGTATTTTGTTAAAAAAGAAGCAGTCCGAATCTAAATCTCAATGATGGCATCAGTCTTTTTTGACCTCCAGGATTTTCCCATCGGAGGTACAGGTTATATAGACTCTTTCATTTGATTTTCTCATTTGAATTGTATACTTGAATTTCCCGTCTTCCTCAGTCAAATCAGCATCACGAATATCATTACCAGTAAAAGACTTATTTGCAATAATCATAACTGGAACAGGTATCTCACTATTCCTGAGATCCTGTTCATGTCTTAACAGACCTGCTTTATCATTAAAAATAAAAACATGATCCATATCATTTATCTCACCTTCAAGCAGATAGCTGATATTTCCATTTTCTTCTGTAAAAGATACATCATCAATGTCGATTGATCCATATTTACTGTTAATATAGGCAATAATAGGAGCAGGCACTTCAATTTCATTTAAGTCCTTTGTATATTTTAGTAGTTTTCCCGTTTCATCTATCAGGAATGAATGGGTGTTTTCATTATTCTTTAAAATTATTCTATAACTGGTATTACTGACGTCTTCCAACCTGTCAGCATCACTCACATCAAAAAAATTAACTTTGGATTTTATGGTCTCCAGGACTACTTTTGGGATTTCACTTACATACAAATCCCGAAAATGCTGCAGGATCGTACCTCTGTTGCTTATTACCAGTTGATTTTCCTTATTGTTAACTTCGAAACCAGCATTATAATTCCCTTTTTCAAGTTTCCATTTCATATCAGTTGCATTTGGAAACTCTAATTGAAAAGCGTTTAGGACTACTGCCGGAACATTTTTTTGATTGATTTCCTGTGCGAAAGTGTTTCCTGCAAAAATAAATAGTACGACTGATCCTATAATCTTTTTCATAAAGCAATTTTTTGTCTATGCAAAGAAGTGGCATGAATCTGGAAAGATTCTGGATTTTTCTGAAATGATGGAGAAAACTACTATGATTTTAAAAATTTAATATGAGTATCGGGAATCAGTAATAACATTGCAATATTGATTATGAGATCCCTAATCCGGTTAATCCCCCTTGCCTTCCCAAAAACCCGGTGTCATCCCGGATCGGAACAAACCGAAAGTATGATTCTCAGTAAAATGTGATGAAAGATCAGGCTACGCCGGAGATTATTCATATTAAGCCACTTCGTTGTTCATAAAAAATATAGAACCAACAGTATCCAACAAAAATAAAAATATTCAACTTGCTCTTATTCAGTGAAATGCAATATATTGTCACATGTAGTGCCTACGAGGGATTTCTCTGCTATAATTACATATTTATTAGTCATTCCCGATACTCATATTAATTATGAAGTAAATGAAAATCTATTCTGATGAAGAACTGACTTTAAAAATATGTCTTCCGTTGTAAGTATAATTTACTGTTAACTCTGAAACATCAGCAATAGCCTTAACTATGGCCAGTCCTAACCCTGTGGAGCTTTTACTTTTAGGATTCCTGTTGAACCGTTCAAATATTTTATCTGAAGGCATTGCCGGCTCTGCGCTTGTGTTTTCAATCGAGAAACCAGAAGAGAACAGTCTGATGATTAGTTCTCCCCCCGACAGGTTATGCCTAATTGCATTTTTTACAAGATTCAAAACTAAGATATCAGCAAGATCTCTATTGATTTTGATAAACCACAAATCCTCTTTATGGTATTCTGTCCTGATCTCTCTGAATTCTGAATATTCTGAGAAATCATCTAATATCCGGGTAAATATCTCATCAAGACTCAATATTTCTTTTGAAATGAATTGTTTGTTCTCGATCTTTGACAATAGCAGCAATGACTTATTAAGGCCTGAAAGTCTTTGAAAGGTTTCAATTACGGAACCGATTTTTGTTATATGTTCAGCTGACAGGTCCTTATCACCGGCAAGCAGTTCAAGTTTATTAATACCAATTGCCAGTGGTGTTTGCAGTTCATGCGATACATTCTCAATAAATTGCTTCTGGCTATCGAAAATTCCAACATTTGTTTTTAAAAGATTCAGGATCGATTTATTCAGTATTGAAAATTCCCTGATCCTTGATTCAGATGGTTTTTGTAATTCCATTTTGTCAAGCCGGAAATCATTCAGATATTTAATCAATTGATAGAACGGTTTCCATGTCTTTTCCAATACAAATCTGTTTGTCAATATGGTACTGACGAACAAGAATAGGTAAAGCCACAATAATGAAGATGCAAGCTTTTCAATCAACTTACTCTTATCTAATTCCTGAGAAATCACTTTCATTTCATAATACTTTCCATCGGTTGCAACAAATGCTGATGTAAGCAACCTGGTTTGGTAACGGAGATTTTTTACCGTTGAAAAAATCATGGTGTCTTTGTAAGAGTCTCTTACCCTGAGAGCATACTCCTCGGTTACATTTTTTATGATGTAATTATTCTCAATGAAAACATTTTGTTGAATAATTAAACTATCGTCTTTCAATTTATCGATTAATACAATTTTATAATTTGCCAGACCTTCGTCAATTGTTATTTTAACCTGATTCAATAGCTGATAATAAAAAAATACAGCCCACATACTAACAGTTACAAATAGAATAGCTGAAAGAAAAAGCAGTGTATGATTAATCAGTTTCATTTGATTGCCAGTTTATAACCCATTCCATAAACAGCATTAATATCAACCTTTGCATCATGATATTGTAGCTTCTTTCGAAGGTTTTTAATTTGTGAATAGATGAAATCGAAATCGTTAGACTGATCAATGTAATCACCCCAGATATTTTCAGCTATTGCTGATTTACTGGCAATCCTGTTCTTATTCATCATCAAAAACACAAGAATGTCAAATTCTTTTCGATTCAAATCTACCGGCATATCGTTTATCAGTGCCAACCGCTCTTCGGTATTTATTTTCACATTTTCCAATTCCAGAAATCTCTTGCCGTCCGACTTTTTTCGGCGAATTACAGATTTAACTCTTGCATTTAGTTCTGCAATATGAAACGGTTTTGCGAGGTAGTCATCAGCACCAAGATTCAATCCTTTTATTTTATCATCGAGTGAATCTTTTGCCGAAATAATGATAACACTGTCGGCTTTTTCCAGGTTTTTAAGTTCCTGCAGTAACTCAAGTCCGTTTCCATCGGGCAGCATAATATCAAGTAGTATACAGTCGTAATTGTAAGAGACAACCTTATCCAGTCCGGTACTGAAATTACTAGCCTCTTCCACAATGTAATTCTCATCTTCCAGAAATTGTTTTATCAATCCCAGCATCTCAGGCTCATCTTCTATTACAAGAATCTTCATTGGGATAAAAGATTATTTTTCAACATAATAGTAATATAATTCATTTTAATATTTTTCACTTAAACAACCAAAAATAGTTATTTATTGTATTCTCCCTCTATGATCTTTCCTTTTTGTAAGGCAACAAAAAATGGCATAACGGTATAACGGCCTAACGGCAAATCGCCGTAAAGCCTTAAAGCAGTAACGCCTTAATACCCTAACGCCGTAACGCCGTATAAAAAATTTGCCTATCTTTCGTCAAAATTCTAAAACCTTATCGAAATGAAAAAAAGAAGTATTCTCTCATTTGTCCTTTTACTTGCTATTGCAGGTCTGGTTGTTACAACAAGCTATTCTTTTAAGAAGACTCCGCAGAAATTCATTGGCTTACAACTCTATTCTCTTCGTGATTCAATTAACAAAAATGTCCCTTACACTATAAAAAGAGTGAATCAGATGGGCTATAAATTTGTTGAACCTGCCGGTTACCGTGATGGAAAGTTCTACAATTTAGACCCTGTTGCTTTCAAAGACCTTTGCAAAGCAAACAAACTGACTGTGTTGAGTTCGCATACCGGCCAGAATGCACCTGATGCTGCAAATAAGGCAAAAACAATGGAATGGTGGGCAACCTGTATCGATGCACATGTTGCTGCCGGTGCAAAATATATAGTTCAGCCATCAATGGGTCAAACAGCTTATAAAACATTGGAAGGACTGAAAGCATATTGTGACTATTTCAATGAAGTAGGTGCGATGTGTAATGCAAAAGGAATCCGTTTTGGTTATCATAATCATGACAAGGAATTTTCTACCAAGCTTGACGGACAGACTATGTATGATTATATGCTTGCAAATACTGATCCTAAGAAAGTTATGTTCGAGATTGACCTTTACTGGGCTGTTGTAGGTGGAGCAAATCCAATTGATTACTTCAACAAGTATCCCGGCCGTTTCGAACTCTGGCACATTAAAGATAAGGAAGAAATTGGCGCCAGCGGAATGATGGATTTTGAAGCAATATGGAAAGGTGCAAAGATCTCAGGTATGAAATACGGCGTTGTGGAAGTTGAACGTTATAACTTTACCAACTTTGTAAGTTGCCAGAAAAGTATCGATTTTCTTAATGCCGCCGATTATGTTAAGATGCCATTGAAGAAATAGAAATTAAGAAAACATTTTTTGAGATTTGAAGATCACAGTTTAAGTGCTGTGATCTTCTTTTTTTTATTACTTTTATTGGTGACCAAAACCTCTGAATCAATGAAAATAATATCAGCTTCATCAATGCTCGCATTAATAATAATTGCGGGATGCCAGACCAGTTATTATACTGCAGAAGATTATCAGTCGGTCATGAAAATAGATTCCCATGTTCACCTGCGAAGTGATGACGGAGTCTTTGAAGGCCTTGCTGCTGTGGATAATTTTAAACTTATAACTCTGGGGGTGGATCATGGTGATTCAGCAAACATCAGGGAACAGCATCATTTTGCCTCAAATTCGGCAGGAAAATATCCCGACAGAGTATTTTTCGGACCAACATTTTTATTCGATACAATAGGTTGGGGAAAGGAGGAATGGAGCTCAAAGATTGTATCACAATTGGATCGCGATATAGCAGAAGGTGCTATTGCAGTAAAGATTTGGAAGAATATTGGCATGACAGTCCGTGATAAAAATGGAAAGTTTATAATGGTTGATGATCCGGCTCTCGACCCTATTATTAATTTTATAATAAGCAAAGGCCTTCCTATTGCCGGTCATTTGGGTGAACCGAGAAACTGCTGGCTGCCATTGGATGAAATGACTGTAAACAGCGACAGCAGCTATTTTGCAAGGAATCCCAATTACCATATGTTTCTTCATCCTGAATTCCCGTCGTATGAAGTTCAGATGAAAGCGCGCGATAATCTACTTCTGAATCATCCTGATCTCACATTTATCGGATGCCATCTCGCAAGCTTCGAATGGAATGTAGATTCAATCGCAGCCAGATTCGACCGGTTCCCAAACCTGGCAGTTGATATGTCAGCACGTATCTGTCACCTGCAGTATCAGTCTGTCAAGAATCGGGAAAAAGTACGGAATTTCTGTATAAAATACCAGGACAGACTCCTTTATGGAACCGATGTTGGTTATAGTGGCAGCAGTAATCCTGATGGATTTAAGAGCAGCATGCATAATACATGGATGGAGGACTGGAAATACTTTACATCTGATGAAGAAATGACCGCTCCGGAGTTCAGAGGGTCTTTCCGGGGGCTTCAGCTTCCGAAACAGGTTGTTGATAAAATTTACAACCAGAATGCGATTAAATGGTATAAACTGGCTGTGAAATAAATGCCGTCGATTTACATTGCATTCCGTCGATATGCATTGGATTCCGTAGATACACGATGCATCGTGTATCTACGTTCAAAAATTGGAATTCCATTAAAATAAATGTAAAAAATACACTTAATATTTGAAGCAATGAAAAAGCTAACATGTCTTTCTCTTTCACTGGTGTTTCTGATGATGGCATATGGTTATGGTCAGATTCCACAAGTGCCACCCGATACAAAACCGGCTTCCTCAAATGTAAGAGGAGCACAGTATCCCAGAATCACATCCGACCTCAGGGCAATATTTCAGGTTAAAGCTCCTGATGCCCAAAAAGTTCAGATCCTGCTTGGAAAAACATTCGATATGATAAAAGGGGAGAATGGGATCTGGTCATTCACTTCAGAGCCTCTGGTACCAGGATTTCATTACTATTTTTTAATTATTGATGGAGTGCAGGTTTCCGATCCGACAAGCGAGTCTTTCTTCGGATGGGGCAAAATGTCAAGTGGAATTGAGGTTCCTGAAGCAGGTGTCAGCTATTACTCTCTAAAGGATGTTCCCCATGGGGATATAAGACAGAAATGGTATTTTTCAAATGTGACCAAAGCATGGAGACGCTGCTTTGTATATTGTCCTCCTGATTATAATAACAATCTGAACAAAAAATACCCTGTGCTTTATCTTCAGCATGGATCGGGTGAAGATGAGCGTGGATGGAGCGTTCAGGGAAAAGCTGATATAATTCTCGACAACCTTATTTCTGAAGGCAAAGCTGTACCGATGATAATAGTTATGGATCAGGGTTATGCAACAAGGCCCGGAGCACCGGCTCCTGTGCAGGGTCAGCAACCTTCAGGCCCTTCAGCATTTGAGGAGGTGATTATAAATGATCTTATCCCATTTATAGATTCAAACTTCCGCACGCTGTCTGACAGGGAGCGCAGAGCCATGGCCGGACTTTCTATGGGAGGAATGCAGACTATGCAGATTACAATGTCGAATCTCGATAAGTTTGCCTATATCGGAGGATTCAGCGGAGCCGGAAGGTTCAGTGGCGCAGGGCTCGATGTGAATAAAGACTATAATGGTGCTCTTGCCGATGCAGCATCATTCAATAAAAAGGTAAAACTGCTTTGGATAGGTATTGGTACCGCAGAACCACAGAACATGTATAAGGCTGTAAATGGCTTTCATCTTTCACTTACAACTGCAGGAATTAATCATGTTTACTATGAATCTCCGGGAACTGACCATGAGTGGCTCACCTGGAGGCGAAGTCTCAACGAATTTGCACCGTTACTTTTTAGGTAGGAATCATTAATATTTCCTGAAATGAAAAAACTCATCATTGTATTTCTGGCTGCTTTCATTTTTATTGCCTGTCAGACAAAAAAAATCGCGGATACAGGCTCAGAAGCGAGCCTGCCTTTTCAAAGCTGGGCTCCGACTCCGCCAATGGGATGGAACAGCTGGGATTCTTACGGCAGAACACTCAATGAAGAGAGCATCAAGGCGAATGCTAAGTGGATGGCCCAGAACCTAAAGCGGTTTGGCTGGGAATACGTTGTCGTGGACGAAGGCTGGTACCTGGACAATCTCGATGCCCGGGGCAACGTCAAGAATACGCGTTACGAGATGGACGAGTACGGTCGCTATGTTCCGGTGCCGGCCCGCTTCCCTTCTGCCGGAAAGGATTTCACTTTCAAACCTCTCGCCGACTATCTGCACTCGCTGGGGCTTAAGTTTGGTCTCCACATCATCCGTGGCATTCCCAAGGAGGCGGTAGCCAGGAATCTTCCGATCGCGGGCTCCTCTTTTCATGCCGCGGACGCGGCTGATA
>JANNKF010000025.1:0-5905 GCA_031396165.1 Bacteroidales bacterium | reverse complement strand
TGAAGTCCCGATTTTTCGGGACGAAATGAGGAATCGCCAGCTAAGTTATTTTTTCCCATACTTTTCAACCCTGGAATCTTTTATTACACCACTCCAGTTCAATCCGAAACCAAAGTCATAAACATTTCCTTCCGAATCGGTATGGCAGGTCATATCATACGGTACATCCTCTTTCTGTGTCTCGACAGTTTTCATGTCGACCGGCATCTGTAATGGAAGTAAACCTGATGGTTCAGCAGCCCCTGACAAAATATCAAGTAAGGCCTGATCCTGAACATCAAATGAAAGAATAATGGCATTCACTTCTTTTTCAAACTCATTGAAAACCATTGGCTTCGACATCGCAATTGATACAATTACAGGTTTATCATTCATTGCTTTTTTCGTTTCAAGGATCAGTTTGAGATCACTTTCATTAGAAGAAATAACTGATTTTCCCCTGTAAGTTCTATTGGTGAAATTCTCGAGAGGATCGCCCCCGGCAAGACTGGGATCACGGGCTTCAATAGCCTTGTATGGTTTGTACTGAAGACTTATAGGAATATATCCGGTTCCACCTTTCATAACATCTGATGCATCGTATCCACTACCAGCATTCGGACTTCTGACAACAACCAGGGCGAAATCGGCCTCAGCAGGATTGTCTGTTACATTGTAGTACTTCTTAACAATATTTATATTTATCGGATAATTTAAAGATGCAGGTGTTGCCTCTCCAAACATACTTCTTCCAGCCGTTGTGATTCTTTTGGGAATATAAACTGTTTTTTGTTTAACCACAGGAAGAACTTTTGCGCGGTTCTTTAGCATGACTACGGATTTTAACTGTGCATCATAACCATCCTTCATGAACTCTTCATTGCCGACAATTCTTTTAGTTTCCTCCGCATTGAGGTAAGGATTCTCAAAGAGTCCGACCCTGAAAATATTTTTAAGCAAACGAACGGCTGATTGCTCCATTCTGGTTCTCATAAACTGTTCACCATATTCCTTAACACCCATCTGGTAAGCTTCTATAACCGGACCGGCATCATTATTTCCGCCAAACTGATCGACACCTGCCATGATTATTTTATAATGCCGCTCTGATACACTCAATTTTTCAGCGCCCCAGGGTGTTGTTCCGAATCCGTCAATAGCAGTTAAATCTTTTGTAACGCCCCAATCGGTACAAACCACCCCGTCGAAGTTGTATTTTCCTCTCAGCAGATCATTAATAATATATTTATTGAAGCTGTTTCCAACATTCTCATTATTAACATTGTCTATTCCTGTGGATATAGTATAATATGGCATAACTGCCGAAGCCATTTTCGTTTCACCTTGAAGCTTGAAAGCTCCTTCTGTAAACGGGATCAGATGATCAGCCAGATTATTGCCAGGGTATACAGCATATTTACCAAATGAGTAATGAGCATCTCTTCCTCCCTCTTCAGGACCACCTCCCGGCCAATGCTTTACCATCGTATTAACACTGGTATAGCCCCATCCACCAGAAATTACCTTGTCATTTTCTGAGGTCTGAAATCCGTCGACATAAGCCCGGGCAAAGTCGGCGGACATTTGAGGGTTCTCACCAAATGTTCCGTTTACTCTGCTCCATCGTGGTTCGGTAGCCAGATCAATCTGGGGTGAGAGAGCAGTAGAGATTCCCAATGCCCGGTATTCTATTGAAGCTACCTGTCCGAATCTCTTCACAATTGCCGGATCGAAGGTAGCTGCCATACCAAGAGAGCCGGGCCACATTGAGATCTGACCTGCAGAGCCAACATTAAATTCGGCATCTGAAGCAGAGCGATGTCTCGGGTCTGAACTGTTATTGGCAGGAATTCCGAAGCCAATTCCCTCGCAGAGTGCCTGAACATTATTATTCCATAGCGCTGCAACCTCGGGACTCAGAAGAGAAGTAACAAGTACATGACGAAGGTTATCCTGAGTAAGAAATTTTTTCTGCTGATCGCTGAGATCGGAAGGTTTCGCTCCGCTCTCTGCAAATGGTTTATCGTTATAAGTGCTGGCACCGAACCTGGTACCTCCTGCCGGAATTGCCTGGTGGGCACTGTATAACATCAGACCGGCAATCTGTTCCACACTCAATTTGGAGGCCAGATCTTTTGCTCTGTCATCTGCACTCATACGCCAGTCTTCATAGATATCCAGCTTCCCGTCCTTGTTAAGATCTTTAAACGCCAATCCGTTTACTGTTAATAATTTAACACCGGATGTGGTGTCATAACTGAGGGTTTGACCCTCTTCGTTAGTCACAATTCTGAGTGAACCGGTTCCGGTTTCGCTCCACTTTTTACAACTGCCTAATGACAGGGAGCAGATAAGGACAACAACCAGAAAAAAGGAAAATTTAAAATTTTTCATATTTAACAGGATTAGGGTATGCTACTAATTATTTTCCCGCAGATTACACTGATTGGTGCAGATTTTGAAGTTTACATACTGCTGGCGCGAATTTGTAATTCGTGCCAGAATTTTATGTCTAATGGCACGGATTGCAAATCTGCGCCAGCAGCAGATTTCGAATTTTATAATCTGCGTAAATCAGCGATTCCGATAGCTATCGGAACTGCAAGAAATACTTCTTATAATCTTTCTTTTAATTTTTTACCGGCCTCTTCGAAACCAGGTTTGTTAAGTAATGCAAACATATTCGCTTTATATGCCTCCACACCCGGCTGATCGAAAGGATTGACATCAAGTACATATCCACTTACTGCACAGGCAATTTCAAAGAAATACATGATCTGGCCTGTGTAGAATTCATTGAGCAACGGGAGGGTAATGGTAATTATCGGAACATTACCGTCGTTATGGGCAAGGGTCGTACCAATCTCTGCATTATGATTTACCTCCGATAATCTTTTGCCTGCCAGATAATTCAACTGATCAGAATCGTCCTTTTCCATTGGAACCGTGATCTTCCGGGAAGGAGTTTTTACAGAGATCATCGTTTCGAAGAGGATCCTCTGTCCATCCTGAATATATTGTCCCATTGAGTGCAAATCGGTGGTCATATCAACCGAAGCTGGAAAAATTCCTTTTCCGTCTTTTCCTTCACTTTCGCCAAATAATTGTTTCCACCATTCTGCAAGAAAATGAATCTTCGGAGTAAAACCAACCATAATTTCAACTGATCTGCCGCCCTGTAATAACAGATTTCTGGCTGAGGCATAGAGAAGTGCAGGATTAGACTCAGCATGTTTATTCTTTCTTGTGAGCAGTTCCATTGATTTAGCTCCCTCAACAAGTTTTCTTATGTCGAGACCGCTAATGGCTATCGGGAGAAGTCCGACGGGTGTGAGTACCGAATAGCGGCCGCCAATGTTATCGGGTATAATAAAAGTTTCATATCCGTTTGTTGTTGCAAGTGATCTGAGAGCACCTTTTTTTGCATCTGTTATTGCAATAATTCGCTCAGCAGCAGCCTGTTTGCCAACTTTTTTCTCAAGATGATCTTTAAGGATCCTGAATGCAATTGCAGGTTCGGTTGTTGTACCGGATTTTGAGATTACAACAATTGAGTAGTTTCTTTGATCGAGTATTTCAATAAGATCGGCAAGATAATCCTCACATATATTCTGTCCTGCAAATATTATGTCATGATGCTTTGTTTTAACCAGAGGTGCAAAACTATGAGAGAGAGCTTCAATCACAGCCCTGGCACCAAGATAAGATCCACCGATTCCGATCACAACGGTTGTATCGGAAACCGATCTCAGGTGGCTGGCGGTTTTTTCTATTTTCCCGAGCTGAGCCAGAATGTCATCAGGCAATGTTAGCCAGCCGAGGAAATCATTACCGGGTCCGGTCCCTGCATTAAGTGTGTCAAGATGCATGACTGACAGCTGGGCGTGTGCAACTATTTCTTCAATTGAGATAAAGTTGCCTGTGTTTTTCAGATTGATACTTAAGTTTTCCATTATTTCGTCAATATCATTTTATTCAGAATATTATCTTTTGTTTTAGCTCATGCCAAGTACCACAAAGGTAAAAAAAAAAGCCGTCGGAAATAAACCGACAGCCTTTAATAATGTGAGATATATGGAGTAGAATTTACCTTTTTCTTATACTTCCGGCACTCGAGGAGTGAGCATCGATATATTTTGGATTGCCCATGTAATTAATATCGCCTGCGCTCGATGCTCTCGCTCTTATTCTCTGTGAGACATTAATATCTGCATTTCCTGCACTGGATGCTGAAATGTCTGCCTCAGTAACCGAGAGGTCATAAGCATTCAGGTCGCCTGCACTGCTTAGACTTCCGTTAAGTTTTTCAGCTTCGCCTGTCAGGGTAATGTCGCCTGAGCTGCTGATATCCAGCTCAATTTCATTTGCATAGACCTCGAGTTTGATATCGCCTGCGCTGCTGGCTGACAAATTCAGCATGTCTGTTTTTATCGGTGTCTGTCCTACAACATCGCCGGCACTTTCAGTTTTCACTGAGTTAACCTGTTTCATTGTTACATATACTCTTTTTCTTTCAGCTTCACGGATATTGGCATCGGTATATACATGCAACACACCACCTCTCACTTCGGTAATTATGTATTCATGAAGATTCTCGTCTGCTTCAACAGACATTGATACATTGTCGCCCTGTTTCAGATAAACATCGATGCCTGTGCTTACCCTTATCCCGGTGAATGATTCAGTTTTTCTTTCTTTTGTTACCACATTGCCGTCACCACGTACCGTTCTTCTCATTTGGGCCTGGCTGCATGCTGCAATACTCAGGATAGCGATTGCGATTGTAAAAACTCTCAGACTTTTCATATATCTCTTTTTATTTGATTTCATTTTCAGATAAAAGACAGTATGAAATGTTAATTGATGCATCGGTTGGTAATTTTTTTTGGATTTCTTCTTTTCAATTGTGTATCGCCTACAGCGAATGGCATAGGGATGTACCTCGGAGAGGTTAAAGGATTAATGCCATTTAAATATTTTCAAACCTGCTGTGAAAAAAATAACACCAATAGATGTCAGAATTAATATCGGCATTGCAACTTCCTGATAACCTGCCCCTTCATTGAAGATTCCTCTTACACCATCCGTTAGCATCGTCAGAGGAAGATTTTTTATAACAACCAGGCTCCAGTCAGGAAAATTCTGATAGCTGAAAAATATTCCGGATAAAACCATCATAGGCATGACGACAAAATTTATCAGACCGTTGCCTACTTCGGTATTTGAGGTATGTGAAGAAATAAGTACCGCCAGACCTGCAAAGGCAATATTCCCGGCCAGATACAGGAGAATAAGCGCTGAAAGATCGCCCTGAACAGTCATATTAAATGCAAAAAGTGCAAATATCAGCAGTACTGAGGATTCAATAAGGTTCATAATTATCCTTACAGTTATTAATGCCACCAGGAAATACGATTTCTTCATCGGTGTTGCCACAAGTCTCCTCAGGAGTTTTTTGGATCTCTTCTCAATAATTCCGTAACTGATTCCCCACATACACGACATCATTACTCCCATTGTTATCAGTCCCGGTACCAGAAAATCTATATACCTGGTTCCGGTAATTGTGAGCGGTCTGATTTCCGAATTGGGTTTTACCTGTGTTACATCACCTTCTCCCAGGTAATTGCTGATCTTAAGATAAGTAAGCTCAGCATCGGAATTCATCGGGTCGAAATGGTATTCTACAGAGTCGTGTTTTTTTTTTTTGTGAAAAATATATTTTAAAATTTTTTTTATCATAATTTGGTAAAACCAAAAAAATATATATAAGATGTAAATTTTAATAAACACTTTTTTTTTTGCTGTAGTGTCGTGAGAATTGTTAAACAAAAGTCATTATGGAATGCCTAAAAAATTTAAACACAAAAATTAAAATGAATAATTAGATTTTTAATCAAAAGATGAAGAAGACAAAAAAATTCAA
>JANNKF010000014.1:0-2896 GCA_031396165.1 Bacteroidales bacterium | reverse complement strand
GGAAAAAATTTAGATAACACAATTAATACATTAATAAATTTCAATTGTAATAATTAAATGGAAACAAAAGAGGTAATTATTTTCGCTGCCGCAATTTCATTTGTTGCATTCAGATTATATCAGAAATACATTAAGAAAGATCAGAAAGGTATTGCGAATGTAAAAAAAACATCTTCAGATACAACATACTTCTCAACATCGAAAGATGATGATTATGAGCCCTATTCAAGAAAATAGATCCTAATTTCTCCTGTTTCTTGATATCATGTATCTGAAAGGGTTAATAATTTTCTGAAGCAGCCTCACATCATTGGTAATTACTTCAGCAGTTCCCTGCATATTCTGGGTAAAATCAAGTTGCTTACCATACAATGTCAGCAGACCGTCAGGAAGGTTGATCTCAATAATGTATGCATCAGCAGCAGGGACTAAAGATTTCGATTTTACAACACCTCGCACCATTCCAAACTCCATGTAAGGATATCCGGCAAGCTTTATATTTACCAACTGCCCGGTCGTTACTTTCCCTGATCGTTGCATTTTCAGGGTTAACCTGCCAATAAAACTCCCTGGCACAAGCGGCACTATTGTAAGAACCGGCTCGTCTTTAGTAACGGACTGGTTTGCACTCCAGAACCGTGTAAAAGTTGCCAAACCATCTATCGGAGATATAAGCAGATAGTTGTTCTTCCAGATGTCAATCTGTGCTTTAAGATTCTGAAACGATTCTCTCAGAACAAATATTAATTTTTCCCTCTCCTCAATTCTTCTGATTCTGTAATCAAGTATCAGCTGGCGTTTTTCAGCGATTTCAATTGACTTCTGTGATTGATCAATTCTTACCTGTTGTAGTTCAGTTTTTATCCTGATAAGCGATTGACGTGAAACCTCGAGCTGGCTTTCCGGAATTACCTTATCTGAATAGAGTGAAGAGTCCCTTGAATATTTTCGGGCTTCCAGTTTGTAGTTATCGCTAAACAGGTTCTCCTTTACCTTCAGACGATATATGTATTCCTGTATCCGGCTTATTTCTTCTTCAAGAGATAATATTTTATTGCCATTAAAATCATTTTGAATATAACTGTCAAAATCTGAAATATTTTTCAGAAAAGTGGCATAAAATCCCTGTAATTCACCTAATTGCAGAAATGAAGGAATTCTTTGAGGATTCAATAGTTCGGGCTTGATTATTGTATCAATTGATCGGCTGAGCAGTATGATTTCATCTATTGAAGCTGTTGTTTCCATTACCCCAACCAACTGACCTGCTTTAACGCTATCGCTCTCCCCGATGTATAAGAATTTTATGCGTCCTGTTATTTTACTAACAAGAGTAACAGGTGGATTTACGGTTGTTATTTCAACCGGAGCAGGTATTGTATCGGGGTACTTTATAAGCCATGCGAAGAGGATAAAAATACAGAAAACCGTAAAGATGATTGTAGTTCCCCACCTCAGTATCCTTCCCGGAGGGTTCCCCATAATCTCATTAACAGGGTAGGAATATATTATTTCAGATCTGCGGTCTTTCATACACTGTTTTAATTGCCCAATTCAAGTTGATTTTTTACCAGATTGAAATATGCGCCCTTTGTGGCAATTAATGAATCGTGAGTACCTGTTTCTACAATCCTGCCACTGTCGATCACAATAATCTTATCAGCATTTCTGACTGTACTCAGTCTGTGAGCAACAATAATCACTGTCTTCTCTTCAAAGAACCCGGTGAGGTTTTCGACGATCACTTTTTCATTGTTGGCATCCAGAGAGTTGGTTGCTTCATCAAAAAGAATTATATCAGGATTTTTATATACGACTCTTGCTATCAGTAATCTTTGTTTCTGCCCTTCACTAAGACCATGACCGTTAGCACCAATTTTAGTATTATATCCCAGAGGAAGAGATTCAATAAATCCCTTTATATTTGCTATAGTGGCAGCATTAACCAACCGCGACTCATTAATCTCCTCTGAACCTGGTGCAATATTTAATGCAATTGTATCGGAGAATAAATATCCATCCTGCATAACCGCACCAACTTTTTCCCGCCAAAGTTTAAGACTAATATTCGTAAGCCGGGTATCCCCTACCAGTATCTCACCATTAACCGGTTGATAAAAACCGAGTAGCATTTTAAGCAAAGTAGTTTTTCCACTGCCACTGGTACCCACAATTGCGGTGATTTTGTTCTCCTCAAAAAACAGGTCAACATCTTTAAGGGCAAAGGGAGAACGAGGTCCCTCGTATTGATACGACAGATTGTTAATATAAATATCCTTTTTGTCCGGAAGTTTGCGAACCTTAAGGCCCTGATCAGGATCTTCTTCTACAAGCCTTAGTATTCTGTTTTCATTTTTCAACATTGTCGTGTTCGGCATTGTACTTGCAATTTTCAGTATTAAATTACTTTTCCTGTTTATTGCAGGATCAGCCCTTTATATTATTTGGGTTTCACTTTTTATGAAGTCAAGGGCAAGACTTGACCATCAGAGGTTTAAGCTCATGTCTAAATCAGGAAGTAAACTGATTAATATTGTAAATGGTATGCAGGAGATAAAGCTGACCCAAAGTGAGTTAAGTACAAGATGGGATTGGGAAAAACTTCAGGCTACTCTTTTTGACCTTAAGGTAAAGGGATTAAGTATAATTCAATACCAGTCAGCAGGTGCAACCTTCATAAACGAGGTTACAAATATTCTGATAACTGTTACTGCGGCTACAGCTGTGCTTCATGCCGAAATGACACTTGGAATGATGCTGGCGGTGCAGTTTATTATCGGCCAGCTAAATGCACCTGTAAGTCAGATAATTAGTTTTTTCAGAATGTCACAGGATGCTAAAATGAGTCTCGACAGGTTATCTGAAGTTCATAATCTTGAAGAAGAAGATCCTGATC
>JANNKF010000197.1:0-2172 GCA_031396165.1 Bacteroidales bacterium | reverse complement strand
GATAGGCGCTCATTTCAACAACATAGGTGATCATTTCAACAACATAGGAGATCATTTCAACAACATAGGCGATCATTTCAACAACAAAGGAGGTCATTTCAATAACATAGGAGGTCATTTCAATAACTTAGGAGGTCATTTCAATAACTTAGGCGCTCATTTCAACAACATAGGTGATCATTTCAACAACATAGGTGATCATTTCAACAACATAGGTGATCATATCAACAACATAGGTGATCATTTCAATAATAGGGACATCACATGTGATTTCCCTACGGACGTTTGCCTTTTCCTTTGCTTCTTCTTTTACACTCTCCGCTCTCCGCTCTCCACTCTCCGCTTTTTAAACCTTTCTGTAATTATGATTTACACTTGCCTGCTGGGTCGGAGTAATCACAAGTTCATTTATACAAACATGTTCCGGAAGGGATGCACAATAATATATAACATCGGCTATATCTCCGGCAGATAACGCCTCAATTCCTTTATAAACAGAAGCAGCTTTTTCTTTATCACCCTTAAACCTCACAATAGAAAATTCCGTATCTGCCATTCCGGGAGCAATGTTGGTCACTTTTATATTATTTTTCAGAAGGTCGATACGCATCGATTTTGATAGTGTTGCAACAGCAGCCTTTGTTGCACAATAAACATTTCCGTTTTCATAGGCTTCCTCCCCGGCAATAGATCCGATATTAAAAATATGTCCCCTGTTCCTTAAAACCATTAATGGGGAAACAGCTCTTGTAACATAAAGAAGACCTTTGATATTTGTATCTATCATCCTTTCCCAGTCTTCAATGGTGCCACTGTCAATATGTGACATGCCCACAGCCAGTCCTGCATTATTTACGAGAATATCTATATTCTTCCATTCTAATGGCATATTTTCTATAACAGACTCAACTTCAGCCCGTTTCCGTACATCAAAATTAAGAGCAAGAACTTTTATCTTATTAAGCGTGAGAAGCTCTTTTTCCAGTTCATCCAGTAGCTCTTTTCTTCGTCCTGTAATTATGATATTATTTCCTTGTTCTGCAAAACGGACTGCAATCGCTTTTCCAAAACCAGCCGTTGCTCCGGTAACCATAATTGTTTTGTTCATCTTAATTAGTATGATATTTAGTATATGTAAAAATAGGAAATTATTTTATTGCATGAACCTGGCTTTTATATACTAATTACCTCACCCCAACCCCTCTCCTTTAAGAGAGGGGCTAATGTGCTGTATATCAGTTTATTACGCCCCTTCTCCTTGAGGAGAAGGGGATGGGGGATGAGGTAAAAATCAAGTAGAAGAGGGATTGGCAATAAGGCCAGGAAACAGAATAAAGTAGTGAGAGTTAAAATCCCTATATTTGCGTTTTAATTTTTGTATGGAAGATAAGAAAGCTGCTGTTGAATCGATGTTCGACTCCATTGCCTGGAGATATGATTTTCTGAACCACTTTCTATCTTTCAATATTGACAGGCTCTGGAGGAAAAAAGCAATAAGGATAATCTCCAATTCTCATAAAAATCCCGTTATTCTCGATGTCGCTACAGGAACCGCAGATCTTGCTATTGCAGCAATGAAGCTTGATCCGGTGAAAATTACCGGTATCGATATTTCAGGAAAAATGCTTGAGATCGGAAGGGAAAAGGTAGCCAGAAAAGGCCTCTCAGATCGGATAGAACTTCTGCAGGAAGATTCTGAAAGTATTTCATTCGGAGATAATAGCTTCGATGTTGTTATGGTGGCCTTCGGAGTGAGGAATTTTGCTGATCCGCTGAAAGGACTTACCGAGATGAACCGGGTGAACAAAGTTAACGGTATGGTTATGGTACTTGAGTTTTCGAAGCCCACAGTGCCATTTTTCAGAGCTCTATACAACTTTTATTTCAGAAATATTCTGCCATTTTTTGGAAAACTTTTCTCGAAGGACAAATCAGCATACGAATACCTTCCAGAATCTGTGATGAAGTTTCCTGATAATCAGGATTTTCTGAAATTATTGTCAAAGGCAGGTTTTTCTGAGACCAGACAGACAAAACTTACCGGGGGCGTTGCAAGTATTTATACCGGAATCAAAAAATCAGTGCAATAATTATAATTCAAAGTAGTTTATTATCTTGTATACATAAAACATATCCTGAAGAGTAGCTTGAAAAGAAGAATTTACCATACTG